>JAODNO010000629.1 GCA_025465235.1 Pseudonocardia sp.
GCCCCGAGCAGATCCGGGCGGCCGCAGCGCTCGTGCGCCAGGGCAAGGCCATCTCGATGGGCCTGCCGCTCGACCTCAAGGGCCCGCAGTCCGGCGGGTTCCGCGCCAACCCGCTCAACATGATGACCGCGACCGGCACCGACTACCTGGCCGGCAAGCAGGCGCTACTGCCCGGCGGCTTCGGCCCGTCGAAGGGCTTCGGCTTCGCCGACGACGTCCTCGTCACCCCAACCAGGCCGGTAGCCAGTGGGACGGCCTCGCGCACATCTTCTGGAAGGGGAAGATGTACAACGGCTTCGACGCCGGCCACGTCACGGCGGGCGGGGCCGCGCGCTGCGGCATCGAGGTCCTGCGCACGAGCTTCGTCATGCGCGGGGTGCTGCTCGACGTGGCCCGCCACCACGGCGTCGACTGCCTGAAGCCGGGCTACGCCATCACCGCCGACGACCTCGACGCGAGGGCGTCGGCGCAGGGCGTCGAGATCCGCACCGGCGACGCGATCATCGTGCGCACCGGCATGACGGAGACCCGCCGTGGCGACTGGGGCGACTACAACGGCGGGCCCGCACCCGGGCTGTCATTGCACACCGCGCCATGGCTGCACGCCCATGACATCGCGGCCATCGCCACGGACACCTGGGGGTGCGAGGTGCGTCCGAACGAGATCGACCTGTTCCAGCCGCTGCACGTCGTGGCCCTGGTCAACATGGGGATCCCGTTCGGGGAGATCTGGGACCTGCAGGCGATCGGCGCGGACTGCGCGCAGGACGGCACCTACGAGTTCATGCTGTCGGCGGCACCGCTGCCCATCACGGGAGCAGCGGGCTCGCCGCTGAACGCGCTGGCGATCAAATGAGCTGTGGCCATCCGGGCTCACGTGACGCGCATGTCGGCGGAGTCGCCCGGTGCGCGCAGCCCGAAGGTGAGCGCGGGGTCGCCGGGGACCCAGTCGCCGCGGAACTGCGCGCCCTCGCCCAGGTCGCGGTTGCGTCGCAGCAGTGCGCGGCCGAGCTCGAGCCGGCTCGGCTCCCACGCGCGGAGGGCGGCCTCGACGTCGCCGTCGCATCGGGCCAGCGCCGCCGCCAGCGCCCACACGTCGTCGGCGCCCTTGGCCGTTGCCGCTGCGGCGTGCGGGCGCACCGTGAAGGCCGCGTCGCCGACCAGACAGACCCGGCCGAACGCCATCCGCGGCACCTCCACGTCGATCATCACCTGCAGGAACGGCGCGGGAATTCCGGCCACCACCTCGGCGAGGGCAGGAGGCAGGCCGACGGCGGCAGCACGCAACTCCTCCAGGTACTCCTCGCGCACCGCCCCCGGCGGCAGCGACACCTCGCGACGGCGGCCCGTCCGGTCTGTGAGCAGCTCGGCCAACGGCTCCCCATCCGGCACGTTGCGGTACCAGACCAGGTTCATCAGCCGCTTCCCACGCTCGACCGCGCCGTCGTAGTGCGGGATCGGGTAGGTCAGCGCATGCGTCCCGGGCGGGGCGAAGTAGGTCAGCGCGTCGTCCAGCGCAGAGACCGTCTCCGCCGACAGCGCGTGCTCGTCCACCACCCCACGCCATCCGACGTAGCCGCCGTAACGCTGCTGGGTATCCGGCAGCAGGGTGCGGCGGGCGAACGAGGAGATCCCGTCGGCCGCCACGAGCAGGTCGGCGGTGGCGGTGCCGGAGTCGGCGAAGGTCAGCTCGACCCTGCCGTCGTGCTGCGCGATGCCGACGGCCTCGTGCCCGAGGTGGTAGCGCTCGCGACCGAACGCGTCGAGGAGGGCGCCGTAGAGCGTGTTGTACCCGGTGAAGTGGTGCCGCCGAGCGGCCTGCACCAGCACCGCGCCGTCGGGAGCGAGGTAGCGGTGGAACGCGGCGGACGTGCTCACGGTGGCCAGGTCGAGCAGCGCATGGTCGAGCAGGTAGCGGACGGTCACGGGATGGAGCACGATGCCCACGCCCCGGCCCTCCAGCGGCACCTGGGAGCGCTCGTAGACATGGACGTCGCAGCCGATGTCACGCAGCACGAGCGCTGCGGTCAGGCCGATCAGCGAGCCGCCCAGCACCGCGACCTCGGGGCGTCCGGTCACAAGGGGTTCCCTCCCTCACTCCGACAGCGTGCTCGTCTCGACGACGACCAGCCCTGGTCGGCCGCGACCGTGCAGGCCGCCCTCGCCGTCCAGCACGTCCACGAGGGCGGCCGCGCTCGGCAACGAGGTGACGACGACGTCCGCGCTGCGGGCCACGTCGGCCGCGCTGTCGCACACCGTGCCACCGCGCGCCTCGTGTTCGGCGCGGCGGCCGGGGTCGATGTCGAAGCCGAGGACCGGGAAGCCCGCGGCGAGCAGATGGCTGCTCATCGCCGACCCCATCACCCCGAGGCCGACGACGCCGACGGGCCGCGGCGTCATCGTCCGTCCTCCGTGGCCGGGTGCCGCGGAGGCAGGAACGGTCCGCCGGGGGCGGGCGTGCGCGCCGTGTTCATGGTCATCGCTAGCGTCGTGTAGTAGCCGGCCGTCCCGACGAGCTCCACCACACCCGCCTCCCCCAGCTGCGCCAGGACGCGGGCGTAGGTCGCGTCGGTGACGCCCCTCGTGCGGTGCAGCTCGTCGAGCAGGTCCCACACGGCCGCGGCCGCCTCGTCCATCTCCTCCGGACGTCGATCGTGGGCGATGGCGTCCACGATCGCCGGGTCGAGACCGGCGGCGAGGGCGAGCGGATGGTGGTGGCTCCACTCGAACTCCTGGTCCCACCAGCGGGCGACGAACAGGACCGCCATCTCGAACAGCCTGCGCTCCAGTGGGCTGGCGAAGCGCAGGTACTCCCCCGTCAGCTGCAGGCGCGTCATGAGCTCGGGGCTGCGGAGCAACGGCACGAACGGTCCGCCGACGCCACCGCGCGGGCCTGCGGTGATGGCCGCGAGAGCAGCCTGCTGCGCCGGGGTCATGTCCGCATCGGGGACAGGTGGCATGCGGTCGTGCTGCGCCCGGCCGTCGGGATCGGCCACGTCAGGCTCGCGTCCCGCTCGCGGCGGCCCTGTCGCTCGTCCGGATGGCGTCGTTCACCAGTGGCATCACCTTCGTCGCCATCAGCTCCATCGACTGCTTCGCGAGCTCGGGGTCGACCCAGTCGAGGCCGGCATAGACGTAGTAGTAGCGGTACGGGCTGTTGGCGTCGGTGCGCCCGTACCGCTCGGCCACGGCGGCGTCCTCGGCCACGAAGATCGTGCGGGCGATGCGCCAGTCGCCGGTCGAGACGTGCGCGCCGACCGACTCCTTGCCCTGCGCGTAGTTGGGCCAGTGCGTGGCCACCCACTGGGGCAGGAGGAAGTTGGCGGACAACGGGTGGAAGTCGCGCGCCCCCATGGCCACGACACCCTTCGAGAACGGCGCTACGACCGTTCCGACGATCTCGGGCCGCGGCCGCTGGAGGGGCCGCCCGACGATGCCGACGCCGAGGATGAATCGCCCACCCGACAGGTGGTCGAACATTGCGGCGTGCACGGCCACGAGGGCCGGGTGCAGATGTGACAGGTTGGTCGTTCCCGTGGCCAGCCTGATCTGATCGGTCTCCGGGACGAGCGTGGCGAGGAAGATCATGCTGTTGGTGATGTTCTCGTGGCGGTCGGTGAGGTGCTCACCGATGAACGCGTCGTAGAAGCCCAGGCGGTCGGCCAGCACGACCGCCTCCCGGTCCTCCCGGAGCGTCTCCGACCAGTCCCGTCCCTGCGGGTGCATCGGCATGGCGAAGTAGCCGAGTCTCACGACGCTCTCCTTCGGCTGCGGGTCCGCGGTCCCCACCAGTCAAGGCCGGGGAGCCGTCGGACGCAGTGGCGGCCACCGTCAAGTTGGCCGGCAGGCGATGACGTGCTCCGTGAGCCGGGGGACGGGTCACGGCCTCTGCCATCGCGGGGGCGCTCGTCTGACACGTTCCGCCATCCCCATCCGCCCTGGCAGTCGGTGTACTGGTACGCGTCCCGCCGCCTGGAGGAGAGGACGCGGTTCCGGCGATGGCTCCGATTACCGCAGATTCCCCCGAGTTCGATGCGGGGACGTTCCGCCATGTCGTAGGGCACCTGCCGAGCGGCGTGACGGTGGTGACGACCCGGACCCCCGACGGCGAGTTCGGCATGACCGCGAGCTCGGTGACATCCCTGTCGCTCACGCCACCCATGATGCTCGCCTGCCTGAACAGAAGCTCCCCGACGTCGCGCGCCGTCTCGCGAGCGGGCGCGTTCGCGGTCAACGTGCTGGGCGAGGGCCATGAGCACCTCGCCCAGCAGTTCGCGGTCCACAGCGACAGCAAGTTCGCCGGTGTCGCGGTACTCGACGGCACCCTCGGGATGCCGGTGCTCGCCGACGCGCTCGCCCACATCGAGTGCGAGGTCGTCGAGGAGGTGACGGGTGGCACGCACACCGTCTTCCTCGGCCGGGTCGTGGACGCGAAGGCGGAGGAGGGCAGCCCGCTCACCTACTTCCGCGGCGGCTTCGGTCGCTTCGAGTTCGCCCGGGACGACGCGGTCTACCAGCAGGCACGTCAGCGGCTGCTCGAACGGATGTACGCCGCTGACGCCGTCCTCCAGCTCGACGACCTCGCCTACCGCCTGCGGGTGGAGAAGTCGGCCGCGTTCTACGCGCTGACGAGGCTCACCGCCGACGGGCTCGTGCGGCGCGACCCGGACCGCGGGTACGTCATCGTCCCGTTCGACACCCGCACCTCCGACGAGACCTTCGACGCACCCTGCGCGATCGAGCTCGGCGTCATCGACATGGTCGTCGGCCGCGTGCCCCATGAGGAGCTGGCCAACCTGCGCAGCCGCTTCGAGGCCATGGCGGCGCTGCTCGTCGGAGACCGCTTCGTCGACTTCGACCGCTATCTCGACGCCAACTACGCCTTCCACGAGGGCCTGGTGTCGCTGGCCCACAACGGGGCGCTCACCGCGGCATTCGGCCGGCTGAGCATCAAGACCGTCATGACCCGCAGCTTCGGCGTCACGCCGGTGACCTCGGAGGAGTTCGTCGACGCCCAGCGTCAGATCACCAACGGGGTCGAGCAGGGTGACGGCGACGCCGCCCGTGCCGCCGTCTACCGCTACACCCGGCTCGCCAAGCAGCGCGTCCGCCAGATACTGGCGCAGACCGGCGGCCGGCTCTGACCGCAGCCCGACGGGCACGGGGAGCTGGCCCGCCCGGTCGTCAGGGGGCCAGGACGGCCGCACCGGTCACCCTGCCCGCTGCGAGGTCGGCGAGCACCCTGTCGGCCTCGTCCAGTGGGCGCACGGAGACGGTGGGCCGCACGTGCAACGCGGTGGCCAGCCGTAGGAACTCCTCGCCGTCCGCGCGGGTGTTGGCCGTGACGCTGCGCAGCTGCTTCTCCCGGAACAGCTCCTCGCCGTACACGAGCCGCGGCACGTCGGACAGGTGGATCCCGGCCACCGCCAGCGTGCCGCCCTGGTCCAGCGCCCGCATCGCGACCGGGACGAGATCCCCCGACGGGGCGAACAGCACGGCCGAGTCGAGCAGTTCGGGCGGGCCGGCGTCCGGGGGACCGGCCGAGGCCGCACCCAGCTCGAGGGCCAGCTCTCGCGCCGCTGCGGAGCGGGTCAGCACGTGCACGGCAGCACCCTGCGCCACCGCCACCTGCGCGACGATGTGCGCCGACGCCCCGAACCCGTAGATCCCCAGCCGCCCGGCGGGCGGCAGCTCCGCCCGCTTGAGGGCCCGGTACCCGACGATCCCCGCGCAGAGCAGCGGGGCCGCCTCGGCATCGCCCAGCCTCCCGGGCAGCCGATAGCCGAAGGCCTCGGGGACCACCGCGTACTCGGCGTACCCGCCGTCGGCGTCCCACCCGGTGAAGGCCGCGAACGGGCACAGGTTCTCCCGGCCCGTCCTGCACCAGCGGCAGCGCCCGCACGTCCGGCGCAGCCAGGCGATCCCGATCCGGTCCCCGAGGGCGAACCGCTCGGCCTCCGGCCCGCGGGCGTCGACGACGCCGACGATCTCGTGCCCCGGCACCGTCCGCGGCCGCCGCGGAGGCAGATCCCCCTCCGCCAGGTGCAGGTCCGTGCGGCACACCCCGCAGGTGAGCACCCGGACACGGACCTCCCCGCGTCGCGGATCCGGCTCCGGCAGCTCCACCGGCCGCAGGGGGCCACTCTCGATCGGGCCGGGACGTTCCACCACCCATGCGCGCATGTGACCACCGTGCCCGTCCGGGAAGGCCCGGGGCAGGGCGGATGTCTCAGAGGGGGGTGGCGACCACCGGTCCGGGGTAGGAACCTCGCCCGTGCGTCACGCTCGTCCCGAACCTCACCCGAGGAGCACGCGATGACCCATCCGCGCCGGCTGGCGGCACCCCCGAAGACACTGGACGACGATCCGCCGATCACCCGGGTCATGACGACCCACCTGGTGGCCATCACCCCCGACTGCCCGTTGTCGACCGCCCTGCACGTACTGGCGTCCGCGCAGGTGCGGCATCTCCCGGTCGTCGTGGGCAACCGCTGCTGC
>JAODNO010000403.1 GCA_025465235.1 Pseudonocardia sp.
TCGACGAAGGTGGGCAGATAGAAGCTCAGGCCGCCACCGGGTCGCGCCTCGGCGCCGCACAGCAGATCGATGGGCTGACCAACCGCGAACGAGAGGTACTCGGGCTCCTCGGCTCCGGGATGTCGAACGCCGAGATCGCCGAGATCGCCGAGCGGATCCACGTGGTCGAGGGCACCGTGAAGGTCTACGTGAGCGCGATCTTCCGGCGGCTCGGCGTCCGCAACCGGGTCGAGGCCGCCGTTCTCGCCCACGAGGCCGGCGTCATCCCGCGCGGTGGCCGCACGGCAGCCGGCCCCCCGCCCTGAGCTCCCTGCGCGCCCCGGGCGACTCGGGGGCGGGAAACGGGCGACTCGCGCATGCGCGGCGAATGCGGCCGTAGGCTCGGCGGCATGAGCAAGTCCGCGCCCGTCGACGGTCGCCTCGGCGTCGCCAAGACCTACAAGCTCTACGTCGGCGGCGCCTTCCCGCGGTCGGAGTCCGGCCGCAGCTACCCAGTCCGCGACGCGGGCGGCACGCTTCTCGCGCACGCCGCGCTCGCCTCGCGCAAGGACGTCCGTGACGCGGTGAGCGCCGCACGCTCGGCGTTCCGCGGCTGGTCGGGCGCCACCGCGTACAACAGGGGGCAGGTGCTCTACCGCGTCGCGGAGATGCTGCAGGGCCGTCACGACCAGTTCGTCGACGACGTCGTCGCAGCCGAGGGGGTGCCACGCGAGCGCGCCTCCACGCTGGTGGACGCCACGATCGACCGGTGGGTCTGGTACGCCGGGTGGACCGACAAGATCGCCACGGTGCTCGGCTCGGTCAACCCGGTGGCCGGTCCGATGCTCAACTGGTCCACCCCGGAGCCGACCGGCGTCGTCGCCGTGCTCGCACCGCAGTCGTCGTCGCTGCTCGGGCTGGTCGACGTGCTCGCTCCGGTGCTCGCGGCCGGGTGTACCGCAGTGGTCGTCGCATCGGAGCAGAGGCCGCTGCCCGCGATCGAGCTCGCCGAGGTGCTCGCCACATCCGACCTCCCGGATGGGGTCGCGAACCTCCTCACCGGACGCGTCGCCGAGCTGGCGCCGTGGCTCGCCTCCCACGCCGAGGTACAGGCGCTCGACCTCACGGGCGCGCCACAGGAGCTGGCTCCCGACCTGGAGCGCGCCGCAGCGGCCACCGTCAAGCGCGTTCTGCCCCGTATCGGGAGCGAGTACGACCCGCTGCGACCGCCGGGAACCGCGCGGCTCCGGGCAGTCACCGAGATCAAGACCGTCTGGCACCCGGTCGGGCACTGACCAGCACGCGGCCTACTCTTTCCCTGTGGCCAGCGACATCGTCCCGATCCAGCTCTCCCTCACCGAGGGGGACCTCGTCACCCTGTGGGCCCCGCGGTGGCGCGAGGACGGCGAGGAGTGGGAGGCGTTTCTCGGCGACGACGAGTCGCTGTTCGCGTTTCCCGAGGTCGCCCAGCTCGCCGCGTTCGTCCGCACGGCCACCGAGCACGACCTGATCGATCACCCAGCATGGTCGGTGGTGCCGGACCTCACCGTCGGCGAGCTGACGCCGCAGGAGACGCAGCGCTACGACATCGTCGGGGTGCCCGAGCTGGCGGCTGACGACCCCGACACCTGGACCGTCGGCGAGCTGGCCGAGATCAGCGACATGGTGCGGTCGATCGCCGACGTCTGCGAGCTGGACGTCGTCACCGAGGTGCTCGACTCCGCGCCCGCCTTCGGCCTGCTGCGCCAGGGCACCCTGCCGTTCGTCGGACGCGAGGGCGCGCGGCTGTGGTCGCAGATGGTGGACACGATCGCGGAGCGGTGGGACGACGTGATCGACGCGCTCGACGACCTCGTCGACACCCCGGAGGTCGACGCGGCAGCGCTGGCCGCGGCGGAGAAGGAGATCGTGATCGTCGACGAGGCCGACGAGGCCGCCGTCATCACCCTCGACGAGGACGGGGACGAGGACGAGGAGGACGAACCCGCGAGCTTCTGGGAGGAGGTCGGCATCGACCCGGTCCGGATCACGACCCGCGACGGCGAGTACGTCACGCTGCGCTGTTACCTCGACGACGCCCCGATCTTCCTGGGCTCCGACGGCAAGATCGACGTCTTCACCTCCGAGCGGGCGCTCGCCCGGTGGATCGGCGAGGACGGCGCCGACGGGCACGACCTCGTCGCCGCGTCGACGTGGTCGGAGGTCGTCGAACGGGCCGCGGTCGGCGAGCTGGAGGTGGAGGTTGACGAGCTGAACGCCTACACCCTCACGGGGCTCGACGACGACATCACGGAGGGCACGCTCGCGGTCGACCCCTCCCAGCTGGAGCTGGCCGTCGAGCTGTTGCTGGACGTGGGCGACTGGGCGGACGACGACGACGCCCGCGAGGCACTCGCGGAGTCGCAGCCCCTCGGCTGGCTCGTCTCGTTCGTGATCAAGCCCGATCCCACCCGGCTCGCGCCCAGCCCTCCGTTCGACGCCGAGGCCGCGAAGTTCCGGGAGCTGGTCGAGGGGTTCACGGCGCGCCTCGCCGTGCACTGACCTGCGCGAGGCCGTCAGGCCATCAGCGCCGCGTACCCTGGCTTGATCACGTCGTTGATCAGCGCGAGCCGCTCGTCGAACCCGATGAAGGCGGACTTCATCGCGTTGACGGTGAACCACTGCAGGTCGGCCCAGCCGTAGTCGAACGTCTCCGCGAGCGCTGTCATCTCGCTCGTCAGGGAAACATCCGACATGAGCCGGTTGTCGGTGTTGACCGTGACCCGGAACCGGAGCTTGGTGAGCAGGCCGATGGGGTGGTCGGCGAGTGACTTGGCCGCACCGGTGTGCACGTTGGACGTGGGGCACATCTCGAGCGGGATGCGCATGTCACGCACGTAGGCGGCGAGCAGGCCCAGCCGGGGCGTGCCGTCGGCGCCGAGCGTGATGTCGTCGACGATCCGCACGCCGTGCCCGAGCCGGTCGGCTCCGCACCACTGCAGTGCCTCCCATATGGAGGGGAGCCCGAACGCCTCGCCCGCGTGGATCGTGAAGTGCGCGTTCTGCTGGCGCAGGTACTCGAACGCGTCCAGGTGGCGCGTGGGTGGGAAACCGGCCTCGGCACCGGCGATGTCGAACCCGACCACCCCGAGGTCCCGGTAGCGCACCGCCAGCTCCGCGATCTCCCGCGACCGCGCGGCATGCCGCATCGCAGTGAGCAGGCAGCCGACGCGAATCCTCCGTCCGCGCTCGGCCGCCCGGGCCGAGCCGACCCGGAAGCCCTCCAGCACGGCCTCCACCACCGCGTCGAGCGCGAGCCCGTTCTCCACGTGCAGCTCGGGCGCGAACCGCACCTCGGCGTAGACCACGCCGTCGGTGGCCAGGTCCTCGGCGCACTCCGCAGCCACCCGGACCAGCGCGTCGGCGCTCTGCATCACCCCGACGGTGTGCCCGAAGGTCTCCAGGTAGAGCTCGAGGGAGCCGGAGTGCGAGGCGGCCAGGAACCACCCGCCCAACTGATCGACGTCGGTGCTCGGGAGGCCCGTGTAGCCGGCGGCATCGGCGAGCTCGACGACCGTGGCAGGCCGTAGCCCGCCGTCGAGGTGGTCGTGGAGCAGCACCTTCGGTGCGTCCCGGACGGAGTCGACGTTCAGCGGCGCGGGCACCCCGTCACGCTAGAACACCACTCGCCTTCGTGACCGAACAACCCGACGCTCGGCACCCGCACCGCGCTTACCGGTCGGGATGGACTCGGCAAGCTCCCCAGGCCCCACCACCGGCTCTCCCCGCCGTAGCCCCGGCTGACATGCTGGTCGCATGATCTTCGACGGCAACGTCGTGCTCGTCACGGGCGGTTCACGCGGTATCGGTCGGGCGGTCGCCCTCGAGTTCGCGGCCGGGGGCGCCACCCTCGCGATCCAGTACCGACAGGACCGCCGCGCGGCCGAGGAGGTGATCGCGGCGCTCCCGCCAGGGCCCCACCTGGCGCTCCAGGCCGATGTGGCCGACGCCGCACAGGTGCAGGACCTCGTGCAGACGGTGGTCGACCGCCTCGGGCGCGTCGACGTGCTCGTCAACAACGCCGGCATCTTCGTGCAGCACCCGGTCCTGACCACGGACTACGCGGCGTGGCAGGAGGCATGGCGGCAGACGATCGACACCAACCTGATCGGGCCGGCGAACCTCGTGCGCTGCGTGGTGCCCCACATGGTCGCCGCAGGCGGCGGACGGATCGTGAACGTCACCTCCCGGGGCGCCTTCCGGGGCGAACCGGAGCACACGGCGTACGGGGCGAGCAAGGCCGGGCTGAACAGCCTCAGCCAGTCGCTCGCGCAGGAGTTGGCGCCGCACGGCATCTACGTCACCGCAGTCGCGCCGGGGTTCGTCGAGACCGATATGACGACGGCCTACCTCGACGGACCCGGCGGAGTCGCGATCCGCGCGCAGAGCCCGCTCGGAAGGACCGCGACGCCGCAGGAGATCGCCCGCGTCGTCGTTTTCCTCGCCACCCCGGGGACGGAGTCGGCCGTCGGCGCGATCGTCGATGTCAACGGCGCGTCGTACCTCCGAACCTGAGATGAACCGACCGCCGCGTGCGCTCGATGGCTGGACACCTCCCCGACGTGGGCGGTTGCACCGCTGCTGCCGGTGACGCAACCGGGCCGCGTGCTGCTCCGATCGGGCTACGCGCCTCCGAATGGGGAGCCGCGGTTCGGTGAGCGATACGGGTCGCTACGCTGCGTGGGCACTCCCCGTTGTCCGGCTCAGAGGAAGCTCCCCGCCGCCATGAGCAATGACTCCACGCTCTCTTTCGACCGTATGCGCGGCATGCTGATGCGAGCCGCGGAAATCCGCGACAGCGAGCAGCAGCAGATCTTCGACTCGCTCGACGAGATCCATGCCCGGCTCGCCGCGCTCGACGCGCTCGGCACCGTACGCAAGCGGCTCACCGAGCTGCCCGACCGCACCGAGGTCAGCGTCCTGGCCGAGCGCCTTGACGAGACGGTGGCCAAGCTCGACGCCCAGGACGCCGCCATCGCGGCCGTCCTACGGGCCGTCGAGGCGTTGCCGGACAAGATGGCCAAGCCGATCGCCCAGCTCGACGGGCGGCTGGACGGCATGGCCGGGCGACTGGAGGGCGTCTCGGGCCGGATGGACGGGCTCGACGACCGGCTCGGCGGCCTGCACAAGCGCCTCGACGACCTCGACAACCGCCTCGACCGCCACGAGATGCGGCTCGACGCCATGCCGTCGTCGGTCGGCACTCCGATCAAGGAGCGGATCGACGGCATCGAGCGCACCGTCCGCGAGCAGCTCGACGCGGCCGTCCGCGCCATGGACGAGTCGGATGAGGGCATGCGCAACCTGCTCGGCGACACCAGCATCGGGCTGCACCGGCGGCTCGAGGACCTCGCCGCTCGCCCTGCCGTCGACCCGACGGAGCCGCTGGACGGCCTCGCACAGCGGCTGGAGTCGCTGGCCCTGCGGCTGGACGCCGTGGGTGGCCGGTTGGACGCGCTCGAGGAGGGGCTGTCCGGGCGCCTCGGCTCGCTGGGCGGCGAGATCGAGCAGAAGTTCGGCAAGCTCGACGCCGCGCTGGTGGACCGGCCCGACACCCACTCGCTGAGGAACCTGGTGGAGCAGGCCAACGAGGAGTCCGAGCGGCGCAACGCCGGTCAGCTCGACGAGGCTATGGCCACCTTCGCGGAGCTGATCCTGGGCCGCGGTGCCGCCGTTCAGTCGCCCCCGCCCCCGCCGCGTCCGACGCAGCGCCGGGCGCGCAAGGTGATCGTGAAGTCGCCCAACGGGGCATCGGTCAGCGACACCGTCACCGACGACCCCGACGACTGACCCGCGCCGCCCGTCGGCACGACCTGCGCCGGGATGGGATACTCCGACGCCTGCGCCCGTGAGATGGGGAGCCATGCCTCGAACTCGAGGACTTCTCGCGATCGCTGCTGTCTGCGCGGCCACCACTGCGTGCGGTTCGTCGGTGGAGCAGCCCGCGGACCGAGGCCCGGGATCGGGTTCGGCCTCGGCGCCTGCCGCGGATCCTGCTGGTCGCGCCTGCGCGCTCAGCACGGACGATCTCTCGAACGCCACCTCCCTGTCCTGGGACCTCAGCGACACGAGAGCCGACCAACCCCTGGAGACCCAGGAGTCGGTCAGGGGGACGATGTGCCTCTTCACGGCGCCCCATCACCCACAGAGCGGTGGTGATCCGCTGGTGCTGCGGGTGGACGTGGTCACCGGGGCGAATGCGGCGACGGCCCGCAGTGCGTTCGAACGCTCGTGCACGGAGAACGGCGGGAGGGTGACCGACTCGGTGGCCGCAGTGGGCGCGCAGGTATGTCAGCGCGACGGCACCGTGGTCGAGGGAGCCGTCTCCAGCAGCGGGCGGACGGTCGACGTGTACGTGGTCAACGCCGACACCACCACGGCGACGAGGCTCACCGAGTCGTTCGACGAGATCCTCGGCGCGGTGCGGTAGGGGGCTCCTCTCTCGGAGTGCACTCCTCTCCTAGGGACGGATCGTGTCCACGAGCAGGGGGCCGCGGGCAGCCGGCTCGTCGGAGATCACCAGCCCGTCGGCCAGGGCGGCACGCGCGCCGGGCATCGCGTCGGGCGTGTCGGTGTGCAGCTCCAGCAGCGGCTGGCCCGCCTCGACCTCGTCCCCTGGCCTGGCGAGCAGCAGCACCCCGGCCGCGGCCTGCACCGTGTCCTCCTTGCGGGCGCGCCCGGCCCCCAGCCGCCACGCCGCCACCCCGACGGCGATGGCGTCGCACCCGGTCAGCACGCCCGAACGCTCGGCGAGCACCGGTTCGACGTGCGTTGCCCTCGGCAGGGGCGCCGACGGGTCGCCGCCCTGCGCCGCGATCATCCGCTCCCACACGGGGTAGGCGGCTCCGGAGGAGAGCACCTCGGCCGGGTCGAGGTCGGTGATGCCGGCCAGCGCCAGCATCTCCCGGGCGAGCACCACCGTCAGCTCGACGACGTCGGCCGGGCCTCCTCCACGCAGCACCTCCACCGACTCGGCCACCTCGAGCGCGTTGCCGACGGCCCGCCCGAGCGGCACCGACATGTCGGTGAGCAGTGCGGTGGTGGGCAGTCCGTGTGCGCTGCCGATCCGCACCATCGTCTCCGCGAGCTCGCGCGCCCGTTCCCGGGTCTTCATGAACGCCCCGGACCCGACCTTGACGTCGAGCACCAGCCCACCCGTGCCCTCGGCAATCTTCTTGCTCATGATCGAGCTCGCGATCAGCGGGATCGACTCGACGGTGCCGGTGACGTCGCGCAGCGCATAGAGCTTGCGGTCGGCGGGCGCCAGCGTCGGCGTGGTCGCGCACACCACCGCCCCCACGTCGGAGAGCTGCGCCGCGATCTCGTCCAGCGACAGCGACGCCCGCCAGCCCGGAATGGACTCCAGCTTGTCGAGGGTGCCGCCCGTGTGGCCGAGCCCGCGGCCGGACAGCTGCGGCACCGCCGCGCCGCACGCGGCGACGAGAGGGGCCAGCGGGAGCGTGATCTTGTCACCGACGCCGCCCGTGGAGTGCTTGTCCACCAGCGGACGGCCGACTGCCCCCAGCGACAGCACGTCCCCGGAGTCGATCATCGCCTGCGTCCAGCGCGCGATCTCCTCGGCGTCCATGCCGTTGAGCAGGATGGCCATCGCGAGCGATGCCATCTGCTCGTCGGCGACGTCCCCGTGCGTGTACGCCGAGACGACCCAGTCGATCTGCTCGTCGGACAGCCGCCCGCCGTCCCGCTTGGCGGTGATGACCTCGACCGCGCTGATGTTGTGGACCGCGCTGGGCACGCTGCTCCTCGGGTGCTCGTGGATCACGACGCCTCAGGATCCCAGGGACGATCCACGGGCCCGATTCGCGGCTCGCAGTCGGTACTCCCCGGCGGAAACGCCCATCACGCGCTTGATCGCGGTGCTGAGCGCGCTCTCGGATCCGTAGCCCGTCGTGCCGGCGATCGAGGCGATCGTACGGCCGGTGTCCCGCAGCATCCGCGACGCGGAGTGCACCCGCAGGCGGAGCAGGTACTCCACCGGCGTGGCGCCGACGAGCGCCTTGAACCGGGGAGCAAAGACGGACCGGGACATCCCCGCCACGCGCTGCTGCCTGGTGCACGGCGCCTGGCACGGATCCTGGTGCTGGGAGCGGCTCGAACCTGCTCGAGGACGAGGGCCACCGCCCGGTCGCGCAGCTCAGGCCGCAGTGCACACGCGCGTTCGAGGAGGAGCTGTCGCAGGCGGCCTGGAAGACGATCCCGTCGACCTACATCATCTGCGAGCAGGACCAGATTCTGTATCGCACTCACGCCGGCTCGGACTGCGTGACATCCCGCGAGGGGCGGCGGCCACCCGGGCACTGCCCCCCCGGGCAGCGGAAATGCGCTCAGGCTCCCGGGTCCGGGAGGTCGGCGGGCCCGAACGCGTCGGGCAGCACCTCCCGCATCGGGAGGATCCCGCGCGGGGTGTCGACCAGGCAGTCAGGGCCGCCGAACTCGTAGAGGATCTGCCGGCAGCGCCCGCACGGCATCAACAGGTCACCGGCGCCGGACCGGCAGGCCACCGCGACGAACCGGCCCCCGCCGGTGAGCTGCAGCTGCCCGGCCATCGTGCACTCCGCGCACAGGCCGAGCCCGTACGAGGCGTTCTCCACGTTGCACCCGGTGACCACACGGCCGTCGTCGCACACCGCCGCTGCCCCGACCTGCAGGTGCGAGTAGGGCGCGTAGGCCGATCCGGCCGCCGCTACCGCGGCCTCGCGCAGCGCGCCCCAGTCGGGCTCAGTCACCTTCGCCCCGCCGGTACTCGAGGCCGATGGCCGCTGGGGGCCGCAGTCGTTGTGACGCCACCGCGAGCACCAGCAGCGTGACGAGCTGCGGTGCGTACGCCGCGAACTCGCGCGGCACCGTGTCGATGGAGTAGTAGACGCCGTACACCACGGCGCCCGCGACCGCTGCGATCAACGCCGCGCGCCACCGGCGCCGCGCCACCCACACCACCGCGAGCCCGACGGCGAGGATCGTCGCCCCGTAGAGCAGGCCGTGCACGGCCTCGCCGCCGGCCCGCAGCTGGACTCCGTCGACGTAACCGAACAGCGCCGAACCCGCGAGCAGCCCACCGGGACGCCAGTTGCCGAAGATCATCGCGGCGAGCCCGATGTACCCGCGGCCGCCGGTCTGGCCCTCCAGGTAGCCGAGCTGGCCGGGGTTGAGCGTCAGCGCCGCGCCGCCCAGGCCGGCGAGTGCGCCCGAGATGACCACGCCCACGTACTTGTAGGTGACGACCTTGACCCCGAGCGACTCGGCGGCCACCGGGTTCTCCCCGCAGGAGCGCAGCCGCAGCCCGAAGCGCGTGCGCCACAGCACCAGGTAGCTGATCGGGACGAGCGCGAACCCGATGATCACGAGTGGCGTGAGCCCGCTGAGCAGGCCGCCGAGCAACCCCGCCACGTCGGAGAGCAGGACACGTTGCTGGGACTCGACGGACGCCAGGCTGTCGGCCACCGGTTGCACGGAGAACGTGTTGAACGCCTCGACCCGAGGTGACTGGCGCGGGTTCTGCGAGATCGGCTCGAACAACAGCGTCGACAGGTACTTCGTCACGCCCATGCCGAGCAGGGTGATCGCGACGCCGGACACGATGTGGTTGACGTTGAACGTCACGGTCGCGACGGCGTGCAGCAGCCCGCCGAGCGCACCGAGGACGATGCCACCGAGGACCGCCGCCCACGGCCCCCACTGGTAACCGGCCCAGGCCGCACCCCAGGTGCCGAGGATCATCATGCCCTCGAGGCCGATGTTGATGACCCCTGCGCGCTCGGACCACAGGCCGCCGAGACCGGCGAACAGGATCGGGAGCAGCAGCAGGACCGCCGCCTGCGTGGTGCCCCGCGAGGTCAGCTGGTACTGCCCGGTCAGGGTGGCGGTGACCGAGAGGATCACCACTCCGGCCGCGACCACGCTCACGACACGCACCCATGTCGGGATGCGGGGGCGCCGCGGATCGGACTGGGGAGCCGCTGACACGGGCGCCCTCGTCAGGGCTGTCACGACGCCACCTTCTCCGCAGCTGCGGCGCTGCGCAGTTGCGCGGCGACCCGGCGCTGCTCGGCCGCGAGCTCGTATCGGCGCACGATCTCATACGCGATGACCACGGACAGCACGACCGATCCCTGCATGATCAGAACGATCTCCCGCGGCACCCCCACGTTGTCGAGCGCGAGCGCCGACTTGTCCAGGAACGCCCAGAGCAGCGCCCCGAGCGCGATGCCGAGTGGGTGGTTGCGGCCCAGCAGCGCGACCGCGATCCCGGTGAACCCGTAGCCCTGCGGGGAGGTGAGCGTGTAGGCGAGGTCGCGTCCGAGCAGCTCCGGAAGCCCGACGAGCCCCGCCACCGCCCCGGAGAGCACCAGCGCGATGATCACCATCCGGCGGGCGTCGACCCCGCCCGCCGTGGCGGCGGTCGGCGACTCCCCCGACGCCTTGAGCTCGAAGCCGAACCGCGTCCGGTTGAGCAGGAACCAGTAACCCAGCCCGAGCAGCACCGCCACAGCGACCATTCCGAACAGCGTGCCGCTCGAGCCGAACGAGATGCCCGGGAAATGCCCGCTCGGCTCGATCGGGGCGGTGGAGATGTTGTTGCCCTGGAGCACGCCGAAGGAGTCGGGCCGGATGAGGAACGCGATCAGGCCGGTCGCGATGAAGTTCAGCATGATCGTCGAGATGACCTCGCTGACGCCGCGATAGGCCTTGAGCAGCGCGGCGATGCCCGCCCACACCGCTCCCACGACTGCCGCGACGACGATGATCACGAGCGTGTGCACGACCGGGGGAAGCACCAGCGCACCGCCGACGATGGCGGCCACGCATGCCGCCAGCCGGTACTGGCCCTCGATGCCGATGTTGAACAGCTTCATCTGGAAGCCGATCGCGACGGCCAGCGCGGCGATGTAGTAGATCGCTCCGCTGTTGACGATGTCCACGGCGGTCGTGCCCTCACCGACCTGCGTGACCATCACGCGCAGCGCGGTGACCGGCGAGTCACCGCTGATCAACAGGGCGACGGCGCACAGCAGCGCGGCGAAGACGATCGCCAGCGCGGGCGGCAGCAGCACCGTGCGGGCGCGGGTCATACCACTGCCTCCGCGGACCCGTCGGCGCCCGTCATCGCCGCGCCCAGCTCCTCGGGCGTGACCGTCGCGGGGTCGGCGTCGGCGACCAGCGTGCCCCGCAGCATCACCTTGATCCTGTCGGAGAGCCCGATCAGCTCGTCGAGGTCGGCGCTGACCAGCAGCACCGCCAGCCCGCGCGCCCTCGCCCTGCGCAGCTCCTCCCAGATGCCGGCCTGCGCCCCGACGTCCACGCCGCGGGTGGGATGCGACGCGATCAGCAGCACCGGATCCCCCGAGAGCTCCCGGCCGACCACGAGCTTCTGCTGGTTGCCGCCCGACAGCGCCGCGGCCGGCACGTCGACGCTCGGCGTACGGACGTCGAACTCCGCGACGATCCGCTCGGTGTCACGGCGGGCGGCGCCACGGTCGAGCAGGCCCAGGAAACCTCCACGGGACACCGGTGGACGGCTCTGGTAGCCGAGCATGCGGTTGGCCCACAGCGGCTGGCTGGCGAGCAGGCCGTGTCGCGTGCGGTCCTCGGGCACGTAACCGATGCCCGCCTCGCGCCGCTCCAGTGTGCTGGCGTGGCTGAGGTCCCTGCCGGCGAGCGCGACCGTGCCCGAGCTCGCCCGGCGCATCCCCATGATCGTCTCGACGAGCTCGGTCTGGCCGTTGCCCTCGACGCCCGCGATCCCCAGCACCTCGCCGGCGCGCACCACGAGGTCGATCCCGGTGAGCACCGGACGCGCACCGCTCTCGCCCGCCAGCTCCAGCCCCTCGACGCGCAGCGCCTCGCGGTGGGTCACGGTGGAGTCGCGAGTCTCCGGGCTGGGCAGCTCGCTGCCGACCATCATCTCCGCGAGCTGACGGCTCGTCACCGAGGCCGGATCGGCGGTGCCGACGGACATGCCGCGGCGGATCACCGTGATCGAGTCGGCAATGGCGCGCACCTCGTCGAGCTTGTGGGAGATGAACAGGAACGTGAAGCCGTCGGAGCGCATGGCGCGCAGGGTGTCGAACAGCTCGCCGACCTCCTGCGGCACCAGCACCGCGGTGGGCTCGTCGAGGATGACGGTGCGGGCACCGCGATAGAGCACCTTGATGATCTCGACGCGCTGGCGGTCGGCGACACCGAGGCGCTCGACGAGGACACGGGGATCGACGTCGAGACCCACGGTGCCGGCCAGCTCCGCGATCCGGCGCCGAGCCGCGCCGCCGATGCCCAGCAGGCCCTCGGCGCCGAGCAGGATGTTCTCCGCGACCGTGAGGTTGTCGGCCAGCATGAAGTGCTGGTGGACCATCCCGATTCCGGCCTTGATGGCGTCGGAAGGGGAACGGAACCGTACGTGCTCGCCGTTGACGGAGATCGTGCCCTCATCGGGCTGCTGCATCCCGTAGAGGATCTTCATCAACGTCGACTTGCCTGCGCCGTTCTCCCCGCAGAGAGCGTGCACCTCGCCGCGCCGCACCTGCAGGTGGATGTCGTCGTTGGCGACCACCCCGGGAAAGCGTTTGGTGATACCCGAGAGCTCGACGGCGAACTCGGCCGCACTCGTGGCCATGCCTGGAGCCTTTCGAACAGGGGCGCGGGTCCGGGGACCGGGATCGCGCGGCGGCGGAACCCGGTCCCCCGATGGTGCCCCACGGTCAGGACGTGGGCGCGGTTCCGACCTTGATGGCGCCGCTGATGATCGCGGCCTTGTAGGCGTCGAGCTGGGCGGCGATGTCGTCGACCTTGCCGCCCGAGGTGGCATACCCGACCCCGTCCACCTTCAGGTCGAAGGTCTTCGGCAGGGTGCTGAGGTTCCCGGCGGCGGCGGCGTTGAGGTAGTCGAAGACCGCGACGTCCACGCGCTTCAGCATGGACGTGATGATCACGTCCTTCACGTCGGCGAGACCCGGGATGTTGTACTGGTCGGAGTCGACGCCGATGGCGGATTTGCCCGCCGCCTTCACGGCCTGGAACACGCCCTGCCCGGACGCACCGGCGGCGTGATAGATCACGTCGGCCCCGCTGTCGAGCTGACCGGTGGCGACCACCTGCCCCTTGGCCGGGTCGCTGAAGCCGGTGAAGTCCCCGGCCGGGGTGAGGTAGTCGACGTCGACCTGGATGTTGGGCGCCACCGCCTTGGCACCCTGCACGTAACCGGCCTGGAACTTCTGGATCAGTGGCTGCTCGACGCCGCCGACAAAGCCGATCTTGCAGGTCTGAGTCTTCAGTGCGGCGGCCACGCCCACCAGGAAGGAGCCCTGCTCCTCGGCGAACACCAGCGGCGTCACGTTCGGCAGGTCGACCGAGCTGTCGTCGACGATCGCGAACTTGGTGTTGGGGCTCTCGGTCGCCACCGTCTTCAGTGCGGTGGCGTACTTGAAGCCGACCGCGATGATCGGGTTGTAGCCGTCGCTCACCAGCTGGCGCAGGCGGGTCGCGGCAGCGTCCTCGCTCTCGTTCGGCCCCGCCGTGAGCTCCTTGGTGTTCGCCTTGGCGAGTCCGAGCTGGCTGATCGCCCGGTCGAGGCCGGCGCCCGCCGCGTCATTGAAGGACGCATCTCCACGGCCGCCGATGTCGAAGGCCACACCGACCTTGAGCCCGCTCGCGTCGGCGTTCGGCTGCGCCGGTGCCGCGCTCGCCGCGCCCCCGGCCGGCGCCGGCGGCGCCGAGTTCCGAGCGCACGCACCCGCGTTCGTCCCACCGCCACCGGCAGGCTGGGTGGTCCCGGTGTCGCGGGCACAGCCCACCACCACCAGCGCGCTGGTCAGCACGGCAGCTGCCAGCACGAATCCTCGTCTGATCCGCACTGAAGAACGCCTCCTGTTCCGGCCGGTTCGATCTCGGACCGGCACGACGCAGGGGAACGTAACCGAGGGACAGGTCAGCTGACATAACGGACCCCGCGGCGTGACCGAATCGACGGCTCCGGTGGGTGAGCACGTTGTCACGGCTTGTGCCCGAACTGAGTCCCCGCAGCGCGACCACACGGCCCACCGGCGCGCAGCCACCCAGCCCCCACCCCGCGAGTCGCCCCGTTCCCGCCCCCGAGTCGCCCTGCACACTCCGCGAGTCGCCCAATTCCCGCCCACGAGTTGCCCAGATCCCGCCCACGACTCGGACTCATTCAGGCCGCAGTCGCCGCGAGTCGCCCAAGCCATGCCCCAACCTGCACGCGTGTTCGTTCGCGCTCGTCGTCCGCATGCCTGCCAACGGGCCGCCACTCACCCATGCGCGAGTCGCCCATACACGGCGCGCCAGTCGCCCCCGTTTCCATGCACGAGGCACGGGCGTCGGGTATACCGGGTGCGCATGTCGCCCGAACGGCGGGGATCAATGCCAATCGGGTCGCCGGCGCGCCGCCGGTCCATACAGTCAGGGCGTGCGGTGGCTGGGCATAGTCGCGGTGGTCGCCGCCCTTATTGCGCCCGTCGGGCAAAACCCCGGATGTCCCGGCCAGCACGTTCCGCCTCCTCCAGCGGCCCTCGAGGAGCTCGCCGTGCCGGCGCCGAAGCCGCTGCCGTGGCCTGCCGAGCCGGTGGGCGGTCGGCAGATGGGCGCGTGCGCGGAGACCGGGACAGCCGCCCTACCGCAGGTGGGCGCCGCGGCGTGGGTGCTCGCCGACCTCGACTCCGGTGCCGTGCTGGCCGCACGCGCGCCACACGCGCGGCACCGCCCCGCGTC
>JAODNO010000411.1 GCA_025465235.1 Pseudonocardia sp.
CGATGGTGTCCCTGGCCGCGGCGCGGAAAATCGAGCAGCGTCATTCCATCGTCCACGTCTTCATCTACGCGGCCAGGGACGCGACACGCCGGACGGGATGGCGAACCCGAGCGCCGAGATCGATCGCGGCTGCAGCCTGCGGATCACTTGCTCTCGACGGCGGCGATCTTCCAGTGGCCGTCGACCTTCTGGCCGGTGACGGTCAGCCGGCCGGCCGCCGCGAGCTGGGTGGGCTTGCCGTCGCTCGCCGCGGCCCGGGTGGCCTGCTGGTCCATGAACGCCACCAGCACGGCCCGGTCACCGTTGATCTCCTTGACCGCCGAGAGCGTCACCGTGGCCGTCACCACGGCCTGCTGCTGTGGGGCGAGATCGCGGACCTGGGTGAACAGCCGGTTGAACTGGTCGGCGAACTCCGGCGTGATGACGGCGCGCGCGGCGCGCTCGTTCTCGTCGAGGCGGGCGAAGTCGTAGGAGTAGATGGTCTGCAGCGCGTCGGTGAGCTGCCCCGAGACCGCGGCCGTGGCGCCGACGTCGACCAGCGCGGTGTTGGCCGCGGCCGGGGTGCCGCGCAGCCGCGCGTCGGCGATGCCGAAGAAGACCGCGAGACCGGTGAGCACCACGAGCGCCGCGGCGAGCAGTGGCACCAGCAGGGAGCGGCGACTGCGGTCGTCGGGGGCGGGGTCGGCCGACGGCTCCGGTGCCACCGCAGCCGGGGCGTCCGCTGCCGCCTTCCGGCGCAGGCCACGCCGGCGCCGGGGCGCGGCCGACGGCTTCTCGGCCGCCTCCGTCTCGGTTGCCGGCTCCATCGGGTTCGGGGCCGATCGTTGCGGGGCCGACGGCTTGGTGAGCAGCGCGGGGCCGACGGCGATCGGCGCCGTATACGTCGTCGCGTCGTCTACCGCCGCAGCATCGGGTGCGGCCCTGTCGGCAACGGCCGTCTGCTGCGCGGCAGGTGCCGTTCCCGCTACCCGGGGACGGCGGATCGTGCTCACCCGGGGTCGCGGTGCTCGGGGACGTGGGGGCATGGTCGTCGCCTCCTGCTCTCAGCTCGTCGGGGACTTGACCGGGGCGAGCCTGCTCGCCTTCCAGCCGGCATCGGTGCGGGTCATCTCCAGCTGCAGCCGTTGCCGGGTGACCACCGGGTCCTGCCCCTGGGGAACGACCTTGACGTCCACCCCGATGAGCACGCGGGCTGTTCCGGCGCGGACGTCGAGCTCGGCCACCGCGGCGTCGGCGACCGTCGCCGTCGTGACGCGCTTGGAGTCGGTGACGACCTTGGAGTACTGGGCACGGTTGGCGCGGAACTCATCGAGCAGCGGCCCGGTGGAGGTCTGCTCCCACAGGTCCAGCCCTGCGTCGACGTGGTTGAAGTCGAGGCTGTTGAGGTTGATGGCTGCCTGCTGGGCGTCGATGAGGACTGCATCGCGCTCCCGGGCGAGCTCGAGGCTGCTGTCCCCGAGCGCGAGCGACCACCGCACGCCGAAGAACGCCGCGGCCACCGCCGCCACCGCCACCAGCAGGGCGAGCGCCCGCACCGGTGTCACGAGCCGAGCGGCCCGTGGATTCGCGGGCGGGGACGGGGTCACGGGCGGGTCGTCGAGAACGGTCATGGGACCTCCAGCCGTCGGGGACGGATCAGGGGAGCAGGATCTGGGCCAGTGTGCTCAATGGCGGAGCGGAGCCCGAGGCCACGGGGGTCGACCCCGCCGGCAGTGGCCCGGTCGGCCCGACCTGGGCGTTCGCAGGCGGCATCGGGGTGGCCGCGTGCGGGACGTTCTGCGCACCTCGGACGCTGATCGGGCTTCCGTGCGGTTCGGCGCAGTAGGCATCCTCGTTGAGCGGGACGGGCCCGATGTCGCTCCCCGACCGGTGCGGGGTGCCCTCGTAGCCCTGGGTGCAGGGGTACGGGTCGAAGACGTTCACGACGAGACCGAGGTGAGCGGTGCCGTCGCCCGGCACCGCGGTGTAGCCGCTCGAGGCCACCCCGGGATAGGTGACCAGCAGCTGGCGCAACGCATCCTGCCGCGGCTCGGCGACCCGCGACACCGTGAGCAGGTCGGCGACCAGCTGCGAGAGTCCCGGACCGCTCTCCTGGAGCAGGCCGACCACCTCGTTCGACACGTCCGGACCGGTGACGAGCAGCCGGCGCAGGTCGGGGTCCGACTTCGCGAGCTGGTCGGAGAGCAGCGAGAGGTCGTGGCTGAAGCTCTGGAACGAGCCGGCCATGTCGTTCTGGGTGGTGAGCACCGTGCGCCCGTCGTGGATCAGCGCCAGCGTCTGCGGCAGGGCGTCGACGGCGTCGGCGGTGAACGCGTTGGTCGTGTCCAGGATCTTCTGCAGTGGCTGCGCGGTCCCCTGGAAGGCGGTGCCCAGCTGGCCGACGACGGTGCGCAGCGAGTCCAGCGGCACCGACCGCACAAAGTCGTCCAGACTGACCACGAGATTCTCGATCGGTACCGGTGTGCTGGTCCGCGAGATCGGGATCACCGACCCGGGGCCGAGCAACGGCCCGCCGTCGCTGGTGGGTTCCAGGTCGACGTACTGCTCACCGATCGCGGAGAGGTTGTGCACCGCGGCGTCCAGGCCGGCCGGGATCGGCGGGGCGTCGCGGTTGATGTCGAGCCGCGCCTCCACTCCGTCCGGGATCAGGGTCAGCGGGCCGACGCGGCCGACCGAGACCCCGCGGTAGGTCACGTCGGCACCGGTGAAGATGCCCCCGGACTGGGCCAGCTGCAACTGCACCGGATACGTCGTGGCGCCGAACAGGTTGCCGAGGCCGGCGTAGCGGAAGCCCGCGTACCCCACGCCGAGGGCGGTGACCACGAGGAACGCGATCAGCTGTAGCCGTACGGTCCGGGTGATCACTGGCCGCCTCCCAGCAGGCCGCCGAGGATGCCGCCGCCGCGGCTGGGCTCCGGCGTCGGGGTGGGTGGGGTGGGTGAGGCGGAGTTGGGATGTGCCTGCTGGCCTGCGAGCCCGGGCAACGGGAGCAGGCCGCCGTCGCCGAGGAGCGGGACCTTCGGCGCCGACGGGCCGATGGGACCCAGCAGGGGGCCGAGCAGCTGGGCCGTGGGCGGCAGCCCCTTGATCGGTCCGTCCGGTCCGGGGAAAGGCTGGTTGGACCGCGCGAGGTTCTGCAGGATGTGACCGAGGTCGAGGTCGGCTTTGACGTAGAGGTTGGCGTAGTCGCCTGCGAACCCGTTCACCGAGCCGTCGGTGAACGGGAAGGTGGGCAGGATCTCCAGCGAGTTGACCAGGTTGGGGCCGGACTCGGCCAGCTTGCCCAGGGTGGGCTGCAGCAGCTTCAGATCGGCGAGCACGTCGTCCCGGCTGCGGTTGACCACGTCGGTGGCCACGCCGGAAAGCCGGTCGAGGGCCTGCAGCATGTCGACGAGCTGCCCGCGCTGGGCCTCCAGCTCCTTGAGCCCGGGCGCCAGGTCGTCGAGCGCGGTCTTGATCTGGTCCGTGTGCTGGTTCAGCGTGGACGAGAGCCGGTTGATCTCGTCGAGCGCGCGGGTGATCTCGCTCTTGCGGTCGTCCAGCGCGCCGACGAGGTTGTCCAGGTCGCCCAGCAGCGCCCGGATCTCCGGCTCGTTGCCGGTGAGCGCCTTGTTGAGCTCGCTGGAGATCGTCTGGATCTGCGCGATGCCCCCGCCGTTGAGCAGCAGCGACAGCGCACCGAGCACCTCCTCCACCTCGGCCGCCCGGCTGGTGCGGGCGAGCGGGATGGTGGCACCGTCGGCGATCTGCGCGGGCGCAGGCGTGCCCGGAGCTTCCTGCGGGCGGGACAGCTCGACGAACTTCTCCCCCAGCAGGCTCGTAGTGCGGATCCGGGCCTGCGCGTCCGCGGGCAGCCCGACGCCCCGGTTCACGAGCACGGACACCAGTGCCGTCCACGCCGGCCCGACGGTGATGCCGGTGACAGTGCCCACCGGTATGTCATCGACCTTCACCAGCGACTGCGGAACCAGGTCCACGACATCGGAGAACTCGATCGTGAGCCGGTACGGAGTGGAGCCGAGGTCGGCACCCCCGGGCAGGTCGACGCCCCGCAGCCCGCCGGAGAGCACGCCGCACCCGCTGGTCAACAGCGCGACCGCGGTGGCAGCCGCGGCGAGCCGCACGGATCGGCGGCGCATCACCGGTTACCTCCAGCAGGTGCCTTCGCGCCGGGCAGGGGCCCCGGGAGCGTGGGGAGCGCGAGCCCGGGCACCGGGGGCGCCTGCCCGGACTGCAGTGCGGTGATCACCTGCGCGGCGCTGGGCAGCGGGACGGCCCCGGACAGGATGGGTTCCAGCTGGGAGCACGTGTTGGTGAGGCTCGGCGGCAGGTTGGCCGGCGTGCCGCGCTTCAGTGCCTGGCAGATCAACACGACCGACGGTGTGGACAGCTCGTTGATGTCGGCCCGGGTGTCGAGGGTGCCCGACGAGCCGTTGTAGGTGTTGGAGAGGTTGCCCAGCGCTGCGGGGGCGACGTCGAGGATCTCGGCCAGCGCCTTCTGCTGCTTGACCAGCACCGCAGTCACGTCAGTGAGCTTGTCGACGTTGGACTTGATCTCGGATCGGTTGTCCCGCACGAAGTTGGCCACGTCGCCGAGAGCGATCGACAGCTCAGAGACGGCGGCGCCGAGGTCACCCCGCTCGTTGGCGAGGAAGCCCGACACGTCCGCCAGCCTGCCGTTGAACTCCCGTACCTGGCTGTCGTTGGCCGCGAGCATGGAGACGAACGACTGCAGCTCGGTGACGGTGCCGAAGAGGTCCTGGCGCGAGTTCGCCAGCGTTCCGGAGAGCTCGCCGAGGTTGTGAATCGTGTCGTTGAGCTTCTGGCCGTTGCCGTCCAGGTTCTGTGCCCCGACATTGAGCACGTCGGAGAGCGCCCCCTTCGCGTTGGCCCCGTTCGGCCCGAGCGCGTTCGCGAGCTCGGTGGCCGTCCGGGTGAGGTCGTCCACGCCGAGCGGGACGGCGGTGCGCTCGACCGGGATGACGGCCCCGTCGGCCAGCTCGGGGCCGCCCGACCAGGTGGGGGTGAGCTGGACGTAGCGACCGGTGACCATGCTGGGCGAGACTTCCACGGCGCGCACGTCGGCCGGGAGCTTGAGCGAGGAGTCGGTGATCCGCATCTGTACCCGCACCGTCGTGCCCTGCGGCTCGATCTTGGTGATCGTGCCCACCGGCACCCCGAGCACGTCCACGGAGTTGTCCTCGAACAGCGCCGCCGTCGACGTGAAGTAGGCCGTGACGAGCCGCCCGGGTGGCTGGAGCACGAGGTAGAGCCCGCCGGCGAACAGCACGGCCACCACGGCCGCCAGCCCGGTGAACTGGAGCTGGCGGCGGTCGGTGAGGGTGAGACCCATCCTCAGCACCCCCCTGGGTTGATCGGGCCGATCGTCGGTGGCATCAGGCCGCAGTTGTAGTTGTCGAACCAGCGGCCGTTGCCGACGGCGTTGGTGAACAGCCGCACGAACACCGCCTCGAGCCGCAGCCCGTTGTCGAGGGCGTCCCGGTTGCGCTGCAGCAGCGCGGCCACGTTGTCGAGCTTTTCCAGCGTGGGCCGCAGCTGGTCACGGTTGTCGGCAACCAGGCCCTGCAGCTGCTGCGACAGCTGGCGCGTGCCGTCCAACAGTGCGCTGATCGCCTCCTTGCGCTTCTGGATCTCGGCGAGCAGGAGGTTGCCGTCCGAGAGGAGCTTCTGGAACTCGTCGTTCCGGTTGGCCAGCACGCTGGAGAGGTTGTGGGTGCCGGCAAGCAGTTTCTTGATCTCGTCGTCCCGGCTCGCGATCGTGGTGGAGAGGCGGGACAGCCCGTCCAGCGCACCCCGGACCTCCGGCGCCGTTCCCCGGAAGGTGTCCGCCAGCGTGCTCAGGCTCTGCGCCAGCTGCTTGGTGTTCAGCTGGTCGATCGTGCCGGAGAGCCCGTTGAACGCCTCGACCACGTCGAACGGGGACGCGGTGCGGGCCAGCGGGATCACCGCACCGGCGTGGAGGGCGTTGTCGCCCTGCGGGTCAAGTGCCAGGTACTTCGCGCCGAGTAGCGTCTTGATCTGGATC
>JAODNO010000447.1 GCA_025465235.1 Pseudonocardia sp.
TCCAAGGGGACGCAGGGTTCCGCTCAGCAGGTTGGCACGATCCCGGCGGACTACACCCAGGGGGCCGGGACGCTCGCCAGCGGCACCACCGCGGACAAGGCGACAGAAGCCGCGCTGGCCGCCTACCCGGGCGGCGTCGTCGACCGTGTTGTGCAGCTGAGCAGTGGCGAGTACGAGGTCCACAACATCGGCGTCAACTGGCCGCACCACGTCTTCGTCAACCAGGACTTCAAGGTGCTCGGCGCCAACTAGCCGCCACGGATCCATCAGCTCGGACGGCTCTTCGAAGCCGGCCAGGGACGTTGCACGACCAGCAGGTGTGGACCTCGGGTGGCCCCCGAGCTCCACACCTGCAACTCAATCGGCTGATGCGCCACCGCCGGAGGTTGGCTGACCGGAGAAGGTCCAGCCGCCGATGTAGGAGGACGTCCTTCGTGAAGTCTTCAACCTCCTGATCCGGGACGCGTTGTTCGAGCTAGTACGAGCGAGGAAGTCCGAGCGAATGCTGGGCGACGTAGTTGAGGATCATCTCCCGGCTCACGGGGGCGATCCGGGCTGCGCGCACCGCGCCGATCAGCGTGCCGACGCCGTACTCGACCGACATCCCGTTGCCGCCGTGCGCCTGCACCGCGGCATCCACGGCGTTGATCGCGGCTTCCGCGGCGGCGTACTTGGCGATGTTCGCCGCCTCGCCCGCGGCCGCCTGGTCGCCCTGGTCGTAGAGCCATGCGGCGCGGGTGGTCGCGAGCCGGGCGAGCTCGACCTCGACGTGGGCCTTGGCGAGTGGGTGGGCGATCGCCTGGTGGCTCCCGATGGGCGACTGCCACACCGTGCGGTCCTTCGCGTAGTCGACGCCCTTGCGGAGGGCGTAGCGCGCGAGCCCGTTGGTGTAGGCGGCCACGGTGATCCGCTCCGGGTTGAGTCCGGCGAACAGGGCCGCGAGGCCGGCCTCCTCGCCGCCCACCAGCGCGTCGTCGGGCACCAGCGCATCGTCGAAGTAGATCGTGAACTGCTTCTCCGGGCTGTGGATCACCATGTCGATCGGCTGGTAGCTCATACCCGGTGTGTCGGTGGGAACGATGAACATCGCCGGTCGCAGGGTGCCGGAGGCCGCGTCCTCGAGCCGCGCGACGACGAGCGTCGCGTCCGTCTCGTCGACCCCGGAGATGTAGTACTTGGTGCCGCGGAGGCGCCAACCCCCGCCATCGGGGTCGCGGTGCGCGGTGGTGGTGATGCGATGCGAGTTGGAGCCGGCGTCCGGCTCGGTGATCGCGAACGACATTTTCGCCGAGCCGTCGGCGAAGCGGGGGAGCCAGCGCTCCTTCTGCTCGGTGGTGCCGGACCTTGCGATCACGGACGCGGCGATCGCGGGCGACACGACGATGAGAAGCAACGGGCAGCCCGCCGCCGCCACCTCCTCGGCGACGATCGAGAGCTCGACCATCCCCGCCCCGCCGCCGCCGTACTCAGCCGGGACCGCGACGCCGAGGTAGCCGGCCGCGGCGGCGTCGGCCCACAGCTCGGTGGTGTGGCCGCCCGTTCGCGCCTTGTCGATCAGGTAGTCGTGGCCGTACTTCGCTGCCATCGCGGCCACCGAGGATCGCAGTAGCAGCTGCTCGCCGGTCTCACGCAGGTCCATGGACGAACCCTTTCCGTCGGTCGGGCTACTGCTGGCGGGTAGCGAGCACCCGGCGAGCGTGCCGGGAGAATGAACGAACAGTCAACGACCGGTTGATCAGCGCCGGTCGTGCAGCTGCAGGATCAGGTAGGCGGCGAGGCTCTGTGAGTCCGTGATCTCGCCGGCGCGCGCCATCTCCTCGAACTCCGCCGAGGTGAGCCAGGCGGCGCGCATGTCCTGCTCGGTGTGCTCGCGCTGCGCCGGACCCTCGATGAGCTCGGTGGCCAGCCAGACGGTGCCGGTCTGGCTGGACATCCCCGGTGCCACGTCGAGCCGGCCGATCAGTTCCCACTGGCAGGCCTGCAGCCCGGTCTCCTCGCGCAGCTCCTGCGCCGCGAGGTCGGCGGGGTCGATATCGGCGCGCCCGGGGGCGGTGCCGGCCGGGAACTCCCACCGGCGCCGACCCACCGGGTAGCGGAACTGCTCGACCATGTGCAGCCGATCGCCGTCGCGCGGTATGACGAGGGCGAACGTGGGTTTGTCGACCACCCCGTAGATGCCGTTGCTGCCGTCGGGGCGGCGCACGGCGTCCTCGCGGACCGTCATCCAGCTGTTGGCGTAGACCTGGCGGGAACTGATCGTCTCCACCTGGCCACCCTGCCGGTTGCCTGGATCGGGCACGATTCCGGGGTGCGTGCGTCCCGGCTGGTCACCCTGCTGTTCACCCTGCAGCGGCTGCGCGGGGCGACGGCGGCGGAGCTGGCGCGCGAGCTGGAGGTGTCCGAACGGACGATCTACCGCGACGTCGCCGCGCTCTCTGCGGCCGGGGTACCGCTGTTCACCGAGGCGGGCCGGGGCGGCGGCATCCGGCTCGTCGACGGCTGGCGCACCCGCCTCGACGGGCTGACGGCGCAGGAGGCGGCAGCGCTCTTCGCCGTCGGTGCCCCGCAGGTGCTCGCCGAGCTGGGAATGAGCGCGGCGCTGGCCGGGGCGCAGGCGAAGCTGCTCGCCACCCTCCCAGCGGAGCTGCGGGAGCACGCCCGCACCGTCGCGGAGCGGTTCCACCTCGACGCGCCCGGCTGGTTCCACACGCCGCAGCAGGTGACGCAACTGGCCGCGGTCGCCGAGGCAGTGTGGGAGCAGCAGCAGTTGCGCATCTCCTACCGCAGGCGCGCCGACCACGTGGAGCGGACGATCGACCCGCTGGGGCTCGTGCTGAAGGCAGGGACGTGGTACCTGGCCGCCCGGAGCGCGCGCAGCCCCGATGTGGTGCTGACCTATCGCGTCGACCGGATCGCCGCAGCAGAGTCGACGGGGGAACGGTTCACGCGCCCGGACGGGTTCGATCTCGCCGACTGGTGGGCGGATGCTGCGAACCGGTTCGAGGCGCAGATGCTGCGCGAGACGGTGCAGCTGCGGCTGGGCCCGCGCGGGATGACGCTGTTGCCGCACGTCGCCGACCCGGACGCCGCGGTGCGGGCGGTCGCGCACGCCGGACCGGCGGATGCGGAGGGCTGGCGCGCGGTCGAGCTGGACGTGGAGGACGTCGTGGTGGCCGCGTCGCAGCTCACGGGGCTCGGTGGCGAGGTGGAGGCGCTGGATCCCCCGGAGCTGCGGACGGCACTGGCGGCGGCGGGCGCTGCGCTCGCGGCCCGCAACGCGCCGAAGTGATTCCCGCGAGATCCGCCGATCCGCAGGCCGCTGGGAGAGTGAGCACGTGCGGGTCATCGGGATGATGTCCGGGACGTCGTTCGACGGGATCGACGCGGCCGCGGCCGACCTCGAGCTCGACGGCGACCGGATCGTGCTGCGCCTGCTCGGCGGGGTCAGCGCCCCCTACCCCCACGAGCTGCGGGCGCGGATCGCCGCAGCGCTGCCCCCGGCCGCCACCACGTTCGAGGAGGTCTGCCGGCTGGACACCGCAATCGGGCAGGCGTTCGCCGACGTCGCTGCCGCAGCGAACGCGCAGCTGTGCGCCGGACGCGCGGACCTCGTCGTCGCGCACGGCCAGACCGTCTTCCACTGGGTCGCGGACGGGGCGGTGCGCGGCACGCTGCAGCTCGGCCAGCCGGCCTGGATCGCCGAGCGCACCGGCTGCGCGGTGGTGGCCGACTTGCGCAGCCGCGATGTCGCCGCGGGCGGGCAGGGCGCCCCGCTGGTGAGCGCTGTCGACGTGCTGTGGCTGCGCGGGCGCCCCGGCGTGCCGGTCGCGCTGAACCTGGGTGGGATCGCCAACGTGACGGTCGCACCGCCGGGGACGCACGCCATCGCGTTCGACACCGGTCCGGCCAACGCGCTGCTCGACATCGCCGTGTCCGACCGCACCGGTGGCAGGCTGACCTGTGACGTCGACGGCGCCATGGCTGCGCGCGGCCGCGTGGACGGCGCCCTGCTCGAGCGATTGCTCGCCGAGCCCTACTACGCGCGGGACCCGCCGAAGACCACCGGCAAGGAGCTCTTCCACCGCGGGTACCTGGGCCGGGCGCTGGCCGGGCTGCCGCCTGTCGCCGACGACGATCTGGCGGCCACCCTCACCGCGCTGAGTGCGCGCACGGTCGGGGATGCCGTCCGCTGCGTCGCCGGCACCGAGGTGATCGCCGCCGGCGGCGGGACCCGCAACCCCACTCTGATGCGGATGCTGGCCGAGGAGCTACGCGGAGTGCCCGTGCGCGCCTCGGACGAGCTGGGCCTGCCCGCGGCGTGGAAGGAGGCCTACGCCTTCGCGCTCCTGGGCTTCTGCACGGTGCACGACATCCCCGCCACCGTGGCGAGCTGTACGGGGGCCCGGCACCCGAGCGTGCTCGGGGTGGTGCTCCCCGGCAGGTCCGGGTTCCCGTGGCGGCAGCGGCCCGAGCTGATGCCCCGGCTGCTCGAGATCGCGCAGGCCCCATGACCGGCTGCGCCGAGGCCACCCGACGCCGATGAACCCGAACCCGGACGGACACCGATGGATCTGCACTCGCTCACGACCGAGACCGCCCATCCGGGCAGCGTCGACCTCGACCGGATGCCGGTCGCCGAGCTCCTGGCGCTGATGAACGCCGAGGACCGTCGGGCGCCCGATGCCGTCGCCGCGGCACTGCCGCAGGTCGCCGCGGCCGTCGAGCTGATCGTCGCGGCCAGGGCGCGCGGTGGTCGGTTGATCTACCTGGGCGCGGGCACCAGCGGCCGGCTCGGGTTGCTCGACGCCGTCGAGTGCCCGCCGACGTTCGACACCGATCCCGGCGACGTGGTCGGGCTGATCGCGGGCGGGGAGCGGGCGTTCACGGTGGCCGTCGAGGGCGCCGAGGACGATCCCGCGCTCGCCGCCGAGGACCTGCGTGCGCTCGTGCTCCGGTCCGACGACGTCGTGGTCGGGTTGACGGCGAGCGGGCGCACGCCGTACGTGCTCGGCGGGCTCGACCACGCGCGTCTCGTCGGCGCGGCGACGGTGTCCGTGGCCTGCAACGTGGGTGCGGTGATCAGCGCCCACGCCGACGTGGCGATCGAGCTCGACACCGGCCCCGAGGTGCTCACCGGCTCCACCCGGCTGAAGGCGGGCACGGCGCAGAAGCTGGTGTGCAACATGCTCTCGACGGCCTCGATGGTGCGTGGCGGCAAGGTCTTCGGCAATCTCATGGTCGACGTCCGGCCGACCAACGCCAAGCTGGTCGACCGCGCCCGGCGGATCGTCGCCACGGCGGCAGGGACCGATGCCGACACCGCAGCAGCCGCGCTGGCGGCCGCCGACGGGCAGGCCAAGGTCGCAGTCGTGATGCTGCTGGCGGGATGCTCGCGCGAGGGGGCGCTGGATCGGCTCGCCCGGGCAGGTGGAGGGGTTCGAGCGGCCGTCGCCGCCCCGGAGCCGAGCCCGTCCTGAGCCGACGCGCCCCGACCCCTGCCTCGTCCGGGGTGGACGCGCACTAGGGTCGCCCGGGTGCGTCTCGTCATCGCCCGCTGCCAGGTCGACTACGTCGGACGGCTCACCGCGCATCTGCCGATGGCGCCGCGGCTGCTGCTGGTCAAGGCCGACGGGTCGGTGAGCATCCACGCCGACGACCGCGCCTACAAGCCGTTGAACTGGATGAGCCCGCCGTGCTGGCTGGAGGAGCAGCCCGGGGTGTGGACTGTCCGGAACAAGGCCGACGAGTCGCTCGTCATCACGATCGACGAGGTGCTCCACGACACGAGCCACACGTTGGGCCAGGACCCCGGACTGGTGAAGGACGGCGTCGAGGCTCACCTGCAGGAGCTCCTGGCAGCGCATCCCGGCGTGCTGGGGGACGGGTTCACGCTGGTCCGGCGGGAGTACATGACCGCGATCGGTCCGGTCGACCTGCTCTGCCGCGACGCCGACGGGCGCAGCGTCGCCGTGGAGATCAAGCGCCGCGGCGAGATCGACGGCGTCGAGCAGCTCACCCGGTACCTGGAGCTCATGAACCGCGACCCGCTGCTTGCCCCGGTGGCGGGGGTGTTCGCCGCGCAGCAGATCAAGCCGCAGGCGCGCACGCTGGCCGAGGATCGCGGTATCCGCTGCGTCGCGGTCGACTACGACGCGCTGCGTGGCGTCGAGAGCACCGACCTGCGCCTGTTCTAGGCACGAGGGGGCCGTGACCGGCACGCGAGGGCCGACGGGCGACACCTAATGTGGTGAACGTGACCGCCATCGAAGCGCCCGTCGTCGCCGTTCCGGCCACTTTCGACTCGCTCGATCCGCGCACCGGCGACGTCGTCGGCACTCACCCGGTGCACGACGAGGCCGCGGTCCGGGCGGCGGTCGCGCGTGCCGCAGGCGCCGCAGAGTGGTGGGCCGGGCTGGGCTTCGCGGAGCGCCGCCGCCGGTTGGGCGAGTGGCGCAAGGCACTGGTGCGCCGCATCGACGATCTCGCCCGCGTGGTCTCCGACGAGACCGGCAAGCCGCTCGACGACGCGCGCCTGGAACTGGTGCTGGCGATCGACCATCTGGACTGGGCCGCGAAGCACGCCGAGAAGGTGATGGGCAGGCGGAGGGTGTCCGCCGGGCTGCTGATGAGCAACCAGGCCGCGAGTCTGACCTATGTACCGATCGGCGTGGTCGGCGTGATCGGGCCGTGGAACTACCCGGTGTTCACCCCGATGGGCTCCATCGCCTACGCGCTCGCCGCCGGGAACGCCGTGGTCTTCAAGCCGAGCGAACTGACGCCCGGGGTCGGTGTCGCGCTGGCCGACACCCTCGCCGAGATCGTGGACGGCCAACCGCTGTTCCAGGTCGTCACGGGCTTCGGCGAGACCGGTGCCGCCCTCTGCCGGGCCCGGGGAGTCGGCAAGGTCGCCTTCACCGGGTCGACCGCCACGGGCAGGCGCGTGATGGCCACCTGCGCGGAGACACTCACCCCGGTGATCATCGAGTGCGGCGGCAAGGACCCGTTGATCGTCGACGTGGACGCCGACCTCGACGCGGCGGCCGACGCCGCCGTGTGGGGTGGCATGTCCAACGCGGGCCAGACGTGCGTGGGCGTCGAGCGGGTGTACGCGCTCGACGCGGTCGCCGAGGAGTTCACCGCGAAGGTGGTGGCGAAGGCGCGCGCCCTGCGGTCCGGATCGACCGGTGACTTCGGGCCGATGACCATGCCCTCGCAGGTCGACGTGGTGCGCCGGCATGTCGAGGATGCGCTCGCCCGCGGCGGGCGGGCGGTTGTCGGCGGTGCCGAGTCCGTGCAGCAGCCGTTCGTCGAGCCGGTGGTGATCGTCGACGTACCCGAGGACAGCTGCGCGGTCACCGAGGAGACGTTCGGGCCGCTGCTGGTCGTCAACCGGGTGCCGGACATGGACGAGGCAGTGCGCAGGGCCAACGCCACCGGCTACGGCCTGGGGGCGACCGTGTTCTCGAAGAGCCGCGGCGAGGAGATCGCGGCGCGACTGCGCTGCGGGATGGTCGCGATCAACGGGGTGATCTCGTTCGCGGGCATCCCGAGCCTGCCCTTCGGCGGCGTCGGCGATTCCGGCTTCGGCCGCATCCACGGCGAGGACGGGCTCCGCGAGTTCAGCCGCCCGCAGGCTGTGGCACGTCAGAGGTACGCCCTGCCCATCGCCGTCACCAGCTTCCGGCGCACCTCCCGAGGGATGAAGGCGCTGCTCGGGGTCGTGCGGCTGCGACACGGTCGGTAGCGCGGTGGCTGCACGAAGGGTTGGCGCAGTCACACGCCCGCCCGCGCGGGCCGCCGCAATGCGAGGATCCGAAGAATGTCCCTGGTAGTCGGAGGTGGACGCGTGGCACGCGAGTTCCGGACGGTCGGCGTGGTCGGTCTGGGCACGATGGGTGCGGGGATCGTCGAGGTGTTCGCCCGCAACGGGCTGGACGTGGTCGCCGTCGAGGTGGACCTCGAAGCGGTCGAGCGGGGCCGCACGCACCTGGAGACGTCCACCGCACGTGCGGTCGGGCGCGGCAAGCTGAGCCGGGAGGACGCCGACGCGCTCCTCGCGCGGATCCGCACGACCACGTCGCTGGCCGACCTGGCCGACGCCGACCTGGTGGTCGAGGCGGTGCCGGAGAGCCTGGACCTGAAGGCCACGCTGTTCGCGGAGCTGGACAAGGTGTGCCGTCCCGAGACGATCCTGGCGTCCAACACCTCGTCCCTGTCGGTCACCAAGCTCGCGGTGCGCACCGGGCGGCCCGGCAAGGTCATCGGGGTGCACTTCTTCAACCCGGCGCCGGTCCAGAAGCTCGTGGAGGTCGTGCGCACGGTCGTCACCGAGCAGGACGTCGTCGACGACGTGGAGGCCTTCGCTGCCACGCTCGACAAGGTCCCGGTCGTGATCGGGGACCGCGCCGGCTTCATCGCCAACGCACTGCTCTTCGGCTACCTCAACCACGCCGCGCGGATGTACGAGGCGCGGTATGCGAGCCGCGAGGACCTCGACGCCGCCATGCGGTACGGCTGCGGCTACCCGATGGGCCCACTGGCCCTGCTCGACCTGATCGGGCTCGACACGGCCTACGAGATCCTCGACACGATGTACCGGGAGTCGCGCAACCTGATGCACGCGCCGGCGCCGGTGCTGCGGCAGATGAGCACCGCAGGCCTGCTGGGCCGCAAGACCGGGCGCGGGTTCTACACCTACGCCAAGCCGCACAGCTCCGAGGTCGTGCCCGACGCGCTCACCCCGTCGGATGCCCTGCCCGACGAGGTGGTGGTGCGCGACGTGGCGCGGGTCGGCGTGGTCGGTACCGGCACCATGGCTTCGGGGATCGTCGAGGTGTTCGCCAGGAGCGGGTTCGATGTGATCGTGCGCGGGCGCTCCGTCTCGAAGGCAGAGGGCTCGATCGCCGTCATCAGGAAGTCACTGGAGAAGGGCGTGGTGCGCGGCCGGCTCACCGAGTCCGAGCGCGACGAGACGCTGGCCCGGATCACGGCCACCACCCGCCTGGAGGACCTCGCCGACGTCGACCTCGTGGTGGAGGCCGTCGCCGAGGAGCTCGACGTCAAGCGGGCCGTGTTCGCGGCGCTGGACGAGATCTGCAAGCCGGGCGCGATCCTCGCCACCACCACGTCCTCGCTCCCCGTCGTGGAGTGCGCCGCTGCCACGTCCAGGCCGCACGATGTCGTCGGGCTGCACTTCTTCAACCCCGCGCCGCTGATGAAGCTGGTCGAGGTGGTCTCCACGATCACCACCGCCCCCGAGGTCACCGCTGCGGCCCGGGCGCTGTGCGAGCGGCTGGGCAAGGTGCCGGTGTCCTGTGGGGACCGGGCCGGGTTCATCGTCAACGCGCTGCTGTTCCCGTACCTCAACGACGCGGTGAAGATGCTCGAGGTGCACTACGCCACCGCCGACGACATCGACGCGGCCATGAAGACCGGCTGCGCGCTGCCGATGGGGCCGTTCGAGCTGCTGGACGTGGTCGGGCTGGATGTCTCGCTGGCGATCCAGCGCTCGCTCTACCAGGAGTTCCGGCTCTCCGGTCTCGCGCCGGCGCCCCTGTTGGAGCATCTGGTGACGGCGGGCAGGCTGGGCCGCAAGACCGGTCACGGCTTCCGGGACTACGCGGCGCGCTGACGTCGTTCCGTCGACCGTGCCCAGATCCCACCGGCCGCGACGGTCGGGCCGCCGGCGCGACGAGCACGTCCCGCTGCGCTCGGCGTCCCACACGCGCGTGGAGAGCGGAGCCGACGGCGACTGGATGGTGCGCAACGTGCCCGGTTCGTCGTCGGCGAAGACGTACCGCTGCCCCGGCTGCGACCACCTGATCCTGGCCGGGACGCCGCATGTCGTGGCGTGGCCTGCCGCCGAGTTCGGCTCGGTGGAGGAGCGTAGGCACTGGCACGCCGCCTGCTGGGCAGCCCGAGACCGTCGCGGCCCGGGCCGACGGCGGTGGCGCTGAACGGGCGACGGCGCGAACTCCTCGGCAATTCCATTTCTGGATCTGCTGAGATCAATTGTCGCGGACCGGTAGATCGCTCGACCCGGCGCGTTGTACGCCTTATCGATAGAATCGATCACTCCTGCGGTGCCGGTTCGTCGTTTCCGGTGATCAGGCGGGTGCCGGCGGAGGTAGGGGGCGTGCTGTGCGTCCGTTACCAGCGACGACTACGCCGTTTCGGTACATTCTGCCTGGGTTTCCAGCAATTCGTTACAGTATGGATGAGCCGTCCAGGTGGAACTGCGCGGTATTTCCGAGAAATGCTTGCGGGAGGCAGATCCCCCAGGGAATCTGGAACTGCGACCCACGTCCCTTAGCAGGGACATAACGGAGCCGCCCCTCGACGAAGGGGGCATGTCATGGGCAGCGGACGATGTTGATCACGGTGGCGGTCGGCGGGCTGGCCGTGCTGGTCGGGATCGCCTTGATCGTCGGGCGGGTGGATACCCTGGCGCGCAACGGGGCCTGGAAGAGGATCGCGGCCGCCCGCCACGCCGTCTGGCTCGACGAGCAGCAGCTTCGGGCCTTGTTCGGGCAGCCGAGGTGCGTCGACTGCCCGATGAACCAGATGGAGCGCTGACGTCAGCCGCTCAACGGCGGCCGGCTGCGGCCCACACGCGGCGACGGGCACTGGGGCGGCTGGCGGCCGTCACGTCGCCGGTGTCGGTGGACCGGGCTTCGTCGAACGCAGCACCGTCGTCGGTGGGGTGGTCACGCGGCGAGGGCACGTTGGCGGTGTCGCCCTTGCCTGCGAGGTGGTCGTGCGGCCCCGAGAGCGACGTGAGGGCGCGGTCAAGGACGACGCGGGCGTCCCCCAGTTGCTCACTGATCCGTTTGCGGACCTCGACGAGATCGGCGAGCCGGCGTTCGGCGTCGGCGACGATGGCGCGGCCTCGCTCCTTCGCCCGCGCGTCCTCCTCGCGTACGCGCGCAGCCGCCGCCTCGCGCAGCTCCTCCACCTCGCGGCGCGCCGCCTGCCGCTCCGCGCTGAGTGCGGCCATCGCCTCG
>JAODNO010000512.1 GCA_025465235.1 Pseudonocardia sp.
GTATCCGCGACGAGCACGTGATCAGCTTCACGATTACGGAGATCCGCCGCCTGCTCGTGTACCTGCTCCTGCAACATGACGCACCCGCCGAGCACGTGCAGGCCAGTTCACCACTTCGTCCTGGCCGACGCGGGCACCGACACCGTGAAGATCCCGCCTCGCTGCCCGCGAGCGAACTGCTTCGCCGAACGATTCATACTGACAGCCCGAACCGAACTCACCGACCGCATTCTGATCTTCGGAGAGCGGCACCTGCGGACCGTCCTCGCCGAGTACGGCGCCCACTACAACGGCCGGCGACCACACCGGGCGCAGCGACTTCTCCCACCACGCCCCGACCATCCCGCCCGGACCTTGACCAGCAGCGGATCAGACGCCGACCGATCCTTGGAGGCCTGATCAACGAGTACGAACGGGCAGCCTAAAACCGCAGGTCAACGCCGGCAGCCGAGTTCTGGAACCAGAAGGGCCGGGGAACAGTGACGCCCACAGACCGACGACATCAGCAGCAAGATCACCACAATCAAAGATCACAGTACAACCGTACGAAATATCGAGACTAGTGGGCAGTTCGGTTACGCCACCTTCGGGCGGACATTAGTCAACATTCCGTTCATGGCAGGATTCACGGGACCCGAGAACTCCTGGAAAATACGCACCGTTAGGGGGGAACTCAACTGACAGTATTCGACTAATCCAATCGTATTGCGCGCATTGGTTCCCCGCAAGAGACACGGTAAGTTCCGCGCGTGCGCAGGCTCCCCGTCAACGCGTGCTGATTCAGAGCGTCGGCATTGCATGTCGACACATCAATGAGGGGACACCAGTCCAAGGAAGGTGGGATTTGTGACGGCCGCGGCCATTGCCTGTGGGTGCCCGATACTTGGCCTACTGCCGTGACCTGCGTACTCCAGCCCGAGGGCGCGGGCGCAGGTGGTGTCGTGTTCACGGCCGGGCCGCACGTCGGAGGTCCACAGCGGCCACCCGTCGGGCGCGCACAGCCTCTTCTCCCGAGGTCCTGCGCCCATCCTGATCTCTCCCCGTCCTCGGCGTGTCGCCCGAGCCACCCAGACCTGCTAGTGGGAAAGGCTCAATGAGCGGCGTCGGGAAAGGTCAGCCCTTCCCGAACGGCGAAGACAACGAGCTGTGCGCGGTCGCGGGCGGCAAGCTTGACCATCGCCCGGCTCACGTGGGTTCGTACTGTGTCCGGGCTCAGGACAAGCTCGCGCGCGATCTCGTCGTTCGACAGCCCCGTCGCGACCCACGCGACCATCTCCCGCTCCCGCCTGGTCAAGGAGTCCCAGGCCACCCGCGCCGGGCTGGGCCCGGTGAGGTGCCGCCCGAACATGCTCACCACGCGGCGGGTCACCGACGGCGAGAGCAGCGCCTGCCCCGCGGCCACCACCCGGATGGCCCGAACCAGCTCGGTCGGGACGCTGCTCTTGAGCAGGAACCCACTCGCGCCGGCCTGCAGCGCATCGACGACGTACCGGTCGATCTCGAACGTGGTCACCACGATCACCCGGGTCGATGACAGCTGCGGGTCGGTGGCTATCGCGTGCAGCACCCCGAGCCCGTCCAGACCGGGCATCTGCAGGTCGAGCAGGAGGATGTCGGGGCGGCCGGAACGCACGAGCGCGAGCGCGCCCTCGCCGTCGGGGACCTCACCGACCAGGCAGAGGTCCTCCTCGCGTGTCACGAGGACCCGAAGCCCCATTCGCACGAACTCGTCGTCGTCCGCGATCGCGACACTGATCATCGAGGTGCTCCCGTCCTGGGGATCGTCGCAGCAACCTCGAAACCGCCGCCGAGCCGGTCGGCTGCCGTGAAGACGCCCTGGAGGTGCTCGACCCGTTCCCGGAGCCCGCCCAGGCCACGCGCGACGCGCGGAACGCTGTTGATCCCCTGTGCGGCACCGGCGCCCGAACCGCTGCCAGAACCTCGATCCCCGACCGATACCGCAACCGAATCCGCGCCGTACTCGATGACGACCTCCGCCGTCGTAGGCCCGGCGTGGCGCACCACGTTCGTGAGCGCTTCCTGCACCAGCCGGTAGACCAACACCGAGACCTGCGGCTCGAGGATGCGCGGGGCGCCGCGGATGGTCAGCTCGACCGGCAACCCGCCGGCACGGACGCGCTCCACCAGACCTGGGACACCGTGCGCGGTAGGGGCATCGTTCTGCAAAGTGTCCAGTCCGGCCTGCAGTTCGCGCAGAGCATGCTCGCTCGAGGTGCGGATCGCCTCCAGCGATATCCGCGCCTGCCGGGGCTGCTCGTCGAACACAGTCAGTGCCACCCCGGCTTGCATGGCGACAACGGCGAAACCGTGCCCGGCAATGTCGTGCACCTCACGGGCAACCCGCAGCCGCTCTTCGTACGCGCCGCGCGCCATCAGCTCCACCCGCTCCCGCGCGGCCGCCTCCACACGCGTCCGGACCAGGGCACCTGCGAGAGCGGGAACGATGACGAACACCCCCGGCCACGCAAGGAGGATCGCCGCGGTTGCTGCCAGGTGTGAGGCGTCGAGCCGAGTCCACAAAGCCCCGGCCAGCGTCAACGCCGCCGCTGCGCAGAGCAGAGCGGCCGTCCGGGCGCACCGGTATCGGGCGACAGCGAAGCAGGCCAGAGAGACCACAATCTGGATCGGCCCGAACGGCTCACCCGCCAGGACGTAGGCCGCCACCGTGGCGACGACGACCACGGCCGAGGTCACCGGCGCGACCCGGTGCCAGCTCCACGCACCGGCCGCGACCAGGATCGCCACGACTGCGACCACACCGACCGTTACGGTCTGCTGGAGTTGGGCAGCGAACGCAGTCCCGGCCAGGACCACCACGGCCAGCAGCAGAGTCGCCGCCACCTTGCCGCCCCGCCGCAGCGGGCCACGGTAGTGCCTGGCCTGATTGATCACATCGGAGCAGCGTAGTGCCCCCGCGGGGTCGGCGGGCGGTCCGCGGAGGGATCTACGCGGATCCGCGTACTCCCGTCCTCAGGCGAGGAAGCGGAGTACCTCCCTGTTCAACCGGGCAGCGTCGACGGTCGGGATGCTGTGATGCGTAGCGCGCGGCAGCACCGCGACCGTGGCGGCGGGCATGAGGTTCCGGGCCGTCCTGGCCAACCGCGCGATGTCGTGCTGGCGGCTCGCCCCTGCCAGCAGCACCAGCGTCGGGACGGTCGACGCGCGCAACTGAGCGGCTGTCGGACGTTGCGGCAGCACGACCGGGGACTTGCGGACATCGGCACAAGCGACGGCGGCCAGCTCGAGCCATGCCGAGTTCAGCGCTGCGCCGCCGGTCTCCCACCGCAAGAAGTTGCGCATCCGCTGCCCCGTCGGGCACGCGAACAGCGGGATCGCGTGCAAGCGGTAGCCCAGCCGAATACCGACGAAGCAGGCGGTCGGATCCAGCAGGGCGAGCGTTCGCACCCGATGAGGAGCGTGCAGGGCGAAGTTCAGTGCGAGCCAGCCGCCGTAGGAGTGCCCGCACACGGCGACCGTCTCCAGTCCGAGGTGGTCGCACAGCTCGTCGAGCCATGCCGAGTAGTCGTCGCTCCGACGGATCGGCGGCCCGTCGTGCACGCTCCGGCCAGCGTCCCCCATCTGGTCCACCGCGTAGATGCGGTAAGCCCGGCCAAGCTCCTCCACATTCGCGAACCAGACGGTCGACGTGGCTCCTGCGCCGTGCAACAGGAGAAGTGGCGGCCGGTCGACGGACCCGCAGACGTGCACCCGGGTGCGGCCGAAGCGGGACGGCACATCGATCGCGTCGACCGGAACCGGCCACTGGTCCAGCACCGCGTCGTACGCCGTCGTGAACCGCGCCTCCGCGGCCGGGCTCGCGAATGCCGCCCTGCGCGCCCTGGAGCTCTCCACCATGTGAACCTTCCTGTTGACTGACAGCTACCAGTGCGGCGCAGACACGCCGCTCGTGCCCGCGACGCCCGCGTCGCCCACGTGAAGCAGCGCCGCACGGCCGAGCTCGAGTAGCGGCCATCCGCGCACCGCACGACAACGGCCGCCCGCCGCCCGGTTCCGGCCCCGGCCATCGGCTCTTCGTCAACGCACGTCCGCACTAGCGGAGCGCGCTCGACGTCGCCTGATAAAGACCTCTGCGACCACGAGGTTGACGACCCAGCCCAGCACCTGCCCGATCGGGATGAACGACGGAACTGACGCTGCGAGGGTGCTCGCGCCGGCGAACGGGATCTGGGCCAGCAGCATCAACGGCACCAAGATCCGTGACGTGACGGCGAGGAAGGTCAGCGCGTAGTTGCGGGTCATCCAGGACCTGTGCGCCTCGACGTCACGACGCCGGATCGCCCGCACCGCGAGCCACGCCGTCACCAGCCAGCCGACCGACGGGATCACGAGCCCGATCTGTGTGACGGGCCGACCCGAGAGCAATGCGACGGGAACGCCGACCAACCCCGACGGTACGACCCCAAGGAACAAGTAGCAGCGACCGAGCCGACGATGCAGGTAGCGGCGGGCTCGCAGCGCGGGGACGAACTGCAGCGGACCGAGCACGAGGGCGATCATTGCGGTGAAGATGTGCGCCGCCAGGAGGGCGTAGTGCAACTCGCTGGTCACCTCGAGCCGGCTCGACTCGACGTCCAGCAGCACGTAGGGGGCAACCAGCACCGAGCCGACGACGACCGCAACGCCGAACAGAAACCAGGCCCGAGCCGGATGGCCGGCCTTCGGGCCGCCCCAGCCAGTCCCGACGGTTCCGGCGAGCGCGTGACGAACCATGTCGCAATCCTCGAGCACCGCTGCAACGGCGTCGTCGTACCGCAGGAGGCTTGCCGTCTGCGCTACGCAACGTAGGCGGAGTCCTCCGAGCCCGTGACCATCCGCGGGTTCGTGGCCGTGGAGAGCATCTGCGTGGAGTTCAAGGAGACGCTTTTCCAAATCGAGTACCTCGAGATCTGGCACGAACGCCAGCGCCGACACAGCGCCCTGGGCTCGGAACCCGGGGATCCCAGAGCCTATTTCCCGGGCCGACGTCCATTCGTGCCCCGCATCGGGCGAGGCGGCGGCTTGGCCAGACCGTCCGCAGACGGCGGCGTCCAGGAGTTCCCCGAGTTCTTACCCGCCTTGCGCCTCAACTCGGAGTTCTCCGCTCCAGCCGATCCGCCCGGGCTTCGACCTCTTCCGGCCTCGCCCTGAGCACCATCACCAGCACCAGCACACTCGTCATATGACGTCGGCTGCCCGGTCTGCTCCACCAGAAGATCATCCCGAATCAAGACCGGATGTCACGCACGGACACGGACACGATCAAGCCACGGGACCTCACCGTCGACGGTCCCGTCGGCGAGCAATATCCGGGCGAAGGAGTGCAAGTCGTCGACGGTCGAGACCAGCCCGCCGGCGTCGACCCATCACCCCGCCGCCACAGGGCTGGCGAGCCTCCCAGATTCCGGATACGGGCGCAATAAGGTTCGGCCCGGAACGGAGGATGATCAATGCGAGAACGCGCAGAAAGTTCACGCCAGAGTTCAAAGACGAGGCCGTGAAGATGGTGACCGAGTCGTCCCGGCCAATCGCTTCGGTCGCCCGCGAGATCCACGTGAACGAAGCACCCTTGGGAACTGGGTGAGCAAGTACCGGGTCGGGCTTGTCGACGAGGAACCGCCGCTGTCGATCTCGGAACGGGCGCGACTTCGAGAGCTCGAACGAGAAGTACGTGAGCTGAAGATGAAAGCCGGGTTCCTGGGGAAAGCAGCAGCCTTCTTCGCCCAGGAGTATCGGTGAGCGCGAAGTTCGTGTTCACCGATGCCGAGAAGGCGCAGTACTCATCGTGAAGATGTGGGCCTGGATCGGAGTGTCCACTTCGGGCTATTACGAGTGGCGCGATCGGCCGGCGTCGGCGACCGCCCGCCGCCGTACCCGCCTGGCAGCCCTCATCGAATGGATCTTCACCGACTCCGACCAGACCTACGGCCACCGTCGCCGGCGACACCGGCCCAATCCCCGACCTCGTCGCACGGGACTTTGGCGCCGACGCGCCAGGCACCAAGCTCGTCGGCGACATCACCTATCTACCGACCTGGCAGGGCTGGCTGTCACCGGGTCATGCTTTGATAACGCGTTCGCCAAATCCTTCAATGCCCCACAGCATCCTCGCCATCGACTTCGCCCATGTCGACGCCGTCTTCCTCCGCGGTCTGCCGTGGCGTTCGGCGGCTCGCCCCACCGCCGCCGGGCCCGGTGCGGCGAGGCCGCGCAGGGTTGTGAGGGGGTTGTTGCCGTCGTCGCGGCGGTGAGCCGGTTCCTCCTCCCAGGGACGAGTTGGCGCTGCTACGCGGAGACGCCCTCGGCGCACTGGGCTAGGTGGCGAACTCGCGGATGATCCTGCGGGGAACCGATTACTTCGTCCAGACGGCCTCGCCGTCGCCGCTGCAGCACACGTGGTCGCTCGGGATCGAGGAGCAGTTCTATCTGTTGTTGCCGTTGGTGGTCCTCGCGCTGCTGCGATGGACGTCCTCTCGGGGCAGGACGCGGACCTCGGCCACCGCAACAGCGGCGACCCCTGTTTCGACAGCCGCGCCGCGATGGTAGTGCGTGGGCCGGTCGAGGCCGAGTGCACTGAGCGCCACGCCCTACGCTGAGCATGCGGGTCCCCTCGTCACGGCGAACATATCGGCGATGAGTCAGTGAGCCGGCCGGCAACATGCTGACATCCCACGCAATCACGATTCATCGGCTTGTCCTCTGGGCGGAGCGGGGTGAGCGAGGTCGAGGCCACGTCGCGGTCCGAGTCGGGCCTGACGTCGGGCGCAAGGCGTCGGGGTCGGTCATCGTCGTGCGCTCCCCGAGAACAGCGCGGCGACGCCGGCAACGAGCGCGACGACCAGTCCGAGCACCTGGATCAGCGCGCCAAGGAACTGGCCGATCACGCCGGGCTCAGCGAGCACATCGGCTGTGGTACCCGCGGCGACCGCGCCCACCGACAGAAACGCCGCGGCCACCAGGCCGAGCACCACGATCCAGCGCCACGCCACCATCGCCACGACTACGGCGGCCGCGACCAGGATGATCGGGCCGGGCGGTACGGTCGGGAAGCCGGGCACACCGGTGAGGTATTCGATCATTACACCGATCGCGGCCACGACCAGCCCTACGACGTGGGCCCCGACCGGACCCCTAAACCGGGTCTTGTGCACGACGTTGCTCGACATTCGCTCTCCTCGATCGGTTCCTGCATGAATCGTTCTACTGTGCACATTTCATTCGTCGGACGGTGGCCGGCCACGAGGACGAGTCAGTGGGCGCCTTACCGGCCTCGTACGCGGGAGACCGCCGTCCACGTGGCCGCGGCCAGCAAGGCCACGGCGCCGGTGGCCGCAAGAACTGTGGGCGGCAACGGCGCCTGCACCGGGGCGAGCGGGTCGATGCCCGCGAGGGCCTCGACCGCGACCACACCGGTGAGCACTGCCTGCCCGGCGACGGCGAGCGCGACCGCCGCGACTCGGCGGCGCTCGGTCAGGCGGCTCTTTGTTAACGTCCGGGCCAGACCGGGGAGGACGACCACCCCCGACAGCGCCAGCAGATGCGCCGGCACCAGCGAAACCCCGCCACCGCTGGTGATCACTACCTCGGCGGCGTCGTCCGCCGCGATCACGCTTCGGACGATCATCGTGACGCCGATAGCCGAGCCGACTAACAAGCCAAGGTGGCCGGCCAGCACCGCCAGTCGCATGCTGGTCGGTGTGTCCGGGGCCGGCCGCGTCGAGAGGGCGGCGCACCCGACAAGGGCCAGCACGAGCACCGCGCCGGTGACCGCGCCGGAACGACCGAGGGCGACGTCGAGCGGGGCCGCGGTGACGGTTTGCGCTGTTACCCGTCGCCAGCCCAACACAGTGGCGGCGAGCACCTCCCCCACCGAGGCGAGGGCGAGTGCCCCCAGCAGCCACCGGCGCAGCAATGGTCCGCTCCGCGTGGACCGGGTCACTGCCGTCAACAGCGCGAGCAGCACGCCGAAGGAAACCCCGAACGTCACCGCCTTGCGCAACGACACCGGTCCGGACCAGGGCGCGCCGATCACCGCCGCCGGAGCGAGGTGCACGACACCGCTCGTGACCATCACCGCGGCCAGGACGTAACAGGCGCGCTCGATCGTGCCGCCCGCCCGATACAGGTCGGCGATGACTGATCTGGGGCGGGCTCGGATCGAGGAGGCGTCGGAGAACGGCGTGCTCGCCGCGGCGGACGCGGTCGCGGCGATGTTCACCGGGTTCATGGGTGCTCCGCTTCGCTCGGTAGGTCCGCGGGACGACGCCGCGCATCCGGAGCGGCCACCGCCGCGCACCCGGCGACGACAGCCACGACGAACCCGAGCAGCTGCAGGACCCCCGAACCGAAACCCAGCACGTCGGACGGGTTGGTGAGCCGTGCGGTCGACTCCGGGTTCACCAGCGCGCCGATGATGAAGATCGCGGAGACGATCACCGCGAGACCCGGCAGGACCCGCCATCGGGGACCGGCCACCGCGACCGCCACGCCCAGAACGCCGAAGATGATCGGTCCGGGTCCGTCGTAGCCCTGCCCCACGTCGCCGAGTGCGGCCGCCGCCAGGCCCGCGACCGTGACCACGACGGCCGGTCTGCGCCGCAGGCTCATCGTGCGTCGAGGGCCGGGCGCGGTGCTCGGTCCTGAGGGCGCCGGAACGTCGCGAGCAGGCCGGCGACGGCGGCACCGACCAGGCCCACGACCATGACGGCGTTGCCGCTGACGGTGAGCACGTCGTGCGAGGCGAGGTTAGCGGGCAGCTCCCCGGCCATGGTGCCGCCGACGGTGATCCACAGGCTCAGCGCGACGGCGGCCAGCGGCGACCACCGCCACCGCCGGCCCAACCACACGATCGCCATGACGCCGGCGACGAAGTACAGCCCCGGCGGGAACACCCCGAATTTCGCCGGCTCGGCGACGAACTGCATGACCAGTCCCAGCGCACCCGCGGCCAGGCCACCCAGGATCGCGGTCGAGAGTGGTGGGTGAGGCTTGCGCGGAAGTCGGGTCATGGCGACGACGATGCCCGTGGTCGATCCGGGTGCCATCCGCCCAGGAGAGGCGCCGATCTACGCAGGATCGCGTAGATCGGTGTTCGTCCCCCGGAAAGGCTGCGACGAAGTGGCTAGCCTGCTGAGGTGGTCATACGAGGGTGGCGCGGCCTGTCCGAAGGGGCCTCCACGCGGCACTCGGTCGACGTGGTGGTGGCCGTTGGGCGTTCTCGGGTGCCGACCACCAGCAGGCCCGGGACGGTGCCGGAGGTCGGTGCGGGCCCGCCGCTGCCGCCGCCGGATCCGGCAGCGAGCGACGTCACAGCGCGGCGGCGGGAAGATGATGCGGATGCACTCCATGTCGGGCCTGCCGCTCTCGCTCGCCGGTTGCAGCAGAGCCCGGCCGGCCACAAGCTGGGCGGACCCAGGGAACCGCCCGCAGACTGACCAGGCCGCAGACACGCCAGACGCGCCGACACGGTCGCCTGGGTCAACTCCAGCCGTCCGGACTGTCTACCGCCCGGGCCTCGCCAATCGCTTACCGACGCGTTCAACACCTTGGGTGAGCAGTTCGAGAACGCTGACGCGGCGCTGGTCTACGTCACCGACGTGGCCGCGGCGAGAACACCGTGCAGGGCGTGCCTTTCCCTGAGGCCGACCAGGCCAACACCAACTACCCGATCGCCGCGGTCAAAGACGCTCCGCAGGCCGAACTGAGCACGACGTTCCTGGATCTGGTCACCGGCGAGTTCGGCACGAAGACCCTGGAGGCAGGTTTCGGTACTCCCCGACGCCCTGGTCAGCGCGTCGTCGCGCCGCACGTGATCCGCCGTAGGTCAGTCGGCGTGGATGATGGTCCCGACGTGGTCACCGGCGAGCGCCTTGGACACATTGCCGGGCGTGAGCCCATTGACGATCTGAACCTGCTTCACGTGCTTCGCGTGCGTCATCAGTTCCAGCACCAGCGCGTCCACGGGCAACGCGGCCACGCCCATCCCACGCAGCTCGCCGACCCCAATCCGGCGCCGAAACCCAGCCGGGTCGCCGATCTCGCCTGTGAACACCCCGTCGACGTCCTTAACGTAGATCAGCTGCGCGACGCCGTAGGCGTCAGCCAGCAGGAACGCGCCTGCGTCAGCACGGTGCGGCGGGATCTTGCCGACAGCCGGGGGGAACTCGTGCACCCCATAGGGCGGGTAGCCGTTGGCCACCACCGCACGACTGGCCGACAAGTGGGCCGCCAACTGGTGGGCGACCGTGCCGTGCGGCAGGTAGGAGACCCCGTCCGCAGCCAGCAGCGCGGCGAGCAGGTGCGCGTACTGCTCAGCCTCGGTCGCAGCCAGCCCGCCCAACACCCCGGGAGGCAGCCCGAGGTCCAACCCGACCCCGAGGATGTGACGGGCTCGCACACCGGCCCCGGTCAGGATCAACATTCGGTGCTCGGGCAGCGCGTCACGCAGTTCCTCGACGAGCGGCAGCACTGCATCACGGCCCCTGTCCATGATCGCCGTGCCGCCGATCGCCACCACGTTGAGCCACGGCAGTAACCGGATCACCGGTCGGTCGACCGGTTTGACGAGCTCGCGATCCAGCAGGGTCTGGCGCATCAGCGCGGACGGGACGTCCTTGGCCGAGGTCGCGGTCGCCGGGGCGGCGGGATCAGACATAGCGTTCTCCAGTTCAGGCACCGACGGGCCCGGAGGGTCCGTGGGGTGGGCTCAGTCCGCGGAGATGATCGTGCCGACATGCTCGTCCTCGAGCGCACGCCGGATCAAACCCGGACGCAGGCCGTTGACGACCTGGATCTGCCGCACGTGCCGGGCGTGGCGCATCAGTTCCAGCAGCGGCCGCTCGACGACGAGATCGGGCAGGTCCATGGCGATGAGCTCGTCGACGGTGGCCCGCGGGATGAACGTGGCCGATACGTCGTTCTTCGGGTTGGCGCTGTAGAGACCGTCCTCGTCCTTGACGAAGATCATCCGCCGGCAGCCGTAGGATTCGGCGACCAGGTAACAGCCGGCGTCCGTGCGATACGGGGGGATCACGCCCTCGTCGGGCACCCGCTGCCACAGGTCGTAGGGAGGCATCCCGGGGAAGATCGCGGCACCGCACTCGTCCAGCCGCAACGCCAGCACCGCAAACGCCGACGGGCCGACCACCGGCACCCCGTGCCTCGCCATGAGGTAGCCGAGCATCTCCGCATTCTGGCCTGCGACCGCGGACCCCACCTCGCTCAGAACCCCGGTCGGCATTCCCAGCTCAGCCGCCAGAGAGTAGATGTGTCGCGCCCGCGTACCGCCACCGGTCCCGATCAGCAACCGGTGGGTGCGCTTGGCCTCCACCAACTCCTCGACCACCGGGAACACGGCGGCGCGGCCACGGTCCATCAGGCTCTGACCGCCGATCTTCAGGACGCTGACGTCCGGCAGGATCGCGTAATCATCGGTCGCGTCGGTCGCCCGCTGCAGCTCCGGATCGCCCAGCGACCGTGACATCAGCAACGACGCCAGCGACGTCGACTCCGCAACATCCGTCATGTGTCCATCCTCCATAGCCCCGCCCGTCCCGGCATCGGGAGCAGGCCAGCGGAGCCCTGCACTGAGCAGGCATCGCTACTGTGGTGCTGAACGACCAACGAACGGCCGACTATAGACGGATCGACGCTGGCCGCTGGACCTTAGAATCACGACATCCACCTCGAATCTGCGGGCCGGATCCGGGGAGATCAATCGCAGCGACGGTAGCCCACGCGAACAGGCCCGATACGCGCCTCACGATCCATCCGAGTGAAATTCCGTCGCACGAGGCGTCGGTGTCCCGTCCGCGCCCACCGATGTAGAGGTCACGGCAGACAGTGGCGGAACTCGGCCGGAGAGATCACACCGGCGAAGAACGGCCGGAGGTGCTTTTGCAGAAGCGAGCGCCCGCGGCATCGCCCTGCTCGGAGGGCACACACGCGACGAGTACCGACTGATCGCCGCCCGGCTCAGCAGCGACGTCACCGACAAGCACGTGACCGCCACGCTCAACAGCCTCGCGCCTGTACCGGACGGCAGCGCCTACTGGGCCGCTTACCCCAAAGCCCCCGCGGAGCTACGCGAACTCGTCGACTCCGCCTGGCTGTTCCGAATGCCCAGTGCATCTCGCCGACGCCCAACTCGGCGGCGGCGGGCACGCCTGGACCTACGAACTCCGCTGAGGCTACGGCCCGAAGACGGAGCCTCGCACAGCCTCGACGTCCTGCTCGCGCTCGACACCATCAATTACGACAACGCGCTCAGCGACACGCGGGCCAAACGTCGCCGAAGAGCCCATCCGCCTCTCCCAACACATGCGAACCGACTGGCTCAAATTTTGCGACCACCGGCCACCCAGTCCGGACACCCTACGACTAGAACTCACAATCCACCCGCGTCTATGAAGCCGAGCCAACCCCCCAGCCCTACCCTGAAGACAGTCAC
>JAODNO010000526.1 GCA_025465235.1 Pseudonocardia sp.
AGGTCGAGCCGACCCACTCGTCGGTGCCGTCGGTGAAGACCTGGTGCTTCCAGACGGGCAGCAGGCGCTTCACCTCCTCCACCAGCTCGGCGCAGGTCTCGAAGGCCTCGCGTCGGTGGTCCGCAGCAACGGCGCAGGCCAGCGCGACGTCGCCGATCGCGAGCCGTCCGACCCGATGGCTCACCGCGATCGCCCGGACGCCCCGCGCGCGCGCGGCGATCTCGGCCGCAACCTCGGCGACGACCTTCTCCGCCGTCGGGTGAGCGCTGTACTCGAGCCCTCGCACGGAACGGCCGCCGTCGTGGTCGCGCACCACGCCTGCGAACGTCACGACCGCGCCTGCGGCCGCCTGGCCGACGAGCGCGGCGTGCTCGGCCACGTCGAGCGGCGCGTCGCCGACGGCGGCTCGCAGAACTGCCGCACCGTTCGTCACGTCCGTCATCGGTGATCGCCTCCTCGAAGCTGGTCCACCGCGTGCTCCAGCACGTCGGCGAGGACCGACAGACCGTCCCGAACTCCACCTGTCGATCCGGGCAGGTTCACCACGAGTGTGCGGCCCGCAACGCCCGTGAGGCCGCGCGACAACACCGCGGTCGGCACCGTCGGCGCCCCAGCGGCCCGGATGGCGTCGGCCAGGCCGGGCACCTCGTAGTCCAGGACGGCCCGGGTGACCTCCGGGGTCGCGTCGGTGGGTGAGATCCCGGTGCCGCCAGTGGTGATCACGACGTCGACCCCGTCCGCGACGGCCGCCCGCAGTGCGTCCCCGACCGGTTCGCCGTCGGGTACCACGGCCGGGTCCGGGGTATCGAACCCTCGCTCGCGCAGCCAGTCGACGATGACCGGCCCGCCCCGGTCCGCGTAGACGCCCGCTGCAGCCCGGTTCGACGCAGTCACGACACGGGCGCGCCGGTCTGCTGTGTTCACGACCGGTCCTCCGGGCGGGTCCAGGTGCCGGTCTTGCCGCCGTCCTTGCGCTCCACGCGCACCCCGTCGAGCACCGCGGCAGGGTCGACAGCCTTGATCATGTCGTGCAGGGCGAGCCCGGCGACGGCGACGGCGGTGAGTGCCTCCATCTCGACGCCGGTGCGGTCGGTGGTGCGCACCGTGGCCCGGATCCGTACCTCGGCGCCGTCGGGCTCGAGGTCCAGGACGACGCCGCTCAGCGCGATGGGGTGGCAGAGCGGCACGAGGTCGGGAGTGCGCTTGGCGCCCATGATCCCGGCGATCCGGGCGGTGGCCAGCGCGTCGCCCTTCGGTAGGCCGTCGCGGCGCAGCAGTTCGATCACCTCGGCGGTGGTGCGCAGCGTTCCGGTGGCCACCGCGGTGCGTGCGGTGGCCTCTTTGTCGGTGACGTCCACCATGCGGGCGGCACCGGCGGCATCGACGTGGGTCAGCTCCACACATGAACCCTACGGCGTGATCGGAGCCGATGCTCAGGGCGCGAAGGGTACCCCCAAGAGGGTGATCTACATCACGGCGAGGCAACCTCGGGCATTCCCGAGCGTTGTGGTTAGCGGAGTGCTGAGCAGGCACGATCCTGCTGTGTTAGCCCATCCGGCGTACACGGTTGTCACAAAATGCTTCCAATCTGTTGGCTTTTTTCTCCGCCCTCCCGGACGTAGCGTCCTCCGCGGCCCGACCGGAACGTGCTCCCCAGGTCCGTTCGAGCCCCGGAACCGCAGCGCTCCCCTGTCCGGCGGTCCCGGCCCCCGATGCCTCACGAAGCGCGGGACAGGAACGGACTGTGGCGGCTCCCCGGCCGCCCCGCCAGCTCCCCGGCGGGTCCAGGCGCAGCGCACGGAGATACATCATGGCGCGCTACCGCGGCCGTCACCGTGCACCCACCTCCACCGGGCGGACGATCGCCCGCACCGCGCTCGCCGGAGCCGTCGCCGGCGCTCCGCTCATGATCGCCGTGCCCGCGGCGAACGCGGCTACCGACAGCACCTGGGACCGCGTCGCGCAGTGCGAGAGCGGTGGCCGGTGGGACATCAACACCGGCAACGGTTTTCACGGCGGGTTGCAGTTCACCCCGAGCACGTGGAAGGGCTTCGGCGGTGCCGAGTTCGCCCCCGTCGCATATCAGGCGAGCCGTGCCCAGCAGATCGTCGTCGCCGAGCGCGTGCTGGCCAAGCAGGGCTGGGGCGCGTGGCCGGTGTGCTCCCGGAAGGCCGGCGCCGTCGGAGAACCTGCGTCCCAGCGCAGTGCGCCGGCCACGCAGGTCCGGCTCAGCGCGCCCGCCCCCGCTGCCACCAGCGGGTCCTACGTGGTGAAGCGCGGGGACACCCTCTCCACGATCGCCGCCCAGCACGGGGTCGCCGACGGCTGGAAGGGCCTGGTGCAGAAGAACCCCGGGCTCGCCGGCAATCCGAACAGGATCAGCCCCGGCCAGAACATCGCGGTCTGACACTCCCCGGCCGGGGCCGCAGCACACCGAACCCGGACGTGGGTCAGCGGGGCCGGTAGCGGGCCAGTTGCTCGGGGGTGTCGACGTCGTCGGGGTCTGCCAGGTCCCCGCACTCCACGAGGGCGAGATCCGGGTGCCCGGCCAGGTACGCGCGGGCGCCGGCATCGCCGATGGCGGTGGCGCGCACGCCCGACCAGTGTGACCGTCCGATCAGTACGGGATGGGCCGGCTTCCCGTCGTAGGCCGCACGCAACAGGACGTCGGGGTCGCTGCCGCCCCCGAGTCGCGCAACCGCCGCGGCCGTGACGCCCGGCAGGTCGACCAGGTGGATGAGCGCGGCGTCCGGGACCGGGGAGAGGGCCTCCAGCGCGGCGAGCCCCGCGCGGAGGGAGGCCCCCATCCCCTCGGCCCAGTCCTCGGCCACGGTCATGTGCACGTCCGACGGGACGATCTCGGCCACCTCCGCGGCCGCGGCGCCGAGCACCACGACGAGCGGCTCACAGCCGCCGTCGGCCAGCACCCGCAGGGCTCGCCGCACGAGCGGCTCGCCGTCCAGCTCGACGAGCGCTTTGGGACCGCCCATCCGGCGTCCGGCGCCGGCGGCGAGCAGTAAACCGGTCGGGGCGGCTATTTGTTTATCTCCGTGACAGGGTGCACGTAGGGCACCTCCTCGAGCGGGAACTCCACTTCGCCGAAGGGCGAAAGCGAGCCCTGCAACGGGCTGGCGAGCTCGCTCACCGGATGTTCACCGTCGGGCAGGTCCGGCCACGACGGGTCGATCCGGCCCTGATGGTCGGCCTTGGCCACAGTGTCCTCCTCGGGGTCGGGCTTTCGACCGATTATCCCGTACCGGAACCGGCGCCGACGGACGAGGTGGTCATGCCCACCTCCGACGTCGGCGCGGCCTGCATGCCACCGCCCACGCAGCTGCGGTCGGCGATACGAGAGGTCTCCTCCGGGCAGTGCCGACTACCGTGGACCTGATGCCCACTCCGCTGGTCGACTGGTTGCGCGCCCAGGATGACGAGACGCTCGCCGTCCTGCTCAGGCTGCGTCCGGATCTCGCCGTGCCGCCCCCAGCGGACCTCACCGTGCTGGCCACCCGAGCCGGAATCCGCGCGTCCGTGCACCGCGCCTGCGACGACCTCGACAGGATCACGCTCGCCGTTCTCGAGGCCCTTGTCGTCGCCGGCGCCGACTCCGCACCTGTGCCGCTCGACGAGGTCCGCCGCCTGCTCGGTCCCGACGTTTCGGTCACGGCACTGAGCGGCCCACTCACGGCGTTGCGCGACCGGGCTCTGGTCTGGGGACCTGACGACGAGCTGTCCCTCGTTCCCGCCGTCCACGAGGTGGTGCCGCGCCACCCCGGCGGTCTCGGGCGTGAGGCGGCGGGTCCGGCAGGGTCGTCGGGGCTGCCCGAACTGCTGGCCGCTCTGCAACCCGACGAACGCCGGGTGCTCGAGGCGCTGGCCGCCGGACCGCCGATCGGCCGCAGTCGCGCGGGGTCCGATCCGGACAGCCCGGTGGGCAGGTTGCTCGCCCGTGGGCTACTCCTGCGCGTGGATGCCGAGACGGTCGAGCTGCCCCGACAGGTGGGGCTCGCACTCCGCGGGGATCGCCCGCTCGGCGAGGTGGCCCTCACCCCGCCCGACATCGAGGCCCGGGACCGCGGCGCAGACACCGTCGACCGCACCGCGGGCGGCGCGGCGCTCGGGGTGCTTCGCCAGCTCGAGCTGCTCATCGCGTTCTGGGGCAGAACGCCGCCGCCCGTGCTCCGCTCCGGCGGGCTGGGTGTGCGGGAGCTGCGCAGGGCGGCCAAGGAGATGGACGCCGACGAGACGGTGGCTGCGCTGCTCGTGGAGCTGGCGGTTGCCGCCGACCTGGTGGGGGAGAGCGACGGCGTGGCACCGGAATGGGTGCCCACCACCAACGCCGACGTGTGGGCGGCGGGTGGCCCCGAGCTGCGCTGGTCGCTGATCGCGCGCACCTGGCTGGACCTGCCGCGGCTGCCCGGCCTCGTCGGCCGCAAGGACGACGCAGGGCGGGCGATCTCCGCCCTCTCCGACGCCGTCCGGCGCCCGCTCGCTCCGCGCGACCGGCGCCGCGTGCTCGCCGGGCTGGCCGAGCTCCCTCCCGGCGTCGCGCCCGGCTCACCTGCCGCGCTTCGCGACGTCCTCGCCTGGCGCGCGCCGCGCCGTGGCGGGCGACTCCGCGACGAGGTGGTCGGCTGGGCCCTGACGGAGGGCACCGTTCTCGGTCTCGTCGCCCTGGACGCGCTGTCCGCCCCGGGACGGGTGCTCCTCACCGACTCCGACGGCCTGGTTGCTGCCCTCCGCGCCACCCTGCCCGATCCCGTCGACCACGTACTCCTGCAGGCCGACCTCACCGCCGTCGCGCCGGGGCCGCTGGAGCCGGAGCTCGCGAGGGAGCTCGATCTGGTCGCCGAGGTCGAGTCGGCGGGCGGCGCCACCGTCTACCGCTTCACCGACGCCACGATCCGTCGCGCACTCGACGCCGGACGCAGTGCGGCGGACCTGCACGAGCTGCTCGCGAAGCGGTCGGCCACCCCGGTGCCACAGGGCCTGACGTACCTCGTTGACGACGTGGCCCGCCGCCACGGCCGGTTGCGCGGGGGCGTGGCAGCCTCGTTCCTCCGCTCCGACGACGCGGTGCTCATCGCCGAGGTCCTCGCCCACTCCGACACCGCGGCCCTGGAGCTGCGTCGCATCGCGCCGACGGTGGTGGTCTCCCCACTGCCGCTCGTCGAGCTGCTGGACGGGCTGCGCGCCGCAGGGTTCAGCCCTGCCGCGGAGGACACCGGTGGCGCAGTGCTCGACCTCTCCGACCGGGGCAGGCGGACCGCGCCGCGACGGCGTCTCCCGGGTCGCTCCGCTGCGCCCCCGGAGCCAGGCTTCGAGCAGCTCGCCGCGCTCGTGTCCAGGATGCGCGCCGGGGACGCGCTTGCCGGCGTGCGCCGGGACGCCGGAGCGCCGATCCCGGCCAACGGCTCGATCCCCGACCTGCTGCGCTCGGCTGCCGCTGCCCGCCGCAGTGTCTGGATCGGCTACGTGGACGGGCACGGCGTGGCCGGGGAGCGCGTGCTGGAGCCCACGAGCGTGGGCGGCGGGGTGGTGGAGGGCCGGGACGGCGTGGATGGCGCCCTACACCGCGTGCCACTGCACCGGATCACCAGTATCGCGGTGGTCGAGAGCTCGCCTAGCGACTCGTGAGAACGATCAGCGGGCGCCCGCGGTCATCCGGTGCTGCATGGCGTGCTCCACCAGTGCGATGAGGGTCTGCTTCGTGGACTGCCGGATGCGTGCGTCGCAGCTGACGATCGGGATCGACGGGGCGATCGACATGGCCTCTCTGACGTCCTCGATGCGGTGCTGCAGCAGCCCGTCGAAGCAGTTGAGACCCACGACGTAGGGCAGCCCGCGGTCCTCGAAGAAGTCGATCGCCGCGAAGGAGTCGGCCAGCCTGCGGGTGTCGACCAGCACCACGGCGCCGATCGCGCCCCGCACGAGGTCGTCCCACATGAACCAGAACCGGTGCTGCCCCGGTGTTCCGAACAGGTAGAGGATCAGCTCCGAATCGAGCGACACGCGGCCGAAGTCCATGGCCACGGTGGTCGTGACCTTGTTCGGGGTGGCCGCGAGATCGTCGACGCCTGCGCTGGCCTCGGTCATGACGGCTTCCGTGGTCAGTGGGACGATCTCGGAGACCGACCCGACGAACGTGGTCTTGCCGACGCCGAAGCCCCCGGCCACGACGATCTTGGCCGAGATCGTCGCCGCGGTCGCGATCGCCTGGTGCCCGAAGCCGGACTGACGGGTCAACGCCGACGCGGAGCGAGGGGGAGACCCGTCAGTGGGGTAACTAGAGCCGACGGAGTCCACTCAACACCCTTTCCATCAGCGCGAGGTCCGGCACGTTGCCGGCGCTACTCGCGGTCTGGTGCACGGTCACCACGCCGAGCCCTGCCATGTCGCCCAAAAGCACTCTGGCGACACCGAGCGGCAGCGACAGAAGTGCGGCGACCTCGGCGACCGAGCGCGTCTGCTCGCACAGTTCGGCGACGGCACGGTGCTCGACCTGCAACAGGCCAATCTGGTCCCGGCCACGTTGGCTCGTGGACACCAGAGTTTCGATGGCCAGCTCGAGGCTGGCCTTGGTACGACCACGGGTCCAGGCGTACGGCCGGACCGCGGAGGCGCCCACCTCATGGTCGACCTCCTCCGCCTGCATGCTGCGAAAGTCGATCGGCCCCGTCGGCGGTCCGGGCGGGATCTGCGTAGGGGGCGGGGTAGACGGCGCGGCTGTGTTCGCCCGTGCGGCCTCCTCGGTGTCGGCGGGGAAGTCGTCGTTGAGCTCGACGTCCGCGCCTCGCCTGCGTCCCCATCTCCGGCGTCGCGGCGACCGACCGGCGTCAAAGCTGAAGCCGTTCATGACGTCGGCGAAAGTCGGCTCCGAGGATTGCCGGCGCTCGTCGTCGGGACCGGAGTTCATCGGACATCGCCTGCCTTCTGCCGATCGGTGCCGTACCGGGGGCCGTGATGGGGTGGTCGTGTGGTCAGAACGCGCCGAAGGAGCCCTGCAGCTCGGCGCGCAGCTCCGGCGTGAGCAGCTGGCCGACGCGGTCGACGAGCAAGGTCATCTCGTAACCGATCAGGCCGATGTCGCAGCTCGGCGACGCCAGCACCGCGAGGCAGGAGCCGTCGCTGATGGACATGAGCAGGACGATCCCGCGGTCCATCTCCACGACCGTCTGTACGACACCGCCTGCGTCGAAGCAGCGTGCGGCGCCTTGCGTGAGGCTGACCAGCCCGGATGACACGGCGGCGAGCTGGTCGGCGCGGTCGCGGGGCAGTCGGTCGGACGCCGTCAGCAACAACCCGTCGGCCGACACCACGATGGCGTGGGCGACACCCGGCACACGCTCAGCGAAGTTGGTGACCAGCCACCCGAAGCGGCTCGGCTGCGTCTGTGGCGCCGTCATGAAGACTCCTCGTCGTGATTCACACCCGCGTTGGCAGGCTTGGTACCACCGTTGGTCCCCGTTCCGGGTTCTGCCTCGTTGCGCAACCGGCTCTCGCGACCTTGACGGACGCCGTGCTGGTAGCTGGCGAGCCGGCCTCGGACGGTCTCAGCGCTGCGTGATGAGGAAACCGGCGGGGCCATTACGGCAGATCCTGCACTGCCCGGCACGAGCCGTGCTCGCGGGCGTCGTTTCGGCAGTCCGGCCGGCGTCAGCTCGTCGGACTGGTCGGCGACCACTCCGCTCGCTGCACGCCAACCCTCGTCGGCCAGGCTCGCGAACTCCTGGTCCCGCGGCGACGCCGGAGGCGCGGCCTCGGGTACGACCGCGTTCTCCGTGGTCGGTGGGGCAGGGGTCGGAGCAGGCGGTACCGGGGCCGGAGCGGGTGCCGGTGCCGGTGCCGGTTTGGGTGCCGGAGCCGGTTTGGGTGCCGGAGCGGGAGTCGGTGCCGGAGCGGGAGTCGGTGCGGGGCGAGCCGCCGGAGCCGGCACCGGCGCAGGCGACGGGGTGGGACTCGGCGTCGGGCGTGCCCCGCGCTGCACCGACGGCCGCTGTTCGCCGCCCTGCTCGGTCTCCCAGTTGACGGGTATCGGGCGGTTCGAGCGGAACCACGCCGAGGCGATCTCCTCGAAGATCGGGGTTGTCTCGCCCATGTCGAACTCGTCGGACCTCCGGCCGGCGGACGCCGAAGGCGCAGGCTCCGCGATGACCGGGACGCTCGGGGCGAACAACTCGTCCGGCTGGACCGCCGACGCCGGCTGGACCGCCGGGGCGGGCTGAGCCTGCTGAGCGGGCTGGGCCTGCTCGGCGGACTGAGGGGCCGGGGCGGGCTCGGCCGGCTGTGCGGACTGAGCGGACTGAACGGGCTGGGCCGGCTGCTGCTGGGTGTGCTGGGCCGAACCGGCGCTCTGCGCGAACGGTCTCGGACCGGCCTGCTGCTGGGCGGGCCGCTCGGAGCGCTGAACCGCGGGTCGAGGCGGCGGCATCGGAGATCCGCGTCCCATGACCGGCATCGGCATGGTGGGCGGGGACGGCGGTACCTGGGTGGGAGCGCCACGCTGGGGCTGGGCCGCGCTGCCGAACCCCGTCTCCGCAGGAAACGTCTCGGTCTGCTGTGCGCTGGGAGACTGCTCGGCGGGCCTGTCCTGACCAGATCCCGACTGGTCGGCCCCCTCGGTGCCGGAGGGGCTCTCAGGCTCGCTGCTCGCGGCAGGCTGCGGGCGGGGAGTGGTCCCGTCGCCGGACTGTGTGCCCTCGGGAGCGGAGCCGTTCGTGACGGCCCCGTGCGGAGTGCTCCCGTTGGCCGCGGAGGGATCGCTCGGCACGAACCCGTTGGCCGACGACGTATCGCCGCCGCTCGTCCACAACGAGCGGGCGGTGTCGGGCTGGGCGCCGTTGCGGTAGAACCCGGTGGTGTGGGCGCCGCCCTGCTGGCCCTGTGCCGCGGAGCGCTGCGCCTGGTCGCGTCGCTGCTGTTCGGCGAGTTCGGCGTCGGCGGCGGCCTGCGCGGCCACCTCCTGGGCCTTCTCCTGGGCCTTCTCCTGGGCCTTCTCCGCCGCGGCCTGGTCGGCGGCTGCCTGCGCGGCCGGATCCGGGCGCGTGGAGGAAGGCCCGTCGGGTCGCACGGTGGAGCCAGGTCGACGGGTGGGCAGCTTGCCCGCTGAACCGTTCAGGGTGGGGTGCGGCTGAGGGGCGAACAGCTGCCCGTCCTGCCCGGCCGGTGCGTCGAAGATCCCGGCCGGGTTGGCCGGGCCGTCGGTGCCCGCTACCAGCGCCGACAGCGACCCGGGACGAGCATTGCCGTTGGTGCCCGTGCGCTGCGGCAACATTGCGTTGCCACGGGCGGGGAGTGCACCCAGCTGCCGGCGCGTCTCGGCCTGCTCGCTGGACGGGATCAGGTAGGCCGGCACCGTGACCGATGCGGTGAGGCCCGCACCGGGACCGCCGGCAGACGACGTGCTGAGCCGCACGCTGACGCCGTGCCGGGCGCCCAGGCGGCCGACCACGAACAGACCCATGCGGCGGGACGCCGAGACGTCGACGGAGGACGGCCCGCCGAGCCGCTGGTTGGCGTCGCTGAGCTCATGGTCGACCATTCCGACGCCGCGGTCGGCGATCTCGACGACGATCGACCCGTCGGACGTGCGGGCGGTGCTCATGACCACCTGCGAGTCGGGCGGGGAGAAGCTGGTGGCGTTGTCGAGCAGCTCGGCCAGCAGGTGGACGAGGTCGGACGCCGCCCGACCCACCACGGTGACCGTGGGCGGTGCCTGCACGACGATCCGCTGGTACTGCTCGACCTCCGACACCGCGGCGCGCAGCACGTCGACCATCGGGATCGGCTCGATGTTCCGCTTGGCCAGGTCGGTGCCCGCGAGAACCAGCAGGTTCTCGCTGTTGCGCCGCATGCGCGTGGCGAGGTGGTCGAGCTGGAACAGGTTCGACAGCTGGTCGGGGTCCTGCTCGTTGCTCTCCAGCTGCTCGATGAGCTGCAGCTGGCGCTCGACGAGCGCCTGGCTGCGGCGGGAGAGGTTGACGAACATCGCGCTGACGTTCGACTGCAGGGCCGCCTGCTCGGCCGCGAGGCGGACCGCCTGTCCGTGGACCGCGTCGAACGCACGGGCCACCTGGGCCACCTCGTCGCGGCCCGACAGTGGCACCGGATCGACCTCGACGTCGGGCGTCTCACCCGCGCGCATGCCCTCGACTGCTTGTGGCAGCCGCCGTTCGGCGACGTCGAGGGCAGTGGTGCGCAGAACCTGCAGCGACCGGAGCAGGGCCCTGGCGACGAGCACGGCGATCGTGGCACCGATGAGCAGGCCGAGCATCAGGACCACGGAGTTGAGGCCGGCCTGGTTACTGGCTCGCTCCTCGGCCGCGGCACTCGCCGAGGACAGCGCCTTACGGATGCGGGTGGAGGCGCGGTCGGCCGCGGCGTGCGCGTCGGCGTACGCCGCGTCCCATGCAGTGAGCGTGACGGGGATCGGCCGCGCGGGAGGGGTGGCGAGGATCGCGCTCTTCAGCCGCTCGCGCTGGGTGTTGGCGGTGGCGTCGAGCGGGTTGCCGACGACACCCGCGGTGAGGGCCGTCTGGTACTCGCGGGCGGCGGCATCGAGCTGGCTGTCGGTGGAGTTCACCGCGGCGACGTCGGTGGGCCGGAGGCCGCCGGACCTGATGGCACCAACCAGTACCGTGTGCTGGATGGCGAGCTGCTCGTTGATGTTCGTGACCGCGGTGAGGGCGTCGGGAAGACCCCCGATGCCGGGCGTGCTCAGCTGGCGCAGCAGGGCTCTGCCGAGGACGTCGACGGTGTCGATCACGGTGCCGTAGCGGGAGCTGACCACATCGGAGTTGACGGCCGGGTTCTGGGCGGTGTCGGTGCGCAGGGGGCCGAGCGCCGTCAGCTCACGCTCGGCCTTCTGCAGCGCGCTGAGCGTGGTGACCTCGAGCTCGGTGGTGCCGTGGACGGCGCCGAGCATCTCGTCGAGCACGCCGTCGGTCTGGCGGAATCCGGCCTCGAGCGCGCTCCGATCGTCGGTGCGGCGGCCCGCGGCGAACAGCGTGGATGCGTTGCGCTCCTGGCGCAGTGCGTCGGCGGCGCCCGACACCCGCTGCGCCACATCCAGCAGTCGGCTGCTTCGCCCGAGCTCGGCCGCCTGCCCTGCCTGGTCGGACACCCGCAGGACGCCGAGGGCGAGTGCCAGCAGGGCCGGGATCAGACAGACGATCACCAGCTTCCAGGCCAGCGTCCAGTTGCGCGGGTTGAATCGCTCGGACCAGGTGGGCCCGGTCTCGATGCTGGTCACGTCAACGTCCCCCTGACGATTGCCGATGACGATCGAGCGAACTCTGGCACGCCCTGGTGATCGCCCGCGAGCCCGGACCGGATGAGCTGCGGTCCAGGGGCGGTGGGTGGCCGGGAACGGGTGCCAGGCCCGGGGAGCAGTGCGATGAGCATCGGGTCGATCCGTCGCGCCTTCTGTCGGGGGCGGGCCGGTCGGGTGTTCCGACCCGCGTGGTGCGCGCTCCGCCGACTCCGACACGCGCCCTCTGGGGAAGGACGACGACCTCCAGGACCCGGTACGATCGCGGTGGCACACGTGCACTCTCGGACAGAGCGGGCGAAGCATAGCCGAAGTCGACATTGCCCCCTTCGCCGAGGCCGGGCGGCAGCGTTCCCCAGATCCGACGCGTACCCCGAGCATGCCGCACGTCCAGTTCAGGCCCGGCAGTGGCCGGGTCGTTGTGAGGAGTACGACACATATGACCGACGGGCCGCTCATCGTCCAGTCCGACAAGACGCTGCTGCTCGAGGTCGACCACCCGGCCGCCACGGAGGCGAGAGCAGCCATCGCGCCGTTCGCGGAGCTGGAACGTGCCCCCGAGCACGTCCACACCTACCGCGTCACGCCGCTCGCGCTGTGGAACGCGCGCGCGGCGGGGCACGACGCCGAGCAGGTGGTCGACGCGCTCGTCCGCTTCTCCCGCTACGCGGTGCCGCAGCCGCTCCTCGTCGACGTCGTCGACACGATGGGCCGGTACGGGCGCCTGCAGTTGACGAACTCGCCTGTGCACGGCCTGGTCATGGCAGCTCTGGACCGCGCGGTGCTGGAGGAGGTGCTCCGGCAGAAGAAGATCGCCCCGCTGCTCGGTGCCCGGGTCGACGACGACACGGTGCTCGTGCACCCGTCGGAGCGCGGGCACCTCAAGCAGGCCCTGCTGAAGATCGGCTGGCCTGCCGAGGACCTCGCGGGCTACGTCGACGGTGAGGCGCACCCCATCGCGCTGGCCGAGGACGGCTGGTCGCTGCGCGACTACCAGCGCCAGGCCGTCGACGGCTTCTGGGCAGGCGGCTCCGGTGTCGTCGTGCTGCCGTGCGGGGCGGGCAAGACGCTGGTCGGTGCGGCCGCGATGGCAGAGGCGCAGGCCACCACGCTGATCCTCGTCACCAACACCGTTGCAGGGCGGCAGTGGAAGCGCGAGCTGGTGGCGCGCACCTCCCTCACGGAGGACGAGATCGGTGAGTACTCCGGCGAGCGCAAGGAGATCCGTCCGGTCACGATCGCGACCTACCAGGTGATCACGCGCAAGACCAAGGGCGAGTACAAGCACCTGGAGCTGTTCGACTCCCGCGACTGGGGTCTCGTCATCTACGA
>JAODNO010000528.1 GCA_025465235.1 Pseudonocardia sp.
TCGTCGAGGTCCCGCTCGACTACGCGGCACCCGACCAGACGAAGATCAAGCTCGCGGTGTCGCGGGTGCGGCACACGACCCCGGACAACCAGTACCAGGGCGTGATGTTGGTCAACCCGGGTGGGCCGGGTGGCTCCGGACTCGGGCTCTCGCTCCTCGGCGCCGCGGTGCCGGCCAACGCCGGCGCGAGCTACGACTGGATCGGGTTCGATCCTCGCGGGGTCGGGTCGAGCCAGCCGCGACTGAGCTGCATCCCCGACTATGCCGGCTACAACCGGCCGGACTACACCCCGAACTCGAGCGGTAGCGAGGCCGCCTGGCGCAGCCGCGTCGCGTCCTATGCGAAGGCGTGCGCGGCGAAGGGGGGCAATCTCCTCGGCCACATGAAGACCGTCGAGACCGCGGACGACATGGAGAGCATCCGCAAGGCGCTCGGCGCCGAGCAGATCAACTACTACGGCTACTCCTACGGCACCTACATCGGCCAGGTCTACGCCACCTTGTACCCGGACCGGGTGCGGCGGATGGTCCTCGACGGCGTCGTCGACGAGCGCAACGTCTGGTATGAGGCGAACCTCAACCAGGACATCGCGTTCGACCGCAACATGAAGATCTTCTTCGACTGGGCCGCCAAGTACGACACCGTGTACAAGCTGGGCAGCAGCGGTGCAGACGTCGAGAAGCTCTTCTACGCCGAGCAGGACAAACTGCGCCAGAAGCCGGCAGGCGGCCTCATCGGTCCGTCCGAGTGGACCGACCTCTTCCTGGGCGCCGGCTATGACGTCCGGAACTGGGAGAAGGTCGCGAGCGCGTTCTCCCTGTGGGTGCACAACGGTGACGCGGCGGCACTGAAGGCCGTCTACGACGGGTCCACCCCGACCACCGACGACAACGGCTACGCCGTGTACGTGGCGGTGGAGTGCACCGACGCGCCGTGGCCGACCGACTGGGCCCGTTGGCAGGCGGACACCACGAAGGTCGCGGCGAAGGCTCCCTTCGAGACCTGGGCCAACGCCTGGTACAACGCGCCGTGCGCCGTCTGGCCCGCCAAGCCCGTGGCGCCGTTGCAGATCAACGGCACCAACCTGAAGAGCCTCCTGCTGATCAGCGAGACGCTTGACGGCGCCACGCCGTACGAGGGCGCCCTTCAGGCCCGCGCGGTGTTCCCGAACTCCGCGCTGGTCGAGGGAGTCGGAGGTACCACGCACGCCGCCTCGCTCTCGGGTGACGTGTGCGTGGACAACCACGTCGCCGCCTACCTGACGGCGGGCACGTTGCCACCCCGCAAGGCGGGCAACAGATCCGACGCGCAGTGCGAGCCCCTACCCCAGCCGACACCCACCGCGATGCTGACGCCTCCACCCGCGTAGCTCGTGCGCGGATACGGGTGCTGGAGCACCCGTATCCGCGCACGGGCGCGTCAGCGCAGGTGGACGTACTCGTAGTCGAGGGGCTTGTCGTTGATGCCCCGCGACGGCGGGGCGATCCAGCCGGCGATCTTGCCGGGCTCGTAGACCGGGCGCATGAGGGATCGGACGTGGGTCTTGTCCGCCTCGGTGGGCAGCCAGGAGTCCCTTTTCGCCTCCCACGCGTCCTTGCCGACCACGTCGCCCTTGGGGGTGATGTAGTGGTCGGCGAACAGGCCGACGTCACGGTTGAAGCCGACGTGCGGCAGCGACAGCCGTTGCTCGATACCGGCTTGCTCGAGTACGCGGTTCCAGCGCTTGAGCCCGGTCTCGCAGTCGGAGATGTACTCGCGGCGCAGGTCGTGGTTGAGCGCCAGCAGCGCCGGCACCTCGTCGGTGGTGAGCTCCCCGTCGCGCACGAGGTCGATGTGCGCCGAGCCCTCGGTGAGCACGTGGTCGTCCTTGCGGCGCTCCTCCTGCCAGCGGCCCTTGAGCCCCGCCGTGAAGTAGTTCGCCGCGTTGGTGGACTGCTCGGAGCCGAACAGGTCCAGCGAGACGGTGAAGTGGAAGTTGATGTACTTCTGGATCACGTCCAGCGGGATCCCGCCATGCGGCGCCACCTCCTCGGTGTCGTGCTCCCGCATCAGCTCGGCAGTGCGGGCCACCACGCGGTCGACACCCGTGGTGCCGACGAACATGTGGTGCGCCTCCTCCTTGAGCATGAACTCGCACGTGCGCGACAGCGGGTCGAACGCCGACTCCTTCAGCGTGCCCAGCTGGTATTTGCCGTCCCGATCGGTGAAGTAGGTGAACATGAAGAACGACAGCCAGTCCGGCGTCTCCTCGTTGAACGCCCCGAGGATCCGTGGGCTGTCGAGGTCACCGGAGTTGCGCTGCAGCAACGCCTCGGCCTCCTCGCGCCCGTTGCGCCCGAAGTAGGCGTGCAGCAGGTAGACCCTCGCCCAGAGGTGGCGCCCCTCCTCCACGTTGACCTGGAAGAGGTTGCGCAGGTCATACAGCGACGGGGCCGTCTCACCGAGCCGGCGCTGCTGCTCGACCGACGCGGGCTCGGTGTCGCCCTGGATGACGATCAGGCGCTGCAGGTCGGCGCGGTCCTCGCGGGGAACCTGGTGCCAGACCGGCTGGCCCTTCTCCTCCCCGAACGCGATCCGCCGGTCGGAGTTGCGCTCGGCGAGGAACACACCCCAGCGGTACTCCTCCATCGCGACGTGGTCGAAGTGGGCCCACCCCTCGCGGCCGACGGCGACCGCCGACCGCAGGTAGACGACCTCGGTGGGGACGGCCGGGCCCATCGTCTTCCACCAGTTGAGGAAGTTGGGCTGCCAGCTCTCCAGTGCGCGCTGGAGCTTGCGGTCACCGGCCAGATCGACGTTGTTCGGGATCTTCTCGGAGTAGTCGATTGACATGTTGCTCAGTCCTCAGACTCGCTTGCGGTCGAAGTCGGCCTTGCGTCCCGTGCCGTACCTGCGCAGCGCGCCGTCGGGGCCCGATGCGTTGGGTCGTACGAAGATCCAGTTCTGCCAGGCGGTGAGTCGCGAGAAGATCCGCGACTCCATCGTCTCCGGCCCCACGAACCGGTGGTTGGCCTCCATGCCGGTGAGCGCGTCGGGGGAGAGGGAGGCGCGCTCCTCGAGCATGATCCGGATCTCGTCCTCCCAGTCGATGTCGTCCGGGGCGTCGGTGACGAGGCCCAGGTCCATCGCCTCGGCCGCCTCGATCCGGCGGCCCGTCTCCTGGCGCAGCTTGGCGACGTGGTCGTCATCGCCGTAGAACCGCGATCCCATCCGGGACAGGCCGTTGCCCATCGGGAACGTGCCGAAGTTGCTCTCGCTCAGCACGATCTGCGCGGGCGCGCCCTCCTGCGCGTCGTCCTCGAGGAAGCCCTCGAGCATGTACTGGCGGTCGCAGGCCAGCGCCAGCTCCAGCAGGGCGCCGGCGAAGCACGAGCCCGGCTCGATCAGCGCGATCAGGGAGCGCGAGGTGACGTCGAGGCGCTTGAGCACGCGCTTGAAGTAGTGCCGGATCTCGTTGACCAGCCAGTCGTCCTTCGAGTGCTCCGCGATGACCCGCTCGAACGCCAGCGCATCCTCGACGTCGCCCTTCGTACGGATGATCCACGTACCCAGCTCCAGCTCGTTGGCGCGCAGCCGCAGGATGAGGTCGTCGAGCTCCCGGGTCATG
>JAODNO010000553.1 GCA_025465235.1 Pseudonocardia sp.
CCGGGAGCTCGTACCGCCCGGCGCCGCGGCGAACCTGCTGCAGCTGCACCGCGACACCCCGGCCAAGTGGGACGCCTGGGACATCGACGAGCACTACCGGCGCACCGTGCGCGACCTCGTCGACCTCGACGAGCTGGCGGTGGTCGAGCGGGGTCCGTCCCGCGCCTCCGTCCGGATCGTCCGGTCGACCGGTTCGTCCACGATCGCCCAGGTCGTCGCCCTGCACGCAGGCTCCGCCGAGATCGACATCATCACGGACGTCGACTGGCACGAGAAGCAGAAGCTGCTCAAGCTCGCGTTCCCGCTCGACGTGCACGCCGACCGCGCCACGTCCGAGATCCAGTTCGGCCACGTGCACCGCTCGACCCACGCCAACACATCGTGGGACGCGGCACGGTTCGAGACGGTGGCGCACCGCTGGGTGCACGTGGGCGAGCCGGGATACGGCGTGGCAGTGGCCAACGACTCCACCTACGGGCACGACACCCTCCGCGCGACCCGTCCCGACGGCGGCACGACGACCACCGTGCGGCTGTCGCTGCTGCGCGCGCCGCTGTTCCCCGACCCGACCGCCGACCAGGGCGAGCACCGGCTCGCCGTGGCACTGCGGGTCGGCTCGACGATCGGCGACGCGGTGGCCTCGGGTTACCGGCTCAACCTGCCGCTCCGAACGGTCCGCGGGGCCTACGCCGTGGCCCCGCTGCTCGCGGTCGACGATCCTGCTGTCGTCGTGGAGGCCGTGAAGCTTGCCGAGGACGGCAGCGGGGACGTGGTGGTGCGGCTCTACGAGGCGCTCGGGTCGCGGGCGACCGCCCGGATCACGGCCGACTTCCCGCATGCATCAGTCGTGGAGACCGACCTCCTCGAACGCCCCCTGCCCCAGCCCACGGCGCTCTCCGCGGACGGCACGCGGCTCACGCTCCGCCCGTTCCGAATCGTCACGCTGCGCTTCGCCATGGCCTGACCGCCGGCCGTGAGCTCGTGCTGCCGACCACCGAACCCGCCGTCTCCGCCGTCCCGGTGCGCTACAACAACGCACGGCCGGTGCTGAACAGCCCCGTTGCTCGCGCTGACGAGGCGGCTGGCAACCCCCGCGGGGTCCCCTCAGGATCATTCCTCGACGTGCTGGTCCGCGGCGTGCTTCGCGGCATCTAGTGCTGCCGGCACCGCGGTGGGGTCGGTCATGTGGCGCAGCGCCGCGGCGGCGTCGGCCAGCGCGCGCTGCTCGGCGGGGTCGAGCGCGCCGATGAGGCTGGACAAGAAGGCCACCCGCTCGGTGCGGCGGCGTCGGAGCATGTCCTGCCCCGCGCCGGTGATGTCGACCAGCACGATCCGACCGTCTGATGGATCACGCCGGCGTTCCACCAGACCCTGCCGTTCCAGCCGGGAGACCATCGTGGTCATCGACGGCTGGCTGATCCCCTCACGACCGGCCAACTCCGTGAGCCGGCACGGCCCGGAGGAGTCCAAGGTGCCCAGTGTGGCCACCGCAGAGAAACTGATCTGCCGCAGCGTCTCCAGCTGGCGGACCGCAAACCGGGTGACCTCGTCCAGGGCCTCTGCCGTCGCGGTCCGCTGCTGCTCGGTCAACGTCACCGGCATCACCATAGCAGGGCTATATATAGTCGTATAGTGAGTCTATATAGATCCACTATATGCGGAGGCGCACAGTGACCAACACCGACACCTCAGCGGCGACGACGGCCGGGCACCGGCCGTGATCCCGGATTTCCCGATGGCCAGGGCGGCCGGTTGCCCGTTCGACCCGCCCCCGGGCCTGCGGACGTTGCAGGTGCAGGCGCCGATCACCAGGGTCCGGCTGTGGGACGGCAGCACCCCGTGGCTTGTCACCCGATACGCCGAGCAGCGGGCCCTGCTGACCGACCCGCGGATCAGCGCCGACACCACACTTGCGGGCTACCCACACCAGGGCGAGGCCTTCCGCGAGCGCAGGAGGCAGGCGCGAACCTTCATCAACATGGACGATCCTGAGCACGCCCGGCTGCGGCGGATGGTGACGGCGCCGTTCGCCGTCAAGCGGGTCGAGGCGCTGCGGCCGGCGATCCAGCGGATCGTGGACACCCTGATCGACGAGATGCTGGCCGGGCCGACACCGGTCGACCTGGTCCAGGCGTTCGCCTTGCCCGTGCCCTCGCTGGTGATCTGCGAACTGCTCGGCTTGCCCTACGCCGACCACGACTTCTTCCAGCGCCACAGCAAGATCCTGATCAATCGTAACCAGTCGCCGGAGTCGACGCGGGAGGCGCAGGGCGAACTGACCGACTATCTGGAGCGGCTGGTCGCGGAAAAACTTGCCGACCCCGCGGACGACCTGCTGTCCAGGCTGGCGACCGAGCATGTCAAGACGGGTGAGCTGACCGGGTACGAGGTGGCCGTGATGGGCATGCTCCTGCTCATCGCCGGGCATGAGACCACCGCGAACATGATCGCGCTGGGCACCCTGGCCCTACTGGAACACCCTGACCAGCTTGCCGCGCTGCGCGACACCGACGACCCCACGCTGATCGCCGGCGCGGTGGAGGAACTCCTGCGCTACCTCCACATCACGCACAGCGGACGACGCCGGGTCGCCGTCGAGGACATCGAGATCGGTAGCCAGCTCATCCGCGCCGGTGACGGCGTGATCTGTGCCAACGACGTAGCGAACCGGGACGAGCAGGCGTTCGCCGACCCCGACCGGCTGGACGTCCACCGGGACGCGCGCAGGCACGTGGCCTTCGGTTTCGGCGTGCATCAGTGCCTCGGTCAACCGCTGGCGAGGGTGGAGCTGCAGGTCGT
>JAODNO010000562.1 GCA_025465235.1 Pseudonocardia sp.
CGGACCCCTTCGAGTTGTTGGACCCCTTCGAGTTGTTGGACCCCTTCGAGTTGTTGGACCCCTTCGAGTTGTTGGACCCCTTCGACCCCTTGCCCTGCGGGTCGGCGGGCTTCTCGTTCTCCTTGGACGTCTGCTTCGATGCGCTCTGGTCCTGGCTGCCGTGGCCGCTGTGGCCGCCCGCCGCGGGTGCTGTGGACGCCCCGTTCCCGTCGCCCAGCGAGTCGGCGTATGCGGAGCCGCTACAGGCGGTGGGGAGAACGGTCACCACCAGGGCGGCCGCAGAGATGGCCAGCTTACGAGCCGTACTCCGGCGTCGTTCGGTACTGGAGGGGGACATGCTGCTCCGTTCGGGGTCGGGGAGCGGGAACGGGAGGCCAGGTGGCACAACCGGTGGGCCGGCGGAGATGCGGGGAGCGGAGAGCTAACGCCGGATGGAATGGCGGGAACGGGTACGGCCCGTGAGGCGGTGGGAGCCGGTGTCGGAGACGGCCCGGTGCGAGCCGGTATCGGAGACGGTCCGGTGCGAGCCGGTATCGGAGACCGTCTGGTGGGTCCTGGTGTCGGAGACCATCTGCTGGGACCCGGTGTCGGAAACCTCCCGGTAGGGCCCCGTGTCGGTGGCGGTTCGGTAGGAGCCGGTATCGGAGACCGTGGGGAGCGGGCCGCTGTCGGACGACGTCCAACTGTGGGAACCGATGTCGGAGACGGAGCGGTAGGAACCGGAATCGAAATCGGCGCGCGATGCCGACCGGGGAGCGGGGATCGCGGCGACGGCAGTGAGCTCGGGGAAATGCGCCGCCGGGGCGCGCTGGGGGACGGTGACCCGCTTGCGGCGCGCGGCGTTCCGGCTGCGCAGAGCCGCGAATAGGGCGATGGCGGCGAGGAGCGCGGCGACGAACACCAGGATCGGAACGACGAGGTCACCGGGCCCGGTACCGCCTGACAGCAGGCCCGGTGACGACTGCGGGAGCGCCGCGTAGTCGACCAGTCCCGTGTCCTCGAGGTACTTGATGTGGCGGCTGACGTACTGGTTGGCCGTGTCGGCGAACTGCCGCATCAGCTCGTTGCGCGTGGTGGCCCGCACCTGCGCGATGATGGGCAGGACCGCGCCGTGTGCCTCACGCAACCGCTGGACGAACATCCGGTCGTACTCGGAGCCGGTCTGCTGCGAGATCTCGTTCATCCAGGCCACCTGCTGGGCGGTGGGACTGCTGGGTAGCAGGACGCCGAGCTGGCTGGCGACCTTGCGCACCTCCTCGTCGAGCGAGCCGTGCTCGCCGGAGATGTGCAGCCCGGCGTTCTTCACCTCGGGTGAGCTCGCCTGCTGCTCTGCCTGCTGCCCCGTCGGCTGCTCCCAGAGCCCGGCCAGCCGGACCTTGACGAGCAGGTCGCGGTCGGCGGGGCCGAGCGGGCCCCACTGGGTCTGAACCCAGCCACCGGTGCCGGGGGACCCCGAGGCCCACGACTGGTACACCGTCGCGGACACAGCGAGGATCACGGCGACGACCACGGCGCGTCGGAGCAAGCGCGGGATACTGCGGAGCATTGGTGCCTTCCTGTTCACACGAAGTCGAACTGTTCGGTGTGGACGCGGGCCGGTGCCGCACCGAGGACGTCGAGGACGCTCAAGGCGTCCGTGACCAGCGACGATGGTCCGCAGATGAAGTAGTCGATCTCGGCGGGGTGCGCCGCGCCTGCGAGCACCATCGAGAGCAGGCCCACGCCGATCTCGCCGGTGTGGCCGTACCAGCCGTCGTGTGGACGGCGCAGCACCTCCGTGACGACGAGGTTGAGGTGACGCCTGAGGTCCGCGAGCTCGTCGCGGAACAGGAGGTCCTCCGGTGAGCTCGCCACGACCACCAGCCGGTACGGGCGGGGGTCACAGCGGTCTGCGGCGGTGCGCAACATGCTCATCATCGGCGTCACCCCGACGCCGCCGGCGATCATGACGAAGCCGGCTCCCGTGCCGACGTCGTTGGTGAATGCACCGTGCGGGCCGTCCACCCAGACCGGGCTCCCCGGCGGCAGGTGGCGCAGCGCCCGCGTGAAGTCGCCGGCGTGGCGGATCGTGAACTCCGTGGTGTCCAGGTGCGCGCTGGAGGCGATCGTGAACGGGTGCTCCTCGGCCGTGACCGAGCGCTCCAGGCGGATCCACGCGAACTGGCCGGGCGCGAACGCCCACGTCGTCGGCGGGGTATGGCGGCGGCGCCGTGGCTCGAGCACCAGCGTGCTCACCGTCGCGTTCTCCTGCCGGACCTCGCGGACCAGGAACTCGGTCGACGCATCGAACATCGGCCGCCAGGCCCACCGGTATCCGAAGATCCCCACCACTAGGGCCGCGAGCAGCCCGAAGAGCGTGCCCAGCGCGGGTTCGGCCACAAGGTGGTCGAGCCACCACACGTGCAGCGCCGACAGCACCAGCACGATGACCGCGAGGATCACGTGGAGCCACCGCCACAGCTCGTAGGACAGCCGCGTACGTCCTCGCAGGACGGCCAGCCCGGCGAGCGCTGCGAGCGCTGCGGTTGCGCCGGTGGCGGCCTGTGCCCGCTTCGGAGCGGTCTCGAAGTTGAGCAGTGCGACGTTGGCCGGGTTTTCGGCGACGACGCAGGCGAGGTGGGCGAACACCAGCGCGGCCGTGACGAGACCGAGGAAGCGGTGGACGTCGATCACGCTCTCGATACCGAGGGCGCGGTTCAGGGATCGGAGCCGGGACGGCAGGACCGCCGCACACACGAGCGCCGAGAGAGCGAGCAACCCGGTCAGGATCGAAAGGTGGTTCCACAGCGGCTCGACAGGAGCGATCGTGAGCCACACGATCGCGGGTGCGCTGATGATGAAGCCGAGAACACTCAGCCACAACGCGCGTAGCAACCGCTGATCCATGGGCCGGACCGTAGGAGGCGACCTCCCGTACAGGTTGCGAAGCTGAGAGTCCCGTGGGCCCGAAGTGGTGGCGGACGCGACGAGCGGTCTGAGATTGCTCCACTTATCCGATTAATTAGGCCGAATGCCAGGTAACACCCTCAGGATCATCCCGCGACGACCACAGGTCGGCACGTGCAAGTTGGACCCGGCCACTCGCCGACTGCCTCGCACCGCACGAGGACAGGGTCCCGGGCGAGCGGGGCCGCCGGCGCGACGGACGGGGCGTCAGCCGGTCAGGCCTGCTGCGTTCGCACACATGCTCGCACCGATTCAGCCCATTCGCCGAGCGTGGGCGTACCGCATACTCGTATCACGCTGTAATCACGGTGGGAGGTCGGATGGCGGTCCGGGCTGGTCGGGGCCGTCGTCGGACGGCAGCAGTGGTGTGCTTTCTGACCGCCGCGGCGGCCCTGCTGTGCGCATGCGGCGGCCCTGAGTTCACCTACGTGACCAACTCGGCCGACCGCACCTACCTCAAGGTGCCCACCTCGTGGCGGCCCATCGAGGCCAGGGCGCTCGACGATGCGATCGGGCTCGACCCGTCGATGAGCGAGAGCCAGCGTGGGTTCTGGCTGGCCGGGTACGACGCCGACGCCAGACCGTCGCCCTCGCACCTGCTCGGGCCGCACTCGCCCGCGCCTGCGGCCTTCATCGGTGTGCGCGACGTCCCGCCCGCGGCTCGTGGCCAGATCTCGCTCGACCTCATGCGAGACCTGTTCCGGCCGGTCTCGGCTCCGGCCAGGCAACGCGATGCGGCAAACCCCGCGTCCCTCTTCAGCGGGTTCGGGTTGATGACCGACGAGGTTCTGACGCCCGGCCACGGCCTGCGCGGAGTGCACGTCGTCTACCGATATCGCATCGCGGGCGGCCCGGCCCAGGTCTTCGACCAGATCGTCTACGTCAACGACGACGCAAGCAAGATCTACATGTTCTATGCCCGCTGCTCCACCGACTGCTATGAGCAGCGCCAACAGGAGATCCACAACGTCGTCTCTTCGTTCACCGTCCGGGAGTCGCCATGACCGCGCCGACCACCCCCGATACCGCGTCCGGAGGCGTTTCGCCGCCCGGCGAACCAGCCGGACCGACCCGCAAGCGGATGGCGCTGTGGGATCGTGTCCGACTGCTGTTCCTGTTCACGGCCGCGTGGCTGGTGATCGTCTGGGCGTCGATGGCGGACAACCCGCTGCTGCCGTTCGTCGACGCCGTGCGGATCCAGGTCGTCGAGTCGCAGTGGCTGCTGTGGCTGACCGGGGTCGAGCTGGTGCGCCAGGCCCATTTCCTCGTCAGCGAACACTGGTCGGGCTACCACGTGTTCTGGTCTCAGCGGGTGTTCGGCGGCGTCGACAGGGCGCTGCGCCGCAACTTCTCGGACTGGACGCGGTTCCGGCTCGGGCGGGTGCTCAAGATCGTGGCGTTCCTGGTGCTGTTCTCGCTGGTCGCCGCACAGATCCTGCAGACATCGCCGGTGCTCGCGCTGTTCCAGGCACCGGCCTTGCTGTACCAGGCGCTGCCACTGATCCTGCAGCTCGCGTTCGCGTTCTTCTTCGTCGCGTTCCAGTTCATCGGGCTGTTCTGGCTGCTCTCCCGCGGCGGCGTCGACACCTACTACCCCGACGACATCACCACCCGCTTCCGCGACGTCTGGGGCCAGGACCACGTCGTCGAGCGGGTCAAGGAGAGCATGGTCTTCCTGGAGAACCCCGACGAGATCGAGAGGAAGGGCGGCTACGTACCCAGCGGCCTGCTTCTCTGGGGACCGCCCGGTACCGGGAAGACGCTCATGGCCGAGGCCGTGGCCGGGGAGACCGGCAAACCCTACGTATTCGTCGACCCCGGCGCGTTCACGAACATGTTCATGGGCATCGGCATCCTGAAGGTCAAGTCGCTGTTCCGGAAGCTGCGCAAGCTCGCCCTGCGGTACGGCGGCGTCATCGTCTTCTTCGACGAGGCCGACGCGCTGGGCAACCGCGGCGCACTCGCCCAGATCGGGCCGGGCGGTGGACGCGGGCCCGGGCACAGCGCCCCGTTCCAGGCGGGAGGGTGCCACGGGTTCTCCTACCTGTCCGACGACACGCGCTGGCTGCTCGCGCGCGATGCGATGGACGCTCCGCCCGCCGAGCCGCCGGGCACCGGACGCAGCCGCTTCGTGATGGGCGGGATGGCGGGTGGCGGCGGAGGTATGGGCACACTGCAGGCGTTGCTCACCGAGCTGTCCGGCCTCAAGAAGCCCCGCGGAATCATCAACAGGGTGGGCCGGCGCATCCTCGGTATGCGCCCGAAGCCCCCGCCCAAGTACCGCATCCTCGTCATGATGGCCACGAACATGCCGGAGGCCCTCGACGAGGCATTGCTGCGGCCGGGTCGCATCGACCGGATCTACCGCGTCGGGTACCCGAGCAAGGCCGGGCGGGTGCGCACCTACGAGGGGTACTTCGACAAGGTCGCCCACGAGCTCGACGCCGCGCAGATCGACAAGCTGGCCACGATCACCCCGTACGCCACGGGCGCCACCATCAAGGACCTCGTCAACGAGGCTCTGATCATCGCGATCCGGGACGGCCGGGAGGTCATCACGTGGAAGGACGTGATGCGGGCCAAGCAGCTCAAGGACCTCGGGCCGCCGGAGGACGTGGAGTACATCGAGCGCGAGCGGCACGCCGTCGCCGTGCACGAGGCGTGCCACGCGGTGGTGGCGTTCCGCACCCGCCAGCACATGGAGATCGACCTGGCGACCATCGAGAAGGGCAGCGACTATCTCGGCATGGTCGCCAGCATCCCGCCGGAGGACCAGTTCACCCGCTGGCGGTCGGAGTTCGAGTCCGACATCCTCGTGTCCCTCGCCTCGCTCGCAGGCGAGCGAATGTTCTTCGACGGCGACTCGTCCTCCGGCGTCTCCGGTGACCTGGAGTCGGCCACCGCGGTGGCGTCGTTCATGGAGGGCTACTGGGGAATGGGCTCCACGATCTCGTCCTACTCCACGGCACGCAGGCTGGAGGTCGGCAGCCCCGGTGGCGGTCGCGGTGGGCCATCCAAGGGCGAGAGCACCGAGGCAGTGCTGCGCCAGGCGCTCGCCGATCGCATCGAGGACCAGCTCGCGGACCTGCTCGACAAGGCCGAGGCGATCCTGCGCGACAACCGTGCCGCCGTGCTGTCGGTGGCGCACGCCCTCGAGACCCACAGGACACTGTCCGGTGAGGACGTCGAGGCCGTGCTGGAGGGCAGGCCAGGCACCGCGGTCGACGGCGCCGTGTACGGCGACCCGGAGTTCGTCGTCAGGCTGGAGGAGTACCACGCGGCCGCCGTCCGGGCCCACCGCGGTCACACCGCGGTCAAGCTCGTGCTCCCGCCGGGCGGCCACCTGCTCACCCCGCACGACCCCTCCGCCGACACCGCTGCCGCGAGCCCGCACGACCCCGGGTAGCGACGGCGCCCTGCACGGAAAGTCGCACCTCCGCGAGGAGGAGCGTGGCCGAGCTCGGGTGGACCGGGCCGGCGCGGGACCATGCGGTCATGACCGAGGACGCGGCTGCAGCTGCGGGGGGCGGACCCGGGGCCGCGGCGAAGGGCGCGTCGGCCCGTAGCGGGCGGCTGGGCCACCCCGACGGCGGGCGGGCCG
>JAODNO010000567.1 GCA_025465235.1 Pseudonocardia sp.
TGGACAAGGGCGGGGCGGCGGCCCGCGAGCAACCGAAGCCACAGGGCGAACCAGGTCAGCCCGCACGGTGAGCGGGCGGGAGTTCTTCACCGCCCGCACCGTCGCCGAGGCCCTCGCCGGCTTCCGGCCCACCTACCGGACGCCGGTCGAGACCGTGGAGCTGTCGGCCGCATTGCACCGCGTGCCGGCGGCGCAGGTGCGCGCGCCGTCCGCCCTCCCCGGGTTCGTCCGCTCCACCGTCGACGGGTTCGCCGTCCGCGCCGCGGACACCTACGGTGCCTCCGAGGGTCTGCCCTCCTACCTAGATCTGCTCGGGGCGGTGCGGATGGGTGCCGCGCCGACTGTCGCAGTCCGGCCCGGCGGCTGCGTCGCGATACCGACCGGAGCGGTACTGCCGGACGGCGCCGACGCGGTGGTGATGGTCGAGTTCTCCGCCGAGACCATGCCGGGCACTATCGAGATCACCCGGCCCGTTGCTCCTGGCGGCGGATTGGTCCGGGCCGATGAGGACGTCGCCGCCGGGGCCGCGCTGGTGCCGGCCGGTCGACCGCTCCGGGCTCCGGACCTCGGGCTCCTTGCCGCCGCCGGGGTGACCGCCGTCGCGGTGCATGCCCGGCCCCGGGTGGCGATCATCTCCACCGGGGACGAGGTGGTGTCGCCGCACACTGTCGAGCTGGCCCCCGGGCAGGTGCGCGACGCCACGGCTTCGGCGCTCGCGGGGCTGATCACAGACGCCGGCGGCGAGCCAATTCGCGCCGGGATCGTCGGCGACGAGCCGGGAGCCCTCAAGAACAGGCTGTACGAGGTACTGCGGGACGTCGACCTGGTTGTCGTCTCGGCGGGCTCCTCCGTGGGTGCCCGGGACGAAACCGCCGGCGCCGTGGCAGAGGTCGGTGACATCTGGTGCCACGGTCTGGCCATCAAACCGGGGAAACCCACGCTGCTGGCGGAGTGTGGCGGCATTCCACTGATCGGTCTGCCGGGCAACCCGCTGTCGGCACTAGTCGTGTTCGGTCAGATAGGGGTTCCTCTCCTGTGGCGGATAGCCGGCTGTGAGATGCCACCGCCGGTGCCGTCCACCCGTGCCCGGCTTTCGCGGGACCTGGCCTCCGCGGCCGGGCGCCTCGATGTGGTCCAGGTGAAGGTCTCCGACGGAATCGCGGAGCCCTTGTTCGGCCCGTCGGCGTTGTTGTCGGTGCTGACCCGCGCCGACGGGTATCTCATCGTCCCCGAGCCGGCGACCGGTCTGGACGCCGGCACCGACGTCGAGGTCACCCTCTATGGATGAGGCCTGACCTCGTGGCTACCGTCGCGGCATGAGTGCTGAGAGCCCGTTCGTCTCCGACGTTCCCGCGGCCGAAGCTCTCGACGCCTGGCGGGACGCGCGCGCCGGCGCGGGTTGCCCTGCACGCGTGGACGCGGTCCGCGTGCCGGTCGGTGCCGCGGTGTGGCGGGTGACCGCTGAGCCTGTGTGGGCGCGCCGATCCTCGCCCGCGTTCGACTCAGCGGCTATGGATGGCATTGCCGTGCGGGCGGCGGACACCGTGGGAGCGGCCGAGTCGACCCCGCTGCTGCTCGGCGTCGGGGACTTCGAGGTCGTCGACACCGGGGACCCGCTCCCGGTCGGCTACGACGCGGTCGTGATGCGTGAGCAGGTGCACCGCACCGGCGAGGGGCCGGCCGAGCTGCGTGCGGCGGTCCCGCCGTATCAGCACGTCCGTTCGATCGGCGAGGACATCAGTGCCGGGGAGCTGCTGCTGCCGGAGGGACACCGGTTACGGCCGGTCGATGTCGCCGCCTGTGCGGCGGCCGGAGTCGTCGAGCTCGGAGTGCGCCGCGCCCCGGTCGTGGTGATCGTGCCGACAGGTGATGAGATCCGTCCGATCGGCTCCGAGCTGGCACCCGGGGAGATCCTGGACACCAACTCGCTGATGCTGGCCGCGCAAGCGCGGGAGGTGGGCTGCGAGGCGCGGGTCACCGAGATCGTCACCGACGACCCGGACGCCATCACCGCGGCTCTGCGCGCCGCCGCCGCCGACGCGGACCTGGTCATCCTCATCGCGGGCTCCAGCGCTGGCCGCGACGACTACACCGCCCGCGTCGTCGCCGAGGCCGGCACGCTCGCGGTCCACGGAGTCGCGGTGCGCCCGGGGCACCCCGTGGTGCTCGGCACGGTCGCTGGCGATCCCGCCACACCGGTACTCGGGGCACCCGGCTACCCGGTCTCGGCCGCACTCACCTTCGACATCTTCGCCGCGCCGATGCTTGCGGAGTTGGAGGGCGCCGCGCCACGCGAGCGGCCGTCGACGACCGCGCGGCTGGCGCGCAAGCTTCCGTCAGCGATCGGGATGGACGACTGGGTGCGGGTTCGCCTGGGGCGCGTGGGCGGCGAGGTGGTCGCGACGCCGCTCCCCCGCGGTGCTGGCGTGCTCACGTCACTGGTGCGCGCCGACGGCTTACTGATGGTGCCCTCCGGCCTGGAGGGTCACCACGCTGGCGAGCAGGTCCGGGTGGAGCTGCTGCGCGGGCTCGCCGAGATCGGGCGCACCATCGTGGCCATCGGTTCGCACGACCTCGTCCTCGATCTCGCCGCCTCACAACTGCGGGCCGACGATCCGCTGATCACCCTCGCGTCATCCAACGTCGGTTCACTCGGCGGTTTAGTGGCGTTGCGCGACGGGCTGTGTCACATCGCCGGTTCGCACCTGCTGGACCCGGCTACCGGCGAGTACACGCTGCCGTACGTGGACCGACTGCTCGGGACGGGCTCCGACGTTGCCGTCGTCCGGTTGGTGCACCGTGACCAGGGGCTCATCGTCGCCCCGGGCAACCCACTCGACCTCACCGGTGTCGACGATCTGACCCGGCCCGGTCTGCACTACGTCAACCGGCAGCGCGGAGCCGGCACCCGGGCCCTCCTCGATCACGAGTTGGCCCGCCGCGGCATCGACCCGGACCAGGTGTCGGGCTACTCCCGCGAGGAGCACACCCACCTCGCCGTGGCCGCCGCCGTGGCCGCGGGGCGGGCCGACGCCGGGATGGGCATCCTGGCTGCGGCACGCGCATTCGGGTTGGACTTCGTCCAGGTTGCCCAGGAGCCCTACGACCTGGTGCTGCGCGTGGCGTCGCTGTCCGATGCGCTGCTCACCCCACTGTGGGCGCTGCTGGATCGCGCCGACTTCCGTGCGGATGTCGAGGCTCTCGGTGGATACTCCTGCACCGAGACGGGACGCCGGATCCGCTGACGGCAGCCCGCGCTCCCGTCGGGGTTCCCCGGGTCGGCGGCGGTGGGCGCGACGGGATGGGGATGCAGGTGCGCACCGGGAAGCCGTGTTCTCCGGGCAGGCTCACCCGCGCGACGTGGATCCCGACGCCGTAGAGGTCACTGAGGCTGCCGCTGGTCACGACATCCTCGGGTGCGCCATCGGCGACAAGACGCCCCCGCGCATGAGTACCGCACGGTTGGCGTGGGTCAGGGCGTGCGCGGGCTGGTGAGTGGTCATCAGAACACAGCGGCCGGCCCGCGCTAGGTCAGTGATCACGTCCAGGATGCGGAGCCGGAGAGCAGCGAGAACGGTCGCCGTGCCAGGTGTCCGATGCCGAGCCGTTCCAGCTGCGCCATCGCGATACGCCGGTCTGCCGCCGCTGGGGCGGTCGTCGCGGCGAGATACGGGGTGCGGCCGATCACGGCCTTGTCCAGGGCGGTGAACGGGAACTGCGTCGCCGTGGACTGCGGGACGTAGGCGACCCGGCGGGCGAGCTGGCGCGAGGAGAGTGCGGCGATGTCGCGCCATTGGGCCCGAGCAGGACACATACCTCGTGCTCGCGCACGGACAACGAGACGTCCGCCAGGCGGTGCCCGCCGCGCGGGTAGGCGACGCTCAGCCCGTCGATGTCGACGCTTAGTGCACTGTGGAAGGCCCGGGATCTGGCGCCAAGGGCCCGCTGGGTATGGGCCAGTGGCTTGCGATGGAAAATGCGCAAA
>JAODNO010000573.1 GCA_025465235.1 Pseudonocardia sp.
TCGTCGAGGACATCATCGACTCGGGGCTGACGCTGTCCTGGCTGCTGAAGAACCTGGAGTCGCGCCAGCCGGCGTCGCTCCAGGTGTGCACGCTGCTGCGCAAGCCGGACGCGGTGAAGGTCGACGTGCCCGTGAAGTACGTGGGCTTCGACATCCCCAACGAGTTCGTGGTCGGCTACGGCCTCGACTATGCGGAACGCTACCGGGACCTCCCGTTCATCGGGACGCTCGAGCCCGATGTCTACACCTGAACGCGAGAACAGCTGAACGCGAGAACGGCGCGCTCCCGCAGTTGGGAACGCGCAGTTCTCGCGTGTAGCGGGCGGCTCAGCCCACCGGGGGTCCGGCGGGCCCGGCCAGTTGGCCTGCCGGCACTCCGAGGGGCACCGGGGTGAACGGCTGCGTGCCGAGGACGAGCTCGATGTCGCCGAGCCCGCCGTTGGCGTTGGCGTAGTCCAGGGCGCGGGAGATGTCGCTCACACCGTTGCTGACCGGCAGCGGGGCGAGGTTGAGCGTGGACAGGAGGCCGACGGCGTCCCCCTGGGCGTCGACGAACGCGCTTCCGGAGTCGCCGGGCACGCCGGGGGTGAGCGTGTAGACCTCATGGCTGCGCCCGCCACCCACATCGACGGCGCTGATTCCGGCCTTCGGGCTGAGCTGGCTGATGCCGAGGCGCAACGGCGAGTTGCCGTAGCCGTAGACCAGGTCGCCGGCGACGAGACCGTTGGTGTCGATGCCGGTCGGGCCGCCGAAGAACGGGATGCTCGGGTTCACGTCGGCGACGTCCTCCGGAGCGATCTCCACGAGTGCGAAGTCGTTGTAGGCGCAGATGTCGGGGTCGGACTCGCCGTTCTGCTGCATGGTGACCCAGGAGCTGTAGGCGAGCGTGCCGTTGCGTGTGGTGCCGTCTGCCGCCTCGATCATGACCGGCGTGCCGACCGGGCCGGTGCCGGAGTTGCATCCGTTGGTCTCGGTGGCCTGACCGGTGCCTGCGCAGTGTGCGGCCTGGCCGAGGAACGTGCGGTCGCCCGCGGTGAAGACGAAGTTGCTGGTGCAGGCTCCGCCCCCAGCAGTGTCCGTGACCACGCCGGGGTGGATCGCGGCTGTGTCGGCCGGTGCCCAGTTGGTCGGGTCCGTGGTGGACTGTCCCGGCACCTCCGGCCCTGCCGGTGCTGCTGTCGCGGCCGGTGCGGCGAACGCACCGAGCGCCACGGCCCCGATCGCGATCCCGACCGCGACGCCACGAAACCTGACCGTCATATGCACTCCCCCATCACCGGATCCGCCACCGGTGTCGATCACCACTGCCGGCAACTTAACGACAGCGGTCCGCGTGGGATACCCCTCATTGCCGGGAATGGCCGACTGGGAACACGGGTTCGGTCCCGGCCGTTGTACCAGCACGTACCCATGACGGGGTGCGCCGGTAGACGTCGACGACGCAGCTCGGTCCGGGGACCGCTATCCTGGCGGACTCAGGGCCGGTCAGTGTGCTGCGCCGGGTCTCCGCCGGAGAAACTCGCCAGAGAGGGTGAAGGCCGCCACGGCCGAAGCTGCATGGACCGCAAGCGCCTGCTACGTAACCCGCTGATCTGGATCCTCGCCGCGATCCTGGTCTACTTCACCTTCAGCGTGCTGTTCGACAGCACGCGCGGCTACACGCAGGTACCCACGTCCGTCGCGCTCTCGCAGATCAGCAGCGGCAACGTCAAGGACGCGCTGATCGAGGACACCGACCAGCAACTCCGCCTCACCCTGAACCAGCCGGTCAACGGCAGCACCCAGGTCATCACCCAGTACCCCGCTCAGACCAGCGGCCCCATCGTGCAGGCGCTGGAGAGCGCGCCCAACAAGCCGTCGTTCAACACCGTCGTGCGCCAGGAGTCCTTCCTGACCACGATCCTGATCTACCTGATCCCGCTCGGCCTGGTGCTGCTCATCCTGTTCTGGATGATGAACAACGCCCAGGGCGGCGGCAACCGGGTGATGTCGTTCGGCAAGTCGAAGGCCAAGCAGCTCAACAAGGACATGCCGAAGACCACCTTCGGCGACGTCGCCGGGGCGGACGAGGCCGTCGAGGAGCTGCACGAGATCAAGGACTTCCTGCAGAACCCCGCTCGGTACCAGGCGCTCGGGGCCAAGATCCCGAAGGGCGTGCTGCTGTACGGCCCGCCCGGCACGGGCAAGACGCTGCTCGCGCGCGCCGTCGCAGGCGAGGCGGGCGTGCCGTTCTACACGATCTCCGGCTCCGACTTCGTGGAGATGTTCGTCGGCGTCGGCGCCTCCCGGGTGCGCGACCTGTTCGAGCAGGCCAAACAGAACTCGCCCTGCATCATCTTCGTCGACGAGATCGACGCGGTCGGCCGCCAGCGCGGCGCCGGGCTGGGCGGTGGCCACGACGAGCGTGAGCAGACGCTCAACCAGCTCCTCGTGGAGATGGACGGGTTCGACGCCCGCGGCGGGATCATCCTGATCGCGGCCACGAACCGGCCCGACATCCTCGACCCGGCGCTGCTGCGGCCCGGTCGCTTCGACCGTCAGATCCCGGTCGGCGCCCCCGACCTCGCCGGCAGGCGCGCGATCCTCGCCGTGCACTCGAAGGGCAAGCCGTTCGCGAACGACGTCGACTTCGAGGGCCTGGCCAAGCGCACGGTCGGCATGTCCGGCGCCGATCTCGCCAACGTCGTCAACGAGGCCGCGCTGCTCACGGCGCGGGAGAACGGCACGCTGATCAACGGTGCGGCGCTGGAGGAGTCCGTCGACCGCGTCGTCGGCGGTCCGCGGCGCAAGGGGAAGATCATCTCCGAGCAGGAGAGGAAGATCACCGCGTACCACGAGGGCGGGCACGCTCTCGCGGCGTGGGCGATGCCGGACCTCGAGCCGGTCTACAAGCTCACGATCCTGCCTCGCGGGCGCACCGGCGGCCACGCACTCGTCGTCCCGGAGGACGACAAGGGCCTGATGACCCGGTCGGAGATGATCGGGCGCCTGGTGTTCGCGATGGGTGGCCGGTCGGCTGAGGAGCTCGTCTTCCACGAGCCCACCACCGGCGCCTCCTCCGACATCGACCAGGCCACCAAGATCGCCAAGGCGATGGTCACCGAGTACGGCATGAGCGCGCGGCTGGGTGCGGTGCGGTACGGCCGCGACCAGGGCGACCCGTTCCTCGGTCGCTCGATGGGTAACCAGGCCGACTCCTCGCTCGAGGTCGCCCACGAGATCGACGAGGAGGTGCGCGCGCTCATCGAGGCGGCGCACACCGAGGCGTGGGAGATCCTCAACACCTACCGGGACGTCCTGGACGACCTGGTGTTCGAGCTCCTGGAGAAGGAGACGCTCACCCGCAGGGACCTCGAGCGGATCTTCGACATGGTGGAGAAGCGCCCGCGGATCACCGCGTTCAACGACTTCGGCGGGCGCACGCCCTCGGACAAGCCACCGATCCAGACTCCTGCGGAGCGCGCCAGGGAGCGCGGCGAGCCGTGGCCGCCGCACACCGAGCCGGCACGTCAGCCTGCGCCTGTTGGCTCCTATCCGGGCGGCGGTTACGCGGTGCCCGCACCCGGCCCGCCCAACGGCGGCCCGGTGCCCACCCCCGGTCCGTCCGGTTACCCCGGCGGCCCCGGCCAACCGCCGTTCCCGACGGCAGCCCCCGGCGGGTACGGGCCGTCCGCCCCGCAGCAGACCTGGGGTACCGCACCCCATCCCGGGCAGGGGCAACAGCCCGACCCGGGGCAACCGAACTCCGTGCAGCCCAACTACGGAGCGCCGGCCGGCTGGCGCCCCGCCACCACGCCGCACGGCCAGTCCTGGCCGCCGGCGGGTCAGTGGCAGCAGCCGCAGCAG
>JAODNO010000579.1 GCA_025465235.1 Pseudonocardia sp.
ATCCAGGGCGCGGAGTCAGGCGACTTCCTGCGCCGGGTGCACGCGCTGCTGCTCGGCGAGGACGCCTACTACCACGACATCTTCCGGTCGCTGCGGGAGCCGTACGAGCCGGTCCGCTGGGTGCAGGACAACCCCGACGGCGCCGTCGACAAGATCGCCCGCGTCATCGAGCTGATCGATGCCTACCGCACGCGCGGGCACCTGATGGCCGACACGGACCCGCTGAACTACCGCCAGCGCCGCCACCCCGACCTCGACGTGCTCTCGCACGGCCTCACGCTGTGGGACCTCGACCGCGAGTTCGCCGTCGGCGGCTTCGGCGGCAAGGAGCGGATGAAGCTGCGTGACGTCCTCGGCCTGCTGCGCGACTCCTACTGCCGCACCATCGGCACGGAGTACATGCACATCGCCGACCCCGAGCAGCGCAACTGGCTCCAGGAGCGCATCGAGGTGCCGCACCAGAAGCCGAACCCGGCGGAGCAGAAGTACGTGCTGAGCAAGCTCAACGCCGCCGAGGCGTTCGAGACGTTCCTCCAGACCAAGTACGTCGGGCAGAAGCGGTTCTCCCTGGAGGGCGGCGAGACCGTCATCCCGCTGCTCGACGCCGTGCTCGACAAGGCTGCCGAGCACGAGCTCGACGAGGTGGTCATCGGCATGCCCCACCGGGGCAGGCTCAACGTGCTGGCCAACATCGTCGGCAAGCCGATCAGCCAGATCTTCCGCGAGTTCGAGGGCAATCTCGACCCCGGCCAGGCCCACGGCTCCGGTGACGTCAAGTACCACCTGGGCGCCGAGGGGAAGTACTTCCGGATGTTCGGCGACGGCGAGACCGTCGTCTCCCTCGCGTCGAACCCCTCGCACCTGGAGGCAGTCGACCCGGTGCTGGAGGGCATCGTCCGGGCCAAGCAGGACCTGCTCAACAAGGGCGAGGGCGGCTTCAGCGTCCTGCCGCTGATGATGCACGGCGACGCGGCGTTCGCCGGTCAGGGCGTGGTGGCCGAGACGCTGAACCTGGCGAAGCTGCGCGGCTACCGCACCGGCGGCACGGTGCACGTGGTGGTCAACAACCAGGTCGGGTTCACCACCGCCCCGGAGCACGCGCGGTCGTCGCAGTACTCCACCGACGTCGCGAAGATGATCGACGCTCCCGTGTTCCACGTGAACGGCGACGACCCCGAGGCGTGCGTCTGGGTGGCCAAGCTGGCCGTCGAGTACCGCGAGCGCTGGAACAACGACGTCGTGATCGACATGATCTGCTACCGCAGGCGCGGTCACAACGAGGGCGACGACCCGTCGATGACGCAGCCGGCGATGTACGACGTGATCGACGCCAAGCGCAGCGTCCGCAAGATCTACACCGAGTCGCTGATCGGCCGCGGCGACATCTCCATGGAGGAGGCCGAGCACGCGCTGCGCGACTTCTCCAACCAGCTCGAGCACGTGTTCAACGAGGTCAGGGAGCTGGAGAAGACTCCGGCGGCCCCGAGCCCCTCCGTCGAGCAGGAGCAGTCGGTCCCCACCGACCTCGACACCTCGGTGCCCCTGGAGGTCGTGCACCGCGTCGGTGATGCGCACGTCGAGCTCCCCGAGGGCTTCACCGTGCACCAGCGGGTCAAGCCGGTGCTGCAGCGGCGCTACCAGATGTCGCGCGAGGGCAACATCGACTGGGCGTTCGCCGAGCTGATCGCCCTGGGCTCGCTGGCGATGGACGGCAAGCTCGTGCGGCTGTCGGGGCAGGACACCCGGCGGGGCACGTTCGTGCAGCGGCACTCCGTGGTGATCGACCGCAAGACCGGTGCGGAGTACTACCCGCTGCGCAACCTCTCCCAGGACCAGGAGCGCTTCCTCCCGTACGACTCGGCGCTGTCGGAGTTCGCAGCCGTCGGCTTCGAGTACGGCTACTCCGTGGCCAACCCTGAGGCGATCGTGGCCTGGGAGGCGCAGTTCGGCGACTTCGTCAACGGTGCGCAGTCGATCATCGACGAGTTCATCTCGTCGGGCGAGGCCAAGTGGGGCCAGACCGCCGACATCGCGCTGCTCCTGCCGCACGGGCTGGAGGGCCAGGGTCCGGACCACTCGTCCGGCCGCATCGAGCGGTTCCTGCAGCTGTGCGCGGAGGGGTCGATGACGGTGGCGCTCCCGTCGGAGCCCGCCAACTACTTCCACCTGCTGCGCCGGCACGCCATGGACGGCGTGCGCCGCCCGCTGATCGTCTTCACGCCGAAGTCGATGCTGCGCAACCGGGCCGTGGTGAGCCCGTTGTCGGACTTCACCGGCGGCCGGTTCCGCTCCGTGATCGACGACCCGCGCTTCCGGGAGAGCGACGGTCCCGCCGCAGGCGTGCGCAAGCTGTTGCTGTGCAGCGGCAAGATCTACTACGAGCTGGCGGCCGCGCGCGACAAGCGGGAGATCGACGACACCGCGATCGTGCGCATCGAGCAGCTCTACCCGGTGCCGGACCGTCAGCTCGCCGCCGTGCTGGAGCGCTACCCCAACGCCGAGGACGTGCGCTGGGTGCAGGAAGAGCCGGCCAACCAGGGCGCCTGGCCGTTCTTCGGGCTGGTGCTTCCGGAGAAGCTGCCCCGGCTCGTTGGGATCCAGCGGGTGTCGCGGCGCCGGATGGCCGCCCCGGCCCCGGGGTCGTCCAAGGTGCACGAGGTGGAGCAGGCAGCACTGATCGACACGGCCCTCACCGACTAGGAAAGGACCTACAGGCCGTGTACTTCACCGACCGCGGCATCGAGGAGCTCACCGAGCGGCGGGGCGAGGAGCAGGTGAGCGTCGAGTGGCTGGCCGATCGCCTACGGAGCTTCGTCGACCAGAACCCGTCGTTCGAGGACGCGGTGGAACGTCTGGCGAGCTTCCTGGCCCGCGACGACAGCGACGACCTCGACGAGTAGCCGGACGGCCGTCGTGACCCGGAACCGGCCGTTTCGCGGCCGGTTCCACTCCGGTCCGACGTGCGTCACCCGCTACCCAGGACCTTGGGGCGGGTTCGGCCGTGGCGGGTCGCCTGCTCGAACGCCCTGCCGATCCGCAGCAGCCCGAGCTCGCCGCGGTGTCGGCCGACGATCTGGAGGCCGACCGGCAGGCCGTCCGGGGTGAAGCCGGCCGGCACCGAGATCGCGGGGCAGCCGGTCGCCGAGATCAGGTACGCGGAGCCCATCCACTCGAGGTAGTCGTGCATCGGCACGCCGGCCACCTCGGTCGGGTACTCCCACTCGATCGGGAACGGCGGAACCTGGCTCACCGGCGCGAGCAGCGCGTCGTAGCGACCGAAGAACTCCCGCACCCGGTGGTACAGCGCTGCCAGCAGGACGTGTGCTCGGCCGACGTCGGGGCCGGTGAGCGTTCGACCGGCGAGGATGTTGTCGCGAAGCGTCGCCTTCAAGGCGTCAGGGTGCGCGTCGAGCATCGCGGAGTAGGTGAGCTCGAACTGCCACGCCCGCAGTGTCCGGAACGCCTCGTCCGCCCCGGTCAGGTCGGGACAGGCGGGCTCGACCACGCAGCCCAGCTCCTCGAACACGCGCGCAGCCTGCTCGACCACGACCTTGACGGCCGGGTCCACCGGCACGGTTCCGCCGAGGTCGGGTGCCACGGCGACGCGCAGGCCACGGACGTCGGTGGGCGGCTCGGCGGCGAACGCCGCCCCGGGGGTGTCGAGCGCCGTGGGGTCGCGCGGGTCGGGTCCGGCCAGCACGCCGAGCAGGAGCGCGACGTCGGAGACCGTGCGGGCCATCGGGCCGGGCACGGCGAGGGTCGACCACGGCGACGCATCCGGCCACGCCGGCACCCGGCCCGGCGAGGGGCGCAGCCCGACCACGTTGCAGTACGAGGCGGGGTTGCGCAGCGACCCGCCCATGTCGCTGCCGTCGGCGAGCGGGTGCATGCCGCAGGCGAGTGCGGCCGCGGCGCCACCACTGCTACCGCCGGGCGACCGGCTGGGGTCGTAGGGGTTGCGCGTCGCTCCGAAGACGGGGTTGATGGTGTGACTGCCGGCGGCGAACTCCGGCACGTTGGTCTTGCCGATCGTGATCGCCCCCGCCGCCCGTATCCGTTCCACGACCAGCGCGTCCCGCGTCGGCACATTGTCCGCCAGCAGCGGTGAGCCGTACGTGGTGCGGATCCCGGCGGTGTCGTGCGTGTCCTTGTGCGCGATGGGCAACCCGTGCAGCGGCCCGACCTCGTCGCCGTGGGCCAGCCGCTCGTCGGCGGCCGCCGCCTCGTCCGCTGCGCGGTCGGCGACGAGCGTCACGATGGCGTTCACGTCCGGGTTGCAGCGCTCGATCTGCGCCAGGTGCGCCTCGAGCACCTCACGGGCGGAGATCTCCTTCGCCCTCAGCATCCGGGCCAGTTCGCGCGCGTCCGTGAAGATCATGCCCACCATCCTGCTCCCGTCGACCGTCTCGTGTCGCGGCTGACGCGCAGCTGTGAGCGTCGACGGACCCCGCTCTATCTGGCGCGCACCCTCAGGCGGGGGCACGATCGGGGGGTGTGAGCAGGCGGCCCTCGGTGCGGGAGGCGACGATGCGGGAGCACTACCGCTCGCGCAGGTCACCTTTCGCCGTGATCCTCGTCATGGGTATGGCCGCCCTGGCGCTGGTCATGCCCAGCTCCGCGGTGGCACCCCCTGTCGGGATGGCGGCGCCCGCCCCGCCGGGGCACCCGGTCGCGATGGAGCCCCAGGTCCCGAGCGCGCCCGCCCACCCGAGGACGGAGGTCTCACGGTCACCGGAGTCCACTCCCCTGCCGGCGAACGCCGTCTCCCGCCGGCCGAAACTCGTCGGGGTCAACGTCGCCCGCACCGGCCCGCTCGTGCTCGGCCTGACCGAGGCGGACCTGCCCGCCCGCTCGGCCGGCCCTGCGCCGCTCCCTGCCGTGCGCACGCCGGCCCTGCCGAGGATCACCACCACCGCGAAGCCCGGCACCGCGGCCGCGGTGGCGATCGCCTTCGCGATCGCCCAGCGCGGCCTGCCCTACGTGTGGGGCGGTGACGGCCCGCAGTCCGGTGACGCCGGCTTCGACTGCTCCGGCCTGACCACGGCGTCCTACGACTACGCCGGCATCTCCCTGCCCCGCACTGCTCACACGCAGTACTACAGGGGGCCGCACCTGCCGGCCGGGGCCCCGTTACAGCCCGGCGACCTCGTCTTCTACGGGGTACCCGAGCGCGTTCACCACGTCGGCCTGTACATCGGGGGAGGCCGCATGATCAACGCCCCGACGTTCGGCGAGCCGGTCCGCACGGCCTACGTCCGCTACCCCGGCGACGACTACCTCGGCGCCACCCGTCCCGCCGCAGGTCGCGACGCGCCCGGGGTGCTGGCCAAACCGGACCTGCCGGCCGAGGTCCCCCCGGTACCCGCTCCCGATGCGCCGCCCGCGCCCACGGAGTTCCGCGCGCCACCGGCGCCGGACGTCCCACAGACGCCCCAGCTCGCCCCTGCCCCCGCCGGCGGCGGCGCGCAGGCCGCCCCGCCCAGCCTCGCCGAGGGGAGCGGGACGCCCGGCAGCACCGCACCTGGCAGCACAGCAGCCGGCACCCCGACCGCCGCCACCCCGACGGACGACCCCACCTCCACCGCCGCACCCAGCAGCACCCTCGCCAGCAGCACCCCGACGAGTAGCGCTCCACCCGGCAGCGCTCCAACCGACAACGCTGCATCCGGCATGGCACCGACCAGCAGCGCACCCACCGCGAGCGCACCAGCGGCCGGCGCGCCAGGCGACAATGCCCCCACCAGCAGCGCACCGACCAGCAGCGCGCCCACACCCAGGGCCCAGGCCGGCAGCGCCCCCAGCGCCCCGGCCAGCAGCGCCTCGGCGCCACCGCGCAGGACGCAGCCGAGCGCGCCATCGGGTGCCGGCCCCTCCGTGCCCCAGCCGGACGCCGCCCTGGCTCCCAACAGCATCACGCTGCCCGACGGCGAGGTGCTGCAGCTGGTCTCCTCGACGCTCGGCGGGGACGGGCTACCCGGCCCACCGACCAGACCCGGCACCGCGGGGCTGGCACACGTCGGCCCCACCACCGTGATCGCCCTGCCCCAGACCGTCGGCACCGTGGGGCTCGCCAACGGTGGCACCATCCAGGTCACGGACCCAGGAGGCGACCCGACCGCTCTCGACGTCCGGTCCCGGCGCACGGTCGACGCATCCACGGCCGCCGGCGTCGCCTCCGCGGGCGGCCACCGGCTCGTGCTCGTGCTGACCCGGGACGACGGCGAGGTGGTGGTCGTCGTCGCGAGCTGAGCCGCATACCGGCTGGTCTGCGTCCAGTCCGACATGAACGTGGCCGCGAGCGTGGTCCGGCCACTCCCTCGTCGATCCCGGCGTTCGCCGCGTCAGCGGCGCGGGAACCCGAACCGCCTGCGGCGCACCGCTTCCTGCAGCTCGGCGGAGCGCTGCTCGACCTCGGCGTCCAATGCAGCGAGGTCGGCGGAGTCGGCACGAGGGTCGGGGTGGGGCCGGGGTCGCAGCTTCATCCACGACTCCGTCCAGAGCGCCTCGAGCGCCGCCTCCCAGTGCAGCTCGACGCCCAGCCGGGTCAGCCCGGCGCGCTCACCGGCCCGCAGCATGTCGTCCTCGAGCGACACGAGCTCCCGGGAGAGCCCTGCGGCCCGCACGCGGTCGCGCTCGCGCAGCGCCGCGACGGCCGCAGTGATTCCGGCGAGCACCTCCTTGTACTCACGAGCGGCCTTGTACTCGCCAACGGCCCGGTACTCACCAACGGCCCGGTACTCACGAGCGGGCGCCCGGTGCTCCCCCGCCACGCCGCCGCCGTCAGCCTCGCTCATCGCACTCCCTCGCTACGCCCGGTCCGCGCTGCGCGAGGGCGCTGTGGCACTGGTTCGCTCGCAAGCTCGCTCACAGCTCCTCCAGCGACGGCACGATGACGACCTCCGGCGCCGCGTGCTGGGCACGGTCGAAGAACAGTCCGCGCCCCGGCCGCGGCGACCAGTTGATCATCATCCCGGGCACCAGCGCCTGCAGCTCGGAACCCTGGACGTCCAGGGCGACCCATGCCCCGAGATCGTCGATCGACGCGCTCATCATCAGCAGCGCCCGCAGCCGCTGCACGCTGCGCCACCACCCCAGGACGTGGACGCCGGTCTCCGGCCCGAAACGCAGCAGCCGGCGCATGGACTCGGTGCCCTCGCGCTCCAGCACGGTGTCGGCCGCGTCCGCGCCGTAGAGCACCACCACGACGGGCCGGCGGGACGCAGCGCCGCCCAGCCGCTCGGTCACCTCGGCGGCGAGAGCGTCGACCCGCGCGCGGACACGGTCTAGCGGCACGGTCTCCGCGGTGTGCCCGGCCGCGCTGACGACGTTCCGGAGCCAGGCGGCGGGGGCGGCCGCCTCCGCGACCAGTGGGGCGATCAGCACGTCGACCTCGCCGGGGCGGAACTGGCTCGCGAGCGAGGCCGCGGCGGCGCCGAGCACCTGCACCGCGTCGCGGCCGACGGAGGCGAGCACGCCGAGGTTGCGCCCCGGCGCCGAGGGCAGCCGGACGGCGGCGGCGCTGGCGGCCACGTCGATGGACTGCCCGACGAGGGCTCGCGGAGCGGCGTCGGTGAGCGCTCGGCCGGCGCTCTCCGCGGGGTCCGTACCCGATAGCTCAGCGACGAGCTCGGCGAACCGGGGCGCGCGGCTGCCGTCGAAGAGCCGAGGCTCCGCCTGTCCGCTGTGGTACCGGGCGTGCAGGTCGTGCTGCACCGTGTGGACGCTCGGGCCCCCACGCGGTTCGTCCGTGGCGACGGAACCCGTGCCGGAGGCGTCCGGGATGCGCACGATCTCGTTGCCGTGCTTGATCCCGGACTCGTGGTTGAGCACGGCGTGCCAGCGCGGGAGGTCGAGCGTCGCGTCGTTCGGGTCGGCGAGCACCCGCCGCGCACGGGGCAGCGCGATCCGGAGCACGAACTGCTCGAAGATCGCCCGGCGGCCCCAGAACGCCTCGATCCCGGAGACGTCCTGACTGGCTAGCACGAGGTGGATGCCCTGCGAGCGGCCGCGGCGGGCGACGTCCTCCAGCAGCAGCGTGGCGGCCCTCGTCACGGAGTCCCGCTCGGCGAACAGGTACTGGAACTCATCGATCACCGCCACGATCCGCGGCCAGCGGCCCTCCGGGTCGGCAGCCCGGAGCTCCTCCAACTTGGTCACCTCGTGCGCCTTCGCGGCCCCGGCGCGGCGGCGCATCTCCTCGGAGAGGAACTGCAGCAGCGCCAGCCCGAACTCACGGTCCGTGTTGATGTTGACGCCGACGAGGCGGGCATGCGGCAACCAGGTGCGGTCCCGGCGGCCGGGCGCGAACTGGGCGAAGGAGACGCCCTCCTTGAAGTCGAGGAGGTAGAACTCCAGCTCGTCGGGGCTGTAGCGGGTGGCCATCGAACTGATCATGGTGAGCAGCAGATTCGTCTTGCCCGAGCCGCTCGGCCCCCCGATAAGGGCGTGCGGGGACGCGTCGGCGAGCGCGATGTCCACCGGCCGACCGTCGGAGAAACCGACCGGAGCGTGCAGCCCGGCGACCGAGCGCGACTGACCCCACTGGGCGGGCGGAGGCAGCAGGTCGGCGAAGGTACCGATCCGGCTGCGCCAGGTCTCGTGCTCGTCGGAGATCGCATGGCAGGCGCTGGTGACCGCGCCCGACGGCAGCTGAGGCTCCGGTTCCACTGTGACATGCGGACCGGTCATCGACGTCGAGGCGAGGCCGTCGTCGCCAAGGCGAACGGTCTCCACCGGAGCGTTGACGGTCATGGGCACGTCGAGCAGCACCAGCTGGACGCCGCAAACGAGACCACCCCTCGCCACGCGCTGCAGCTGGCGGTGGTCGTCCTCGCGCAGCGCCGACCGGTTCCCGACGAGCACCGCGATGATCCACGGTTCGCTGCGGCTGCCATGGGACTCAGCGTGCGCGCGCAAGGACGGATGGCCGTCGACGAGCACCCGGGTGTGCACGCGCCTGATCCGGTCGGACAGCTCCTCGAGCAGCTGCGGGAGCCTGCCGGGATCGTGGACGGTGAGCAGCCCGGCACGCGTGAGCGGGTAGAGCCCGGGCAGTGCACCGGTGAACTGCCCGACGTCCCAGACGTGCAGCTGCACCAACCCCGGCCGGAAGTAGCTGATCACCCGCATCAGCAAGCTCTCCAGCATCGCCTCGGCGCGTGTCCGGCTCTCGTGGGTGGAGGTGATCTGCAGGTGCGACTCGTCGAGCAGGGGGACGGCCACCGGGAAGCCGGGGGCTGCCGTCCCGATCCGGCCCGTGCCGATCGACCACAGCGACGGCACCGGCCCGTCCCCGCCCACCTCACCGAACCGGCCGAGCCACTCGCTCGGCTCGCGGCCCGCCGCCCCCGGCGCCGCACCTGCGAGGATGTCGGCCAGCCGCTGTGGCCCGGTCTCGAGCCACGGCGAGACCGCGGCGGCCCGATCCGCGCGCACCCGCTCCACCGGACCGGTCAGGCGAGGGTTGTCGAGCAGCCCGCGCAGCCGGGGGTCCACCTGCACGGCGTCGAGCCCGTCGGTGCGCAACCACATCTCGACCATGGCCTCGGCGTGGGCCTGCACGGCCGCTTCCCTGGCGCCCTCGGCAGCACCGAGCGCCCGTGCGACGGCGTCGCACAGGGCCTCGAACGCACCGGCGACCCGCTCGCGTCGGTTCTGTCCGAGGGCCACTGCCGCCCGCCTACAGCCGTGCGTCGATGTCGGCGACGACGGCCGCGCCGGAGGAGATCAGCCGGAGCCCGCGCTCCAGCTCCTCGGCGGCACGACGCAGCTCCACCGGCACCAGCGGCTCGGAGTGCTGCTCGCCCAGGTCGGAGAGGACGGCGACGGCGTCGGCGATCCTGGCGCGCGCGATGTCGGCGTGCTCGTAGGCGCTGCCGATCTGCTCGACCACACCGGCCAGCGCGAGACGGATCTCCCCCACCTCACTCACCGGTCATCGTCCCGGTCACCAGACGTCGCCTCGCTCACCGGATCGTCACAGCCGGTTCGCGACGCCCTCGGAGGCCTGGATCGCCGCGTGGACGGCCTGCTGCACCTCGCTGATGCTGCCGACGGCCTGGGCCAGCAGCCCGTTGGCCTCCGACACGTCGGCCTGCCCGCTACCCTCGGTGGCCCGCAGCAGCGCACCCTGGGCCTGCTCCAACGAGGAGTGCGCCTGCTGCAGTGCGCCGAGGCTCTCCGAGGCCTTGTCGTTGGCCAGCGCGATGCCGGCCCGAACCTCTTCGATGCTCGCCATGACCGAACTCCCCGTCGTGCCCGTGCTGGCTGTACAAGGGGAAATCTAGTCGCGGGGCCACTACCGGCGGCGTGCGGGCCGTTACCGATCTTTGCGCTGGCCGCGACGAGTGCCGAGCCCTACGTTCTTCTCAAACCTTCCGGATGAGACTTTCAGCACGATGAGGAGCGGGGGCGCATGACATCCGATATCGCTACAACGACACCACCCACCGGGTTCGCGGCCAAGGTCAGGCAGGTCGGGCCAGGTCTGCTGGCTGCGGCCACCGGTGTCGGCGCTGGGGACCTGGTGGCCACGATGGTGGCCGGGGCCCGCTTCGGCACGGTGCTGCTCTGGGCCGCCGTCCTCGGTGCGGGCCTGAAGCTCGCCCTCGGTGAGGGGGTGGGCCGCTGGAACCTCGCGTCGGGCTGCACCCTGCTCGACGGCTGGCGACGACTGGGCTACTGGGCCACCGTCTTCTTCGGCATCTACATCGTGATCTGGGGGTTCGTCTACGGGGCAACGGCGATGTCCGCGGTCGGGCTGCCACTGAATGCGCTGTTCGGCGGGCTGTCGGTGCGGTACTGGGCGATGATCGCCGGCGTCGTCGGCCTGGTGCTGGTGTGGATGCAGCGCTACCACGTCTTCGAGAAGTTCATGACCGTGCTGGTTCTGATCAAGTTCGTCTCCGTGGTGTCGATCGCCTTCCTCGTCTCGCCCGACCTCGGCGCCCTCGCGAACGGCCTGGTTCCCCGACTCCCCGACGGCTCGGTGATCTACGTGCTCGGTCTCATCGGCGGCGTCGGCGGGACCATCACCATGGCGGCCTACGGCTATTGGATGATCGCGAAGGGCTGGAAGGGCACGGGCTGGCTGTCCGTGATGCGGCTGGACAACGCCGTCGGCTACATCATGACCGCGATCTTCGTGATCGCCATGCTCATCGTCGGAGCGGAGATCCTGCTCGGACAGGACCTCACCGAGAGCGACAAGGGCCTCCTCACCCTCGGCACCGAGCTGGGCGCACGCTACGGCGACTGGGCGCGACTCCTGTTCCTCGTCGGCTTCCTGTCGGTGACCACCACATCCCTGCTGGGTGTCTGGAACGGTGTGAGCCTGCTGTTCACCGACTGGACGCGGACGATCCGGCTGCCGCACGGCGCGAAGGCCGAGATCGACTTCGACACCGAGGCGCTCCGGACAGGCCCGGCCACCGCCACGGTGACGGGTTACGAGGCCCGGGTGGCCGAGCGGAGCGTGCCCTTCCGCGCGTACCTGCTGTGGCTCACGCTGCCGCCGATGGCGCTGCTGTTCCTCGACCGGCCGTTCGCCCTCACGCTCGTCTACGGCGTGCTCGGTGCCGCCTTCATGCCGTTCCTCGGGGTCACATTGATCATGCTCCTCAACTCCAAGCGGATCGCCCGGGAGGGCCGCTCCGGGTGGCTGTCCAACACCATGCTCACCGCGGCGTCGGCGCTGTTCTTCGTGCTCCTGGTGGCGGATCTGATCAACCGGTTCGGGTGACAGATGTGACAAGCATGATGATTCGGAACAGCTGAGCGAAAACGGGAGAACAGCTCGTCCCGTCCTATTACAGACGATCATGCTACGGGTTACTGATCCTTCGACCACCCCAAGCGGAAGTATCAGTGAACTCGGGGCTAAAGCGGCTCTCGGGCGCTTTTCTGTCGCTTTCCGCTTCCATACTGCACTCGGATCGACAGTTCGAGTGGCAGGAGAGCAAGTGGGAGAGAAACGCAGCATGTGGCGCCGCCGGCGTTCGCTGCTCGGTGCGTGCGCGGTGGCTTCGGCCGCCGTGCTCGCAGCGGTCACCGTGTCCACGGCCAACGCCGCGGACGCGCCACCACCGGCAGGCAAGCAGGCGGACCAGATCCGCACGACCACGCCGATCAAGCACGTCGTGGTGATCTTCGGCGAGAACGTCTCGTTCGACCACTACTTCGGCACCTACCCCCACGCCACCAACACCGACGGCACCCCGTTCACGGCAGCCAAGAACACCCCGACGGTCGACGGACTCACACCCGATCTGCTGACGAAGAACCCGAACGCCTTCAACCCGCAGCGCCTCTCCCCGAGCCAGGCACTGACCTGCAGCCAGAACCACAGCTACGGGGCCGAGCAGGCGGCGTTCGACGGCGGCAAGATGGATCAGTTCGTCCAGAAGACCGAGACCAATACATGCAGCGGGCAGCCAACCGTGTTCGGCCAACCGGGCGTCGTCATGGACTACTACGACGGCAACACGGTCACCGCGATGTGGAACTACGCGCAGAACTACGCGATGAGCGACAACTCGTACAACACGACGTTCGGCCCATCCACCCCCGGCGCGATCAACCTGATCTCCGGCCAGACGCACGGGACCCAGGCCGTCACATCGGTGACGCACGATCCGACGTCGGACCCCTCCGTCACGTCCCCGGACGCCAACGGGGTGGGCACGGTGATCGGCGACCCTGACCCGGCGTACGACGACTGCTCCGACAAGAACCACACGTCCACCGCCAACCTCGCCAGCCAGGGCGGCAAGAACATCGGTGACCTGCTGAACGAGAAGGGCGTCACCTGGGGCTGGTTCCAGGGCGGGTTCCGTCCGACTGGCACCGCGGGCGGGTTCGCCGTGTGCGGGCAGACGCACCAGAACGTCGGCGGTATCGCGGTCACCGACTACAGCCCGCATCACGAGCCGTTCCAGTACTACACGTCGACGGCAAACCCGAAGCACCTCCCGCCGACCGCCGTGGCGGCGATCGGGCAGACCGACCAGGCCAACCACCAGTACGACACGGCCGACTTCGACGCCGCCCTCACGGCGGGCAACATGCCTGCGGTCAGCTTCCTGAAGGCCCCGGCATACGAGGACGGCCACGCCGGCAACTCCAGCCCGATCGACGAGCAGCGGTTCGTCGTCGACGAGATCAACAAGATCCAGCAGTCGAAGGACTGGGCGTCGACGGCGATCGTGCTGGCCTACGACGACTCCGACGGCTGGTACGACCACGCGAACGCGATCGTCAACGGCTCGCAGGACGCGACGCAGGACCAGAGCATCTGCAGCGGCACGCCGGTGCGACTGGGCGGTTACGCGGACCGCTGCGGTTACGGCCCACGGCTGCCGCTCGAGGTGGTCTCGCCGTTCAGCAAGGTCAACTTCGTCGACCACACCCGGACCGACCAGAGCTCGGTGCTGAAGTTCGTCGAGGACAACTGGTCCACCGGCCGGATCGGCGACTCGTCCTACGACGCGTCCGCGGGGGACCTGACGAACATGCTCGACTTCAAGGGACCCAAGGCGCCCGCGGTGACGCTCGACTCCCGCACCGGTGCCGTGGTGGACGGCAAGCCGGGGAAGGGCAAGGGCTGACAGTTCGCGGCCACTGCTCGCCGGAGACCACACCCCCCTGGTCGCGATCGCCGCGACGAGGGGGGTGTGGCGCACCACGACCGGTTGACGACCTCCGGGCCTGGTGTTACGAACGTTGAACGCGCAAATATGTGCGGAGGGCCGCCTCCGCGTGCGCCCACCCGGGAGAAGGTCGTGACCATGGCGAGCACCGTCCGGACCGTCGACCGGGTCGAGGACGGCCTGCACGCCGGGCCGGACGCGCAGGTCGACGACAAGCGTCTACTGATCCTGCCGACCGATCCGGCGCGCACCGACCCCTTCCTGGTGCTGTCGGAGGACTGGTTCTCGACGCCCGGCTTCGAGTGGCACCCGCATCGCGGGCTGGAGACCGTCACGTTCGTCCTCGACGGGGTGCTCGAGCACGGTGACAACATCGGGAACGCGGGTGCGCTGGAGTCCGGTGACGTGCAGTGGATGACCGCGGGCCGCGGGATCATCCACCGCGAGCTCGCCTACCGCAACGAACGCGCGCACACCCTGCAGCTGTGGCTGAACCTCCCGGCAGGCGCGCGGATGGTCGACACCCGTTACCAGGACGTCCTCGCCGCAGGCCGGCCGCGGATCACCCGACCGGGAGTCGTCATCGATGTCGTGTCCGGCACCGTCGACGGGGTCATGGGGCCGGCGCTGAACCACTGGCCGGTGCAGGGGGTGATCGTCACCATCGAACCCGGCGTCGTGGTCGACCTGCCGGTGCCTGCACCCGATCGGGCGTTCGCCCTGGTCCTGGACGGCAGCGCCACGGTGGCCGGGCACCAGGTGAACGCCGGGCAGGTGGCGTGGTCGGAACCGGTCAGCGGGCCGGGCAGCTCGCTCGATCTGCGCGCGGCCCCCGACACCGACGGCGTGGCGCGGCTCATGATCTACAGCGGGCGCCCTGTCGCGGAGCCGATCGTCATGGGTGGCTCGTTCGTGATGAACCACGCACACGAGATCGAGCAGGCGCGCCGTGACTTCCGGTCCGGCGGGTTCGGGCCGGTGCCGAGGCTCGCGCGGCTCTAGCGTCGCCCGTCAGAGCATGCGCAGCAGCATGGCCGTCATCGCCACGGCCAGCACCACATGCGACACGGCGGCGGTCTGCGGTCCGCACACCGACAACGCGCGCCCCCACAACGCCACGGCTGCGTTCGGCCCGTCCCTCCCGTCCTGGACGGACACGGCCGGGTGCGCCTGGGGGCAGGTGGTGCGGCAGCGGTCGGCCCAGCGGAGGGCGTGCCAGGCGAAGTAGCCGGCGAACAGCATCGCAGTCGCCGAGACGAGCCCGACGGCGCCTGCAACTGCACCGTCGGCCGCGGCGCCGTGCGCTGGGTGACCAGGAAGGGCGCGCTCGGAAGTCCCGGCCAGCAGCATGAACAGCATCGCTGCACTGCCGACAACGTGATGCGCAGCCTCACCGCCTGCCCCGTTGCCGCGGAGCAGGCGCACAGCGAACCAGGCGGCGGCGAGGACGAACACCGCAGGCCACACCGCTGTCGGCACGGGGTCGCCGAGCGGGGAGAACATGGCCGCCATACCGAGACCCATCGCCGTGTACGAGACCTCGCCGACGACGTCCCGGCGCAGCACGGCCAGCCGGAGGAGGTGCAGCAGGCCCGCAGCGAGGCAGACCACAGCCAGCACGCCGGACGTCGACGCCATGAATGTCCTCCCGACCCCGTTCGGAGGGCAGCGCGATCATGCAGAACGATAGGTCAGGAATCAGGCGCGATTCCATACCGCGCAGGGGTAGGCGTCTGTCCGTCGGGGGTGTGACGAGCAGCGTCCGTGCCGGAATGGGTCTTGCAGAGTGGCGCACCCGCGTTCGAAGGTGTTGCCTTCCCTTCTGGGCGAGTACGGCGGAGGTCTGAAGATGGCGGGAGAGTCCCGGGTGGTCCGCGCAGCGCTGGTGCAGGCGAAGTGGACCGGCGACACCGCATCCATGGTGGAGGTGCACGAGTCCTACGCGCGGGCCGCGGCCGAACAGGGCGCGCAGGTGATGGGCTTCCAGGAGGTCTTCAACGCGCCGTACTTCTGCCAGGTGCAGGAGGCGGAGCACTACCGCTGGGCCGAGCCGGTGCCAGGCGGACCCACCGTGCAACGGATGCAGGCGCTGGCCCGCGAGACCGGCATGGTGCTCGTGGTTCCGGTTTTCGAGTTGGAAGCCTCCGGCTTCTACTACAACACCGCAGCGGTGATCGACGCGGACGGCACGTTCCTCGGTAAGTACCGCAAGCACCACATTCCACAGGTCAAGGGATTCTGGGAGAAGTTCTACTTCCGGCCGGGAAACCTGGGATGGCCGGTGTTCGACACCGCGGTGGGCAAGGTCGGGGTCTACATCTGCTACGACCGGCACTTCCCGGAGGGCTGGCGCGCGCTGGGCCTGGCGGGCGCGCAGATCGTCTACAACCCCAGCGCGACCAGCCGCGGGCTCTCGTCGTACCTCTGGAAGCTGGAACAGCCCGCCGCTGCTGTCGCCAACGAGTACTTCATCGCCGCCATCAACCGGGTCGGCGTGGAGGAGTACGGCGACAACGACTTCTACGGCACCAGCTACTTCGTCGACCC
>JAODNO010000581.1 GCA_025465235.1 Pseudonocardia sp.
AAACCGCAGGTCAACCCCGACAGCCGAGTTCTGGAACCCGACAGGGCCCGGCTGCTCGCCAGCCTCGACGCCGGCGACACCGCCGACGAGCAACTCGCCCGGACCTGGATCGCAGCCCAGGAGCTGCGGCTGATCTACCAGGCCGCGGACCGCCACCGCGCCGCCCAACTGCTGTACCGGTGGCTGGCCTACTGCGCCGACACCAAGATCCCGAGCCCACCCGCCTGGCCCGCACCATCGACTTCTGGCCCGCGCTGACCCCCTCCAAGATCTTCACGAGCCTGGTCCGGGGTAGTGCTCGCTGCCTGCGCGTTTCGCGGACGTCGCGCTGCCGCTCGTCTCGTTGGCAGGCGGCTCGACCCGCGGCCTCTACCTCATCGAGCCGCGGCCAGCACTTGTAGCCAGGTCCCGGTGGGCGTGTGGCGCCCGCCGGCCGTGGGGGTTCGAGTCGCGGGGGGGACTTGAAACGTTGCCCCACGCCGTCGCGCTGGTCGAGGAACTCCTGCTTGACCGACCGAGCTGACAGACAATGGCCACTCGGCCACGGGCTGGCCCCTTCGTCTGGGCCGAGCGCGGGACTGTCAGGTCCTGCACGAGCGCGGACGACGGGGTCATCGCCGGCCGAGGGAGTTCGCCAGGTACTGCTCCTGCCACGCCCTGGGCGACCAGGTGTCCTGGTCCTCCCCCCATGCCCGCGAGCCGTCGGGCAGTGTCCAGCGCACCATCGACACTCAGACGAAGTACGGGCTGGTATGGACCCCGGGGAGGTCGGCCAGCCATGATCGGTAGGCGGGCGACCCTGCCGGACGAGGCGGACGACGAGTAGATGGCTGCGCAGACGTGCTCGACGGCCTGTCCGGATGCCAGGCTGCAACGAGTCGGTGGCGACGCAGCTCATGAGGCAGTAGCCGTGCCAGCGCCGACAGGATTGCTCGGTCTGTCCAGGAGGGGCGATGTGGACCGACGTGGCGGCGTAGGACCTTACCTCGTGTCGCAGCGTCGTCACCTCGGTGATCAACACGCTCCTGCGGCGGCAGAGCAGCGCTTGCCAGCTCAAGATCCGCAGCATGACGAAGTAGATGAGACGTACCGCCATGACTGCTGATCATTCTCTGAACCGGTGAACGACGAAATGCAGGTCACGGCCTGGTGCTGAGTTCTGGCACGGTACAGTCGTACTCCCGAAGAGTGGTCCCGAAAATGCCTACCGTTAGACTCTGTTAACCTTGGCCCTGCCCGTCGCCGCCATTTGGTGATGTCGGGTATGCCGGTTCCTCAGTTTCGAGCCCGCATTTGACGCCAGCCTGCGCCGCGTCTGGTACGTCAGTAGCACGTTGATAAAGGATTGTCAGGCGCTACTGTCGTGACGTGTGTCAGCCTGGTGAGCCGTTGCTGCCGGTCGAAGAGTCGTGGTCCAGTGCGCTGGCGTTGGTTGCGCATCCGGACGACCTTGAGTACGGCACGGCGGCGGCGATCGCCCGTTGGACCGATCAGGGCAAGAAGGTGGCCTACTGTCTGGCGACCAGCGGCGAGGCCGGCATCGACACCATCGAACCCGAGCAGTGCGGCCCTCTGCGGGAGGCCGAGGAACGCGCTGGCGCATCCCTAGTCGGCGTGGATGTCGTCGAGTTCCTCGGTTATCCCGACGGAATGCTGGAATACGGCCTCGACCTGCGCGGCGCCGTCGCCCGCGCGGTACGCCGGCACCGGCCGGGCATCATCGTGACCGGAAACCACCACGACACGTGGGGACCGGGAGTGCAGAACCAGGCCGACCACATCGCCCTGGGACGCGCCGTGATCGACGGCGTGCGGGACGCCGGTAACCGCTGGGTCTTCCGCGAGTTGCTGGCGGAAGGACTGCAGCCGTGGCGGGTGACGCAGATCCTGGTGGCGGACAGCCCGCTGGCAGCGCACGGGGTCAATGTGACCGACACCTTCGACCGTGGCGTCGCCTCGCTGGAGGCACACGGTGAGTACCTGCGCAATCTCGGGCCCAACGCCATGAGCGAGCCACGCGAGTTCCTGGAGACGATGGCCCGCACGGCTGGCACGCGACTGGGCTGCCGTTATGCCGTGTCCTTCGAGGTGATCAGCCTCTAGCGATCCTTGATCGTGAGGACTTTGGCACAGGGTCAGGGTTTCAGGAAGCCGCCATCGGCAATCGAGCGTTGGCGAGGCGGGCGTCGAGGTGTCCGGCGTGGGCCTGCCACAGCACGGACCCCACGTAGTCGTACTGCTCCGGATCGACGGGTGAGCCGATGCGGGGTCGTCGGGGTGGTGCCAGGTCCCGCACCCGCACGGGAGCTGCGACGTTCCCGCAAGCCGTTCGCCCTACGGGAACGGCTTGCCGATTGTTGTCGATCTCCCTTCGGGCGTTTGGGGGAGCAGAGCGCCTGTCGACACGGTGCGTGTGCTGCACTCGATGGTCGACACCTCCGTGTGGCTGTACCTGGCCAAGCACTGCCACCGCTAGAATTTGATCCATGCTCTCTCTCGAACAGACCGTCGTGGAGTTCGAGCACAACGTCGCATCTGCGGTCATCGATGAGCTCGAGCGGAACCGGGAGCGCATCGAGCAGTCGAGTCGCCCGCCGCCGGGCGGCGGGTGGCGGGTGGCGTGAAAGTCGACTCAGTACTTAACGGACCACTCGCGAGGATCACTTATTAGGTCTCCCCGCGTGACGCGGTGCGAACGGCTGTAATGAGGTGTTCCTTGCCTTCGGACTTGGCGACATACGCCAGGGCTCCGAGCGCAATGCAAATTCATCGCGCGAGTTGGCCAGGATCAGATCGATCGGAGGACTCGCACTCGCGCACCACGACCGCACGCCTTCGGCGACGACCTCCTGATATCGATAATCACTACTGTGATCGAGGCTCGGCGTGCTCCTGGAGCGGCTGCGTGGCAGGGGCTGATGCCGTGTACGCAGGCTGCGCGAGCCAGAGCAGTTGCTCGTCGGGTCCCAGGTTTGCAGCGGCTCGACTCTGGATCGGCCACGTCTGCTCCGTGGTCGGGACGGCGAGGACGCTACGGGCGAGCTCTGCGGCCTCGTCGTCGCCCTGTGTGGCGAAGCGTTCGGCGGCCACCAGCTCTGCCTCGAGCACCAGCGGGTTCTGCTCGACTTCTACCGCCGCTGGCGTGGGCTGGGTCGGCATGGTGCGCGCAGCTCGTGCTGCCCGTGAGCCGAAGGAGGACTGGTTGATCAAGTACATGAACTGGACGAGCTCAGTCAGCGCTCCATCATCTCGGGCGCCGTCGGCCTGTGGCTGGGTCTCGAAGTCGCCTTCGGCCATCGTCCTCCGTCCTCCGTCGGTGCAGATCCAACCCGCCTACGATCCCCATCGCGACCTCCTCGAGCAATTGGAACCACGGTCCTGGTTCCCCGGGACCGATGCTCCCGTGCCGAGGGGGTCCCGCCACATGTCGCCTTCCGCGCTTTCAGGGGCCGTGTCAGCCAGCCACCGACATCAAACCCTTGCTGCACCAGCCGGGTTAGCAGGTGATGGTTGTGCCAGCCGCCGGAGCGGTCTTGGGATCCGGGCCGTAGGCGTTGGCTTCTCGGCGACCTTCGGTGGCGAAGAACACGATGAGAACGATCGCACCGATCAGTGGGATGAGCTGAATCAGTTGCCACCAACCCGTGCGGCCGATGTCGTGTAGCCGGCGCGCTCCCACGGCTAGGGAAGGCAGCAACACGGCAAGCGCGAAGAGCCCGCTGAGCAGCCCGAACCCGCCGAGGCTGAGCCCGAAGCCCGCATCAATGATGGTGAGGAGCACTGAGATGATCACGTTGACGAGCGTGAACATCCAATATTCGGCGCGGCGGGCGCGACCGCTGAAATCGCTGTACTGGCGAAGCGCCTTCAGGTACCACGTCATGGTCAACCTCCGGTCCGGCAGATACGAATCTCCCAGAGTGCGGAGCAGGATGGCGTGAATCGCTTGATCAAGTTTCCTCCTACGGCCCATCTGAGCCGAGGTGTGGTCCTCGACTTTTCGCAGTAGCCGCTCCGAACAGACTTGAGGAGGTGACCGTTTCGCTCAAGGGGGATATCCCCAGGTAGCCGGATAATATCCCCCGGCCGCATAGTAGGGGAAACCCGAGAGCAGGCCGTCGCCGCTCGGTAAGTCGGGCGATTCCCGACATGACGTACTCGCCGGGGAAACGAGAGGCGCGCGCCGGCCCCGGCGAGGATGCGCTACGGCAGGTCGCCGAGCTGCTCGCCGAAACGGTTCACATCGGGCGTCAGTGGGGGGCGAGGCCGTCGGGCGGCAGGTACGGGGTGGGTGGGGTCGGTGAGTGGTCGATGCCGAGTTGGGCGAGGTTGTCGTGGGCGGGATGGTCTGCCCCTGCTGGGCCGGCCGCGAACTGTTGCAGCAACCGGGTGGTGACGGCGTCGAGGACCTGTGCGACTCGACCGCCCTCTCCAGCGCCCTTGCAGCCGGGGTCCATTCCGCAGACCCAGTCCTGTGTGCCGGTGGAGAACACGCCGGCCCCGCTGGGGGTGCTGTAGTACGTGGCGTCGGCGAACTCGTTGCGATGCGTGGCGCCGCAGGTGACGGGTGAGTGGAACAGCACCTCAATGGGCCGGGGCGTGGGGACGGACGCGTTCACCTTCGAGTACTCGATGCCGACCACGCCGGGTAGCCGTTCCCCGTTGCGGACGATCCCGTCGAGCAGCCAGTTGCCGGGGTCGGTCGCGATGAGGTCGGCACGGCCCGGGAAGCAGCTGTAGTAGCCCCCGACGAGCACGCTCTCCGGGCGCGGATCCGGTGGTTGGCGCCAGTCTTGGGTGGCGTCTGCGGGATCCGTGCGGCTGACGGGATCCTCCCGGAACGATTTGTAGTTGATCTCGAGGCGGTTGTCGCCCAGGGATGTCGGCGCGAACCGGATGTGCCGGTACACCTCGTTGCCACCGAGGAAGGCCAGGTTCACCGCGCGATCGCGCGCGCTGGTGGCGGCGGTGCGCATGGCGGCGGACCAGTACTCGTCGTGCCCGAGGGTGATGACCGCCCGGGCGCCGTCGAGCAGGTGGGGATCCGCGTGCAGATCGGTGTCGGTGGCGTAGCCCAGCGGCACGCCTGCGTGTTCGGCGACTCGCATGAAGGCCAGCTCGAACTCCAGGAACTGTCCGGCGCCGGACATTCCCGCCTCGTAGGGTCGGTCGAACGTGACCGCGCGGGAGCGATCCTCCCGGCGGCCGTCGGGGCCTTTGTAGAGGCTGTATCCGCCCCACTGGTTGTAGGCCTGCCAGGTCGTTACAGCGTTGATCACGACGACGCGGCCCTCGTTGGCGGGTGTGCGCACGGTCAGCGGCACGTACTGCTGTGCGCTGTTGTCGCCATCCAGTCGCAGCAGGTAGTCCCCCGGCGCCCACCCCTCCGTGGTTACCGTGAGCGAGGGGCTCCACGGCGCCACGACCGTATTTGTCGGCCGTCGGATCACCGGTGGCGCCTGGACGTGGCCGGGTTGTCGGGGCGAGGTCCACACCGCCAGCGCGTCGGAGCCACGGTAGGCGCCGATCCGGAACGCCGTCACCACGTAGCTCGACGCAACAGTCGAAACGAACAGCCGGACCGGTTCACCAGGAACCACGCTCACCCGATCGGCAAACCCCTCGATCGCATGCTCGGGGCCCGGATGGGCGAGCTGCCAGGCGGGAGTGCCCAGCGGGACATCGGCGGGCGGGGTTGAAGGGGTCGAGATTGCGCCCGAGCTCGCGGTGCCGCCGCTGTTCGACGGCGCCCCCGACGTGCACGCCGCCACGGACGAAACCAGCCCCGCGGCAATCGCCGCGCACACCAATATGCGAATCCGCACCCGAGCACCTCCCGTCACCCGTGCTCCCGCAGCCACGCTGCGATTCCAGGCGCGCTACCGCGGTACCCGTCTTCCAGCGCATGATCCCGCATCGCCAATCGGACAGGCTCACCGAGCGGCATATCCCACAGAAGTCGTAGGCGGTGGTAGGCCAGCGCCAACCCGGACAGGGCGAATACCTGCGAACGGCGTTGGGCGCGGCCACAGCTCGTGCGCACCGGTCCAGGGCTTGCCGCCGTAGCAGACGATCCCCTGGCGCAGCAACAACTTCGACAGCCGATGCCGGGCCGACATCAGATCCGAGCGCACGTCCTCCCGGGCGTGCACCAGGTCCCGCACCGCTTCCTGCTCCATGCTGGGCACCGCGACCGCGACGATCTCGCCCAGGTGCAGCAGGCGGGCCAGATGGCGGGCATCGCACAGTCGGTCTTGACCCGGTCCCCGCGGGGACGCTGCAGCTTCGACGGCGCCGCGACCTGGCAGTCGATGCCCTCCCCGGTCAGGAACCGGGCCAGCCCGAAGCCGGTCGGACCGGCCTCGTAGGTGACCGCGACCGGACGTTGTACCGCGGACCTGCTCATCGGCCCCTCGATGGACGCCGGCGGTGACGACCACGACGGTGAGCAGCAGGCCGAGAGTGTCGGTGACGATGAACCGCTTCCGGCCGTTGATCTTCTCGCCCGCGTCATAGCCACGCGTCTCGCGCCCGACGGTGTCGGCGCCCATGACGCTCTGGGAATCGATCAGGCCGGCCCTGGGCTCGGGTCCGCGGCCCTCCTGCAGGCGGATGCCCTCCACCCTGGACACCGCGGGCACGACGCTCGTAGTCGGGCACAGCCATGACCCCTCGAATGACGATGCCCTGGCCGTCGCCCTTGACCTGGGTCGCCGGCTGCGCGCGCAGCTGCACGTCCTGCACGTGATCGGCACCGGCGACTATCCGATCGACATCGATGCCGGCGATTGGGAGGAACGGGGCCGGCAGGCGCTGGCGGAGCAGCGATGTCGAGTGGAGCGGGTGCTCGTTGGCACCGGGTTGCGCTGGACCTACGAGACACGACGTGGGGACCCGGTCGTGGAGCTCGCCCGCGCGGCCGAGGAACACGATGCGTTGTTTGATGGTGGTCGGTACTCGCGTCGAAGGGATGCGGATGGCTCTGCCGCGGCTGATCGAGCCGTCGGTTTCGCACGAACCGGCCGGGCGCGGAGATGTTCGGCTCCGCTCCGTCCTGACAGTTCTCGGCTTCCAGCGGTATCGGCCGATACCGCTGGACGATGCGCGGTAGGCGAATCCTATGGATTTCGCGACCGTGCACCCTCGCGATACGGCATGTGGCGATGTAGGTGGCGGGAAGGGGAGTGGCGGGTGCGAGATCAGCGCCTGGCCGGCTGGCTGGCCTTCCAGGCGGCGTATTTCTCCGGCAGGCACGCGCCGCAGGGGCGGTAGCGGGTGGCCCGGGCCGTGGCCTCGTCGGCGAAGAAGACCCGGTGGCGGGCGTAGTGGCCGCGGGCGATCGCCCGCAGCGCGGACGGGCAGTCCAGGCGGCCGTAGATCCGGCCGCGCCTGTAGCCGCCAAGCGCGCCCGACGTCGAGCTGGGGTAGGGCCCGTCCGGGCCGAGCAGCGTGTACCGGTGCTGCTCGGGCCCGATCCGAAGCGTGGGGACAACGGTCGGTGTGGTGGCAGGTGGGGTCGGCATGACGTCTCGTCTCGCGCTCATCACGCCAGGCGTGTCAGGCGGCGACGACGGCCGGGCGGCAGTGCTGGCAGGGCCGGTAACCGGCCTCGAAGGCCTGTGCGAGCGTCCCGAACTCGTGCCGGTGCTGCGGGGTGATCCGGCGGGCGTCGCTGCAGGTCGGGAAGCAGACGATGTTGGTGGTGTCGCTGGCCAGGTAGTGCACGCCGTGGTTCGCCAGGTCGGCGACCTCGTCGACGTTCACGCCCTCCTCGCGCAGAAGCTGTTCCTTCTGCGCCGAGCCGAAGATGTACTGACCCAGGGCCCCGTCGGCGCGCACCACCCGGTGGCACGGCACGAGCAGCGGCACCGGGTTGCGGGCCAGTACCGACCCGACCGCGCGCACAGCGCCAGGGTTGCCGGCTTCGCGGGCGACCCAGCTGTAGGGGCGGGCTTGCCCAGGGGGAATCCGCCGCGTTGCTGCCAACACCGCCTGCTCGAGGTCGCTGAGTGGCGACAGGTCGAACTCCAGCGCTCGGGCCGGGCGGCCGCGCAGCGTGGGCAGCAGCCCGGCCGGGGGCTTCTGCGCGGGCATCAGCGGTCGAGCGAAGCGCTTCCGATAGGCCTTTGCGAACGTGGCGATCGCATCAGTGCCGTCGATGCTGTCGGTGTCCGCGGCGGGGCGCAGGAACTGCACCCCGGCCCCGGTGAAGGCGACGAAGACGTCGCCGAGGCTGCTCGGGGCGCTGACCCAGCGGGCGAACACCTTGCTCATCAGGCCCGTGGGGGCCTCGGCGGCGAGGCCGCCGAGCGCGGCAGTGATCTGTGTGTGGTGGTCGTTGGTCGTCATCGACGTCTCCTCCCCAACGTGAGCACCCGATGAGCCGTCCCGCCCTCACCCGGTTCGTTCCTGGTCGCGGTGTCGTCAGCGCGCAGGATCGAGCCGGCGGGAACAGTGTCGGTGACCAGCGCTCTAAGTTGTTGTAGTCCTCGGGAAATGTGTGATTTGGCCGTGCCGTCTTTTACGTTCAGCACCAGGGCGATCTCGGCGATCGACATGCCCAGTGCGTGGCGGAGCACCACGGCGGTGCGTTGTACCTCGGGTAGTTCCGCGAGCAGGGTGCCGAGGCCGCGTTGCGCCTCGTCCTGTTCGGCCCGACCGGCGGGGTCCGCCGCGATGGCGTGGCCGGGGTCGAGGTCGTGCTCGGTCGGTTCCCGCCGGGTGGGCCCGGCCGGCCGCCGGGTGGCGTCGCGGGCGGCGTTGCGGGCCGTGTTGCGCAGGATGGTCAGCAGCCACGGGCGCAGCGCGAGCTGCGCGATCCTGGCCCGGTCGTAGCCGCAAAGGGCCCGGTAGGCGCGCAGGAACGCCTCCGACGCGAGGTCCTCGGCGTCCGCCGCGGTGATCGTCAGGCCCCGCGCCACTGAGTACACGATGCCGCTGTATTCGCGCATGAACTCCGCGAAGCCGGCATCGAGGTCAACGATCAGCGCCTCACACAGCTGCTGGGTGGCTTCGTCGGTGCCTTGGTTCATGGTTTCGGCGTCCTGGTCGATGTGGTCGCCCGTGACGACCTGGTGCGGTGCTGCTGCGCCGTGGCCGTCGTCCATACTCTTCAGAACACCGACCCGGCCAACCCGGTTGCAGCGCGTCCCGGCCGAGCGGCTGACTTAGCGCGCGTTGTGGAAGATGATGCCCAGTACGTGCCGCTCGCCGGCGTGCACCGCGCTGACCCCGTGGCGCATCTGCACCCGGTAGTGCCCGCGGCTGCCCTGTTTCGGGCGGTGCCGCACCGGAAAGATGATCGCCTCACCCTGACGCGGGCGGGCCACCATCGGTCGCGACTGCTGCCGCGGGCGCTGCTCGATGAACACGCTCTCCCCGCCGGTGAAGTCCTCGTCCGCCGTAGCGCAGCACCAGCGGTGTGGGCTTGTGCTGCCCGACCTTCGCACACTCCTCCAGGAGCGCGGGCAGTGTGGCGGGAAAGGCGCGCTCGCCAAGGCGATCGGCCCAACGGTTGGCGATCGACGCCAGCGGCGGGTAAAGCCCCTCACGCAGCTGTTGGACCAGCTCCGGCAGCGGGTCGTCGAAGTAGCGGTAGCGGCCCTCACCGAACGCGTGCCGCGCCATGGCAATGGTGCTGCGGTAGCGGGTGCCGTCGTCGAATATCTCCACGACCTCACGGCACTGCTCCGCGCTCAGCAGCGGTCCGGTGGCCGCGAAGCCCTCCTCGTCGAGTTGCCGCTCGACGGCCGCCCAGTCCAGGCGCTCGGTGATCTCCCGCAGGTCCTCGGCCTCGGCGATGTCGCTCATACCGATCCTTCCGTTGGTCATGTTCACGGTCGCCGACGTGCTCCGCTGCGGCGAGCTACCCACCGAAACACCGCCTGGCCGGTGGCGGTTGCGCCCCGGCTGAGCGGTCCTGCGTCGCCTTGACCGGGTGGCGGCGCGAGCAGATCACCGTCGAACAGGTCGCCGACCTGCTGGGCCGTGCACATCCCAGCCGGGCAGTTCCCGACGGGCCGGTTATCGAGACGGTGCAACCGATCCCGGGAGACCGGGGTTCTGCCTCTCGTCGGTGCCAGCAACGGATGCACTGACTGGCACCACACTCGGAGGAGAACATCATGGGTTCCGCCACCTCGACCACGACCGTCTCGACTGTCGAGGTCACCGTCCACCACCAGACCCCGCTCGGCCAGCTCGTCGTGTCGACCTCGGATGCCGGTGTGACCTGCGTCCGGTTCGCCGACGACAGCCGGACGATCGACGACACCAGCCGCGACACGGGCTCTGCCCGCGCCTGGGCCCTGGCCGATCAAGTCTGCCGAGAGTTCGATGAGTACTTCGCCGGCCACCGCGCCCGCTTCGAGGTCCCGGTGGACCTCAGTCGACTCGGCGTCGTGCGCCGCTTGGTGCTCGAGGCCCTCGTCGAGACGGTGACCCACGGCCAGACCACCACCTACGGTGAGCTTGCCAAGGCCGTCGGCATGCGCAGCGGGGCACGCCCGATCGGGGGTGCGATGGCCGGCAACCCGGTGCTGATCATCGTCCCGTGCCACCGCGTACTCGGCGCCAACGGCAAGCTCACCGGCTACGCCGGCGGGCTGGAGGCCAAGCAGGCGCTCCTCGACCTGGAGCGGTCCGACGCCGCGATCGCGCAGCAGACCCTCGAGTTCCAGGTGGCCTGACGCTACCTCGTTGGCCCCGGCCGCAACCGCCGGCCGGGGCCTGACCTATCTGACGAATCCGGCCCGGGAGCACGGCGATCGCCGGCGTCACCACGACCGACGAGCACGGGACGGGCTAGCGGCCTGTCTGCAACCGTCGCCGCGGTTCTCAGTTTCTGCATCCGTCGGCACCCAGCGAGCATTCACAGCGACCACGCAACGGAGAAGATCATGGCTACCGCCCCGCCCGCGACGATCACGGCCAGGGTCGAGATGGTCACCACCCATCACGACACCCCGGTTGGTCGGCTCATCCTTTCGGCCACGCCAGCCGGTGTCGCCCGAGCCCGCATGGCCAACAGCCGTCGCCCGATCCAGGGCAGCTACCGCGACCGCGGATCGGCGCAGGCCTGCGCCGTCCTGGACCAGACGTGCCGTGAGCTCGACGAGTACTTCACCGGCCTGCGCACCCGCTTCGACGTCCCGGTGGACCTCGGGCGGGCTGACGGCGAGCGCCGCATGGTGCTCGAGACGCTCGCCCAACACGTCCGGCACGGCGAGACCACCACCTACGGTGAGCTCGCCGACGCTCTCGGGCTCACCGGGGACGGCGCCCGCCGTGTCGGTGGAGCGCTGGCCGGCAACCCGGTGCTGATCATCGTTCCGTGCCATCGCGTACTCGGCGCCAACGGCAAGCTCACCGGCTACGCCGGCGGGCTGGAGGCCAAGCAGGCGCTGCTCGGCCTGGAGCGCCCAGACAAGACCGGCGACCAACTGATGCTCGAGGTCTCGTAGATGTCTCGCTGGCGGGCCCGGGGAATGCTGCCGAGCCCGCACCCGAGCCGGGGCATCTCGGCCGATGACACAGGCACCTTGTCGTGGTTCCCGATACCTGGCCCACCACGCCGTTAGCCCGCCAGACCCCGATGCAGCCGCTCCAATAGCCGCATCGCAGCGACCTCACGTACCAGGTCATGCCGGATGGCTCCGGGCTTCGTACCGGTCGTCCGGCTGGAACACGTCGCGGTCAGGCATTCGGTGATGTAGGGGACTCGGCCTCGGGCTGGAGCTGGTCGAGCCAGCGCTCGACGGCCTCGTGCAGGCGGCTTGCGATTTGGCTGACCTCGCCGGGAACCTGATGCTCTTCATCGAGGGCGTAGATCCGTATCTGCGAGCAGCCGGCAGCGGTTGTGGCGGTAAAGGAGCTCGGGGCGGCGAGCGGGCCATCGAGCCGCGCGGCGAGAACCTCTCCGTTCCAGGTGGGCCACGAGTTGATATCGGTGTGGAGCTGCCAGACAGTGCGCAGCGGTGCTGCGAGGAGCCGGCTGTCTTCCCAGGTCACGTCCAGGTCTTGGCGGGCCAACATGCCGCCTCCATCGTGAGCAGGGTTCTTTTCGCCTGATCGCCCCCGAGATATCCGCCGATCTTGCCGTCGGAGCGCACGACGCGATGGCAGGGCACCACGACGGGAAGGGGGTTGGTGGCGCATGCCGTGCCCACGGCCCGCATCGCCTTCGGGCTGCCCGCGAGCCGTGCGACGGCCGCATAGGACGCGGTGTGACCGTAGGTGATGTCCGCGAGGTGGCTCAGTACGGTGCGGCGGAATCCGGTGGACAGGCGCCAGTCCAGGGGGAGGTCGAAGCTGCGCCGGTGGCCTTCGAAGTACTCGTCAAGCTCGCGGGCAGCGAGGTCGAGCCGCGCTGGGGCGTTGAGGATGCGTGGGCTGATCCGGTCGGCCAGGAGCTGGAGCACCTGGTCGTGGTTCTCGCGGGCGTAGGCGACGCGGACCAGCCCGGCCTCAGTCGCGGCCAGCAACAGCGGTCCCACCGGGCTGTCGATGACACGGAAGGCGACGTCGAGTATGCCGTCCCGCTGGGCGGCTGCAGCCAGGCGACTGCGCAGCCGGACTAGGTGGTCGGGGCTGTCGGGGAGGGCGTCCGCGAGATCGACTGGGTCGTAGGTGCTGTCGTCGTCGTGGATGTTCACCGGTCTCCTCCTTTCTCGGTGGCAGCGCCCGGGTAGATGCGTCGAAGGTTGGCGATGCCGTCGGCGGCTGCGCGCCGGGCAGCATCGGTGCTGCCGCCGAGGATGTCGGCGACGTCGATGTAGGACAGATCGGCCAGGTAGTGGTAGGCGACGGCGTGCCTTTGCTTGGTGGGCAGAACTGCCAGCGCGTCGGCGAGGTCGTCGTCAACACCATTCCTGGCCGGTGCGACAGTGTCCGGAACTTCCGGCACTGGGACGGCACGGCGAGCCGCCGCCCTGGTGACGTCGATGGCCTTGCGGCGGGCGATCGTCACGAGCCATGCCTCGATGTTGGCGTCCGCTGGTAGCTGCGGGTACGCCTGGATCGCCGAGAGGAACGTCTCTGCCCAGGCGTCGTCGGCATCCACCGGGCCGAGCACGGCTCGGCAGACCCTCAGGACGGTCATGCCGTGGGCAGAGACGATGGTCTCGAAGGGTTGCTTGCCTGCCACACCCGCAAGACGGTCCCCACGCGCACTCAGTGAGGTCATCTCGACGGCTGGTTCATGGCGATTCCTCCCGCAAAGTGGCGCACAAGAAACGGGTTGGGTGCGAGCCGCGACGAGGCTCGCGTGTCCTCGTCACGGCCCGCGACGATGCGGCTCGGCGGAGGTATGCATCGACGTAGATCGCCAGGTCTGGGCGCGGGAGGCTGTCATCGGACCCAGGGCCGCTCCTGCCTTGGAGTTGCAGTGGCCCGGTTCAAACGTCGCGCGATGGAGTGGAATCAACAGCCGGCATCATCATCTGAGCACTCTCGAACCGGTCATCGAGCCTCATGTTCTCCCTCTTCGCCCGGCTCGGTAGTGATCGCGAACGACGGATGGAGTCATAGCTGTGCTGCCGTTTGCGGTCAGGCCGGCTTGATGAGGCCGAGCTGCTGCAGGACGGTCACGCCGTCGTCGAGCCCGAGCTCCTCCGTGATGAGGCCATTCTCGACCTTGAGGATGGTGATGCCGGTGAAGCGCATTGTCTTGCCGGTGCCCGCAGGCAGCGACCCGACGGGCATGTCGTCGAAGGCCTCACCGCTCTGGGTCCCGCCGCCCTCCCACTGGCCCACGACGTAGTCGCCCTCGGCGATCAGGTCTGCGGTGCCCCAGAAGTTGAGGTCGGGGAACGCGGCTCGGAACTTCGTGGCGAAGTCTCGGACCTTGTCTCGGCCTCGGCAGGGGGCGTGGAGTGAGTACTCGAAGCGGATGTCGGGAGCGGCCACCTCGTCGATGACGGCGGGGTTGAAGTCCTTGCCCCAGAACTCGGTGAACCAGCGTCCGACGATGGCCTTGTTGTCCTCAGTAGTCATGCTCTCTGCATTCCTTCCTTGCGTGCTAGTACGTCCGGTCGCCCTCTGCTGGGCGACTCATCACGAAGACGTCCCGGGCGGCGCCGACGTGAGCTTTGACCGGAGAATTTCCATTCGGCGTGGTCGGTTCAAGGGAGGCCGGGCCGGCGGACGCGTTCGAGGGCCGCATTCGTCGTGTAGGACCGCCGGCTGACGTCCCCCCGGAACCCGGCCGTGTCGGAATTACTCGCCTGGTCATCCGTGTGTCACTTTTCCTGGTCCGCTCGGTCGTGGGCCCGCTGTGGCCCCTGGGCCACCTGTGCGGAACCTGGAACACCATCGAAGCCTGGTCGGTTGCACGCAACCGCTTGCTGCTCGCCGCTGGGGGCGTGCGCTGCGATAAACCTGCGATCGCCACAGCAGCAGGTGCTCACCGCGAGGCTTGTGCTCGCACCAGCGCTGCGACAGTCGGATGCGCCGGGCTGTCCTGGCGGCGGC
>JAODNO010000582.1 GCA_025465235.1 Pseudonocardia sp.
CCTCTGATCTGCAGTACCCGGTCCACGAGGAGCTCATCGTCATTGCGGTAGCCGTTCGCGCAGCGGTCCGAGATGATCAGGCCCTGCACCTCGTAGTAGCGCAACATTCGGCGCGACGTGTCCGTGCGCTCCGACAGCTTCCCGATGCGCATGTGATAGTTGGTGACGATCTACGCGATCGGAACCGTGGTTTCGGCGATCCCGTTGTCCGCGGTCACGTCAGGGTGGCGGCGCAAGCGCCTGTTGCTTACCGGGGTGGCGGGATTCGCCGTCGCCAACACGATCACGGCGGTCTCGGCGCACTTTCCAGTTCTCGGTCATGACCGTGCTTGCCGATCTCCTGGGCGATCGTGGCGGTCCCGGACCTCCCGGACGGCGCCGCGTCGAGCGAACTCCGCTACTGCGGACCCTCGCCGTCCCCGGCGTGGCGCCGGTCCTGTTCGTCACCCTGGTCTTCGTGCTGGCCCACACGATCCTCTACACCTACATCGTCACGTTCGTCGACCAAGATCGGTATGGGCGGCTCCGTCACTCTCGTGCTGTTGGTCTTCGGTGTCGCCTCGATGGTGAGTACCGGGATCGTCGGTGCCCATATCGACCGTCGGTTCTTGCGGACCCTCATCGTCGCCGGCACCGTCCTGGTCGCGGTGGCGGCCATCGTCCTCGCGGTGGTGGCCGCCAGCCCTCCACTGGTGTACGTCGCGGTGACACTGTGGGGGCTCGGATGGGGAGGCGTTCCGACTCTTCTGCAGACGGCAGTGGGCGACGCGGGAGGCGAGAAGCGTCAGCGCCGGCTCGTGACGATCGCCGACAAGGTCGACGGGACGGGTGCTCGTGGCGCACGCAGGCGTCGCAGATGTTACAGCGTAGCGACTGGAGATCCTCGTAACAGACACGTGGGGATGGATGAATAACTCTTTGATCAGTATCGAGCATCGAGGAGTCCAGTGCGGAGTGTCACTTTCATCCTATTCTCGCGTGTCCATGCCTGACGGTCAGGTGACCCAGGCGACGATCCGGCTCGCCGGCGAATCGGACGCGTATTCACTCAGCGAGTGGCTGAACCGTGCCGGGCATTTCCGGGGCCTCGTCGACGTCACGTCGCTGCCGGCGGACCAGGGAAAGACGGGTGCCGTCGCGGACACGGTGACGGTCGCCATCGCCAGCGGTGGCATGCTGGCCCTGTTGATCAGCAAGATCTACGACTGGATCGCGATGCGGCCGCACACCGGGAGCCTGAAGGTGACCTACACGCGCCCCGGGGGCACGTCCGAGGAGATCAAGGTCGACCGGGCGCAGGACCGCGCCCTGCTGATCGACCGCGTCCGCCGCTGCGCCGCGTCCTGACCATCGGTCCGGCCGTGGCGAGGAACCAGCGCATTCGCCCGTCCGTTCCTCCAACGCTCCCCTCCGGAAGGACGCAAGACATGGCCGAAGGACGCCCGCGCTCCGCTCGTCGGCGCCTAGGTATCGCGGTAGCGCTGGGTGGCGCGGCAGCCACGATGGTTCTTCCCGACCGGCTCCGGCTCGACCACCGGTTCCCGTTCGTCGGCGTCGCCGCGTTCCGCCCGCTCATCACGGGGTCGGCCCTGACCGCTGCCGCGCTGCTCGCCACACGCCCCCGCTCCCGGTTGGCGGCGGCCTTGGTCGGAGCGGTGGGCTTGGCGGGTGCCGGTGCTGTTGTCGGACGCGTGATCCGGAGGCCTGCTCCCGCGCCCGCTCCCGGTGACCTCACGATCCTGACCGTCAACGTGCTCAACGGCCGGGCCGACAGCGGCGAGCTCGCCACCCTCGTCGCACGCGAGGCCCCCGACTTCGTGGTGCTCCCGGAAGCGGGCTCCGACTTCCGGGACAAGCTGATGCCGCTGGTGGAAACGCTGGGCTACCAATCATGGGTCTCGACCCCACCGGGGGCGAAGGACGGCAAGAGCGTGACGCTGCTGGCGGCGCGGCGAGCCGGGGACGTGCGGGTCCGCTCGGGATCCGGGATGCGGTTGCGGCACCTGGAGGCCACGGGCGGGGTCCTCGGCGCGCGGATTCTGTTCGCGGTGCACACCACCGCACCGATGAGCCGGCGCCGGGCGGCCCGCTGGCAGCGCGACCTCGCCGTGGTCGAGCAGTGGTGTCGCGCGCCCGTGGCGCCGATCGTCGCCGGCGACTTCAACGCCACGCTCGATCACTCGCCGCTCCGCGCTGCGGTCCGTGGGTGCCGGAGCGCCGCGGCCGGCACCGGACGGGGTCTGCTCGGGACCTACCCCTCGTCCGTCCCACCCTGGCGGGGGATCCAGATCGACCACGTGTTCGTCCCCGCCGGCACGGTGACCACCCGGTTCGAGGTGGTCGACGTCGCGGGCAGCGATCACCGCGGCGTGCTCGCGCGCGTCCGGCTCAGCGCCGCCAGCACCCGTCGCGAGGAGTAACGGTTCGCCCACTGTCTCGAGGTCAAGTCGGTGGCGCCGGGGTTGACCACCGGGCAGCTTGGCGATCGGCTGCGCCGGGTGGGGTTCTCGATTGATCCGGGGGCGTTGCGTAGGCGCTATGAGAAGGCGGTGGCCAGGGGGCGGGACCAGCCCGACCCCGCTCCCGAGCCCGACCGGTCGGTGGGCGGTCCCCCGGACCGACCACGACCGGCCACCCGACTTCGGGCGACCACCACCCCGGCCCGACCCACCACCCCTCCAGGGCGGGTGTTCGTAACGTTCAGTCGTCCTGTGACGACGGCTCACTAGGTCCCGGCTCGCTCCCCGACCCGCCGGGCCGAGGAGAACATGCACGTCGACTCGTCGCTGATGTCGCTCGCCCTGCACGTAGGACGCATGACGGCGGCCGATCTCGACCTACCCGCCGTTCTGCAGCAGCTGTGCTCGGCGTTGCCGATCTCCGCCGGTGGAGCAGCAGCAGTGATCATGCTTGCGGAGCCGCCCGATGTCGCCCCCGCGCTCGTGGTCGCCACAGACGCGAAGGCCCGGTGGATCGGCGAGGCGCAGCGGCGCGCCGGGAGCGGGCCGCTGCCCGGCGTGATCAGGTCCGGCCGGCCGCTGCTCACCCCGGACCTCACCCGCATCGGTCCGCCCGAGGTCGCTGCAGCCGCCGCGGAGAGCGGGCTCACCAGCTCGCTGGTGGTCCCACTCGCCGCAGCGGACGAGCGGTACGGGGGGCTGCAGCTGCTCGGCAACGCGAGGCGGCCCGTGGAGGCGGCGCAGGCCGATGTCGTCCGGCCGCTGCTCGAGGTGCTGGTCGCGCGGCTCGTCGACGTCCGGGCGCTGCGCGGGCACACGATCACACCGATTCCGGTCCGGGCCGCCCGTGTCGACCCCGGCGATGTCGCCACCACCGCGATTCCGGTGGTGCCGAGGCCCCGCCGTCCCGAGGAACGGCCCGCCCGGCACCGACGCTGAGCCCGGCGTCAGACGCGGCTGCGGAACACCGGCTTCACCGGCCGGCCACCCATCCACGGAGTCGGGTCACCCGCGTCGAGCGCCTTGCGGTACACCGCGCACGCCTGGGACACCACGTCGACCGTGCGGTCGATGTCGTCGTCGGTGAGAGCGCTACTCACCACGAAGGACGGTCCGATGACACCCCCGGCCATGAGCTGACGCAGGAACAGAGTGCGGTAGGGCTGTGACGGCTGACCGTTCTCGTCGAGGGTGGTGAAGACGAGGTTGCTCGCCCGGCCGCGGACGACGACGTGGTCGGCCACACCCATCCCGGCCGCCGCATCGGTGACACCAGCCGCGAGCCGCTCGCCGAGTGCGTGCAGCCGGGCCGCGATCCCCTCCTGCGTGTAGGTCTCCATCACCGTGATAGCGGCCGCGAGCGAGTGGGTCTCCGCGCCGTGGGTGGTGGAGAGGAGGAAGACCCGGTCACGATCGTGGCGCAGCCCACCCCACTCCATCACGTCCCGCCGCCCGGCCAGCGCCGAGACGGCGAAGCCGTTGCCCAGCGCCTTGCCGAACGTCGACAGGTCGGGGACCACGCCGTACACCCCCTGGGCACCCGCCTCGGACCAGCGGAACCCGGTGATCATCTCGTCGAAGACCAGGAGGGCTCCGTACCGGTCCGCGAGGGCGCGCATGCCCTCCAGATACCCGGGAGGAGGCTCCTGCTGGGTGGCAGCCTCGAGGATCAGGCACGCGACCTGTCCGGCGTGCTGCTCAAGCAGCTCGGCGGTGGCGTCGAGGTCGCCGTAGGGAAAGGCGAGCGTGAGCTGCTCAGGGATGCCGGCGGACATCGGCGTGGTTCGGATGAACCAGTCGTCGGTGGAGAAGAACGGGTGGTCACGGCAGATGCCGACCATTCCGCGACCGGTCACGGCCCGCGCCAGGCGGACAGCGGCCGTGGTGGCGTCGGACCCGTTCTTGGCGAACTTCACCATCTCGGCTGTGGGGACGCTCGCGAGGAACCGCTCTGCCGCCTCGAGCTCGATGACGCTCGGCCGCACGAAGTTGGTGCCACGGTCGAGCTCCCGGCGCACGGCCTCCACCACGCGCGGGTGGGCGTGCCCGAGGCTGACCGACCGAAGCCCCGAGCCGTACTCGATGTATTCGTTGCCGTCGACGTCCCAGACGTGGGCCCCGCGGCCGTGGGAAATGATCGGGGCCAGGTCCGCAGGGTATTGGTCGTCGCCCTTGGCGTAGGTGTGCGCGCCGCCGGGAACCACGGTGTGCAGGCGCGCGTTGAGGTGCTTGGACAGGGGAAGCGTCGGATCGATAATTGTCATGTCAGGGGACCCATGGCCGCGGCCAGCGATGCTGCTTCTCTGTCCCGCGTCGACGTCAGGGTGATGGGGAGCGGCCAGGGGATGGCCAGTTCGGGGTCGTCGATGGCGATCGTGATGTCCTCCGCCGGGTCGTGTGCCCTGTCGATCCGGTAGGACACGTCAGCTGGCTCGGTGAGCGCCTGGAAGCCGTGGGCGCAGCCGGCGGGGATGTAGACCGTCACCTGCGACTCCCCGGACAGCTCGATGCACTCGTGGTTGCGAAACGTCGGCGAGTCGGGCCGCAGGTCGAGGATCACGTCGAAGATCCGCCCGTACGAGCAGCGCACGAGCTTCGCCTCGCCGGCTCCCGAGCGCAGGTGCATTCCCCGCACCACGCCCTTCCTCGACCGGGAGAGGCTGTCCTGCACGAACGCGTCGGGCTCGATCCCCACCGAGCGCACCACGTCCCGGTCGAAGGTGCGGCTGAAGAAGCCCCGTGCGTCGGTATGGAGGGCGGGCTCGAACAGGAAAGCACCGGCGATCGTGGGAACCGGAACTGCTCTCAACAGATCCTCCTGCTGGCGGACGTACTGGATCGTCAGACGATGACGGCTTGGGGCATCGGGGGAGCTCGATCACAAAAGCGACGGAGCGGCAACGGTACCGGCGCAAGTGGTGGGGCATTCGTCCGACCCGCGAGGGTTGTTACGCCGCCACACCTGTACCGTCGGCCGGCCGCAGGTGAAGTCGAGGGGGGTTCACTCATGAGGGTCAAGTTGTTCTTCGGTAGCTATCGCCTCAGGGAGTCGGGGCGCCGCTCGTGAACGCCCATGTCTGCCGGTTCTGCCGCTCGGCCCGGGGGGCCGTCGTGATGGATCTCGGGAGCCAGCCGCCGAGCGAGCTCTTCCCACGTCTCGACGCGCCGGAGCCCGATCCCGTCTTTCCGTTGCGGTTGTGGATGTGCGGCGAGTGCGGCCTCGCCCAGCTCGCCGACGACATGGACGTGCCGGAGGATCCGCAGGGCGTGCAGCCCGAGGCGCTCACCATGCAGGCGGCCGACGCCGTCGCGCGGTTGGTCACGTCCGAGGTCCTGCCCACCAAGGGGACCGTCGCCGAGTTCCCCAGCCCGCACGGCGGGAGCTGGCTGCCGCTCTTCGCCGACAACGGACTCGTGCCGGCCGACGCGGGCGAGCCTGCCGATGTGGTCATCGACTGCTGTTTCGGCCTCATGCACGCCCGCGACCAGGCAGCCGCGATGCGTGAGCGTGCTGCGGCGGTGGTCCCGGGCGGCCTGCTCCTCGTCCAGTTCCAGTCGCTCGCCTCGATACTCGAGCACGGGGAGTGGAACGCCGTACGGCACGGTCACTTCGCCTACTACTCCCTGCCCGTGATGCGGACGATGATGGCTGAGGTGGGCCTCACCGCCTTCACGGCGTTCTGGTTCCCGCTCTACGGCGGCACGGTGCTCATGGCGGCCCGCACCGGGGCGGAGCCTGCCGAACACCTCGAGACGCTGACCAAACAGGAGATCGCCACCGGCGTGCTCGATCCGGCCGCCGTCACCGCACTCGGCGACGTGGTGCGGATCGGTGGCTCCCGCCTCAACGACTGGCTCGTGGCCGAGCAGCGGCGCGGCCGCCGGGTCTACGGGTACAGCGCCGCCTCGCGGTCGGTGCCGCTGCTGCACAGCGCGGGCGTTCGCAAGAACCTGCTCGCCGCCGTCGCCGATGTCTCGGTGGCCAAGCAGGGTAGCCGCATCCCCGGCTCCGACATCCCCGTGATCGGACCACGGGATCTGGTCGAGGCCGAGCCCGACTCAGTCCTGCTGTTCGTTCCGGACCTCCTGGAGGAGGTCCGGAAGGCGATGCCCGCCATCGAGTCGTCGGGCGGCCGGTGGGTCAGCGCGGACGAGATCCTGGAGCGCCAGTTCAGCTGAGGCACGCTACGCCGGGGCGACGTACAGGTGGGGCGCGCTCGGAGGCCCTCCACCTGGTGAGCTACCTTCTCCCTCGTGAGCGTGCTGGAGACGATCCTGTACTTCGTGGTGCCGCCGGTCGCGTTGTACCTGCTCATCGCGCTGCTGGTCGTCGGTCCCCGGATGGCCCGCCGCCCTCGGTACCGGGCAGGCCAGCCATGGACGCACCCGCCGATGTGGTGGACGGCCAACCCGCAGGGTGCGCAGCTGCCGCCGGTGGACGACAGCGGAGCACACAGCAACCTTGACCGAGGAGGTGCTCGTGGCAGCTGGTGAGAAGAGCCATCCGGAAGGCACGACCGACCACGGCGGTACGGGCACGGCCGTCGCCCTTCGGGAGAGCGAGGACCTGCCGGTCGGAGCCGTCGTCACGGCCTCCGGCCGGGTATCGGCCGCCGAGGTCTTCCACGAGGTGTCCCGTGCCGACCAGCCGTTCACGCCGGTGCAGCTCAGCCGCCTCGACGAGGCGCTGACCCTGGCCAGCCGCGAGTCCGGGCTGCTGTTCAGCGTCTACCTCGGCGACCTGGGCGACAACCCGACGGCTCGCGTCGCGGAACTGCACGACCAGCTTGAAGGTTCGAGCGAGGCCGTGCTGGTGGCGGTCAGCCCCGGGCAGCGCGTCGTCGAGGTGCTGAGCGGTGCCGGGGCGCGCATGCGGCTCCCCGACCGAGGCGCGAAGCTCGCGGTGATGAGCATGGTGGCCTCCTTTCGGGAGAGCGACCTGCTGGGCGGGCTGCTCAGCGGCCTGCGCATGCTCGCCGACCAGGCGGGCGGCCGGCACCGTCGGGTGCACTGAGACGGGTGGAGCTCCCGCACCGCTCGTCGCTCTAACCGGCTGATTACCGACGGCCCCGTATCCTTGAGTCAGTCACTAGAGTTAGTGATGCCCAAATGGGTGGTCTGCCGCGTACTCTGCGGCAACGGCCCATCGGGGTCACCGGCTGATGAAGGGCAGGGCCCTCATGGGGGATGCGGTATCGAAGCGTCCGGTTGGCGGAGGCTCGCGCGGTGACGATCGGCGCGCGGCGGGCTCGTCCGTCCTGACCCCGCCCACGGGCGTGCCCACGGTCCCCGACCTCAGCACAGCCATCCCGTCGCAGCGCGAAGAGCTGTCCGCAGCTCAGTGCGCGCTGCCCGTGCCGACCACACCGCCGGCTCACCCGGCTCAGCGCACCGTGGTCAAGCCTTGTGCGTGTGGTCACGGGCGGGCCGCGCACGACCACTATCGGCCAGGCACCGACTGCGGCGCCTGCGGAGCCACCGGATGCGCCGCGTACCGGCCCCTCGGCGGGCCGATCCGCCGGCTGCTGCGGAGGCTCGGCCTCGTCGGCTGACTGTCGCACCAACCTGCGCCCGGCGGTCCCCAGCGGACCGCCGGGCGCAGTCGTGTCCGGGGGCCGTCTGCGCTGCGGAGGCCCCTAATGGCCCGGCGAATGGGTGGAGAGCGCACTCCGTACGGGGCAAGGACGGCCAGCGCCGGGCCTGAAATACACATTCAACCAGCTCCTCACATGCGCCGAGAGCTGCGGCCCTCTCCCTCGGTTGGCCCACTTGTCGAGTCCCCGACCACCCGGGTACGTCGCCGAGCGGCCGATCTTAATTCGTCCGGACTCTGCGAGCGGGCCATCCGGCACAGTAACTTCCGCGCGTGCGCGGCGTGTGGGTGAGTCGGTAAGACCCAGAAACATTCGTGTTCCTTCCTGCGATAACTCCGGCACCTCTCCAGTTCGGTATGGCTCTCCAAGAACGCCTCGGCCGGACTCGGATTCGCAGCTCTCGCGTCGACGTCGGGGGATGGGCCAACGGCGCGGCTCGCACTTCGCCGAACGCCGGCCTGCTAGGAGGAAGAATCATGACCTTGCTCGACCATCGTGGTGGGTTTGCCCGGCCGTGCGTGGTGGGGGATGTGCCGGGGCCACGGTCTGTTGAATTTCTTGATCGTCAGGCTCGTCGTGAGTCGAGGGCGCGGGTGTATCCGCGGCATATCCCGACCGCGGTGGAGGAGGCGTCGGGGAGCTTCGTGCGGGATGTGGACGGGAACGTGTTCATCGACTTCCTGGCAGGCGCCGGGGTGTTGTCGTTGGGGCACAACCATCCTGATCTAGTGCGGGCGGTAATTGATCAGCTCAGTCCGTTCTCGCATGGTCTGCCGACCCCGGCGAAGGATGCGTTCGCCGAGGCGCGGTTGTCGATGTTGCCGGCGGCCTGCGGGACCGGACCCGGGTGCATTTCTGTGGGCCTACTGGAGCTAACGCGGTCGATGCGAAGATCAACCTGCGCAAGACGGCTACCCGCCGTGGTGACGTCGTCTCGTTCCAGGGCGGGTTTCATGGGACGAGCCACCTGGGGATGGCGGTGACTGGGTTGGTGGCGAACAAGCGTCCGGTCGCGAATGGGGTACCCGGAGTGCATTTCTTCCCCTTTTCGAAATGGCCCTGCACCGCAGAGGTTTACCCAGTGAAAATCACCTCTACGACGAGGTGGTCCGCTCCGGCGAGTTGCACGTCATCGACAACTTCTTCCACGAGGTGCGCCGGTACGGCTGAGCGGCCGAGTGCTCTGCTGCAAATGAGGAGGCCACCGTGCCGGTCATAACCGTTCCCCAGGAGTTCAACGAGGACGAGGTCTACGTCGACCTG
>JAODNO010000591.1 GCA_025465235.1 Pseudonocardia sp.
GTAGGCGCCCATTCCGCCGGTGTTCGGACCGCAGTCGTCGTCGCCGACGCGCTTGAAGTCCTGAGCCGGCAGCAGCGGCACCACCGTCTCCCCGTCGACGAGGCAGAACAGCGAGACCTCTGGGCCCTCCAGGTACGACTCCAGCAGCACGGGGTGCCCGTCGTCGAGCAGCGTGCGGGCGTGTGCGCGGGCCGCGTCGAGGTCGGAGCTCACCACCACGCCCTTGCCTGCCGCCAACCCGTCGTCCTTGACGACGTAGGGCGGGGCGAAGCGGGAGAGCGCTGCGTCGAGGTGGGCCGGGTTGTCGACGATCTCGGACGTCGCGGTGGGCACCCCGGCCGCCGCCATGACGTCCTTCGCGAAGCTCTTGGAGCCCTCGATGCGCGCGGCTTCTGCACTCGGACCGAAACACGCGATCCCCGCAGCACGGACGGCATCGGCGACGCCGGCGACGAGGGGCCCCTCGGGCCCGACGACGACCAGATCGGCCTTCCAGTCCACCGCAAGTTCCGCTGCCGCTACCGGATCCAGCACGTCGAGCCCACGCTGCTCGGCCACCGCCGCCGTGCCCGCGTTTCCCGGCGCGCAGGCCAGCGCGGTGACTTCCGGGTCCTGCGCCATGGCGAGGACGATGGCGTGCTCACGAGCACCGGACCCCACGACGAGGACGCGCACGAAACAGAATCGTATCGGTCGCCACATGTGGTTCCCCCGCAGATGCCGGTCACGGTTGCGGATAACACATGTTTCACCGGGTGGACCAGCAACAGCCACCTCCCGGTCGCGGCGCGCTCCCTCGATCGGGGCAAGGTAGGCAACGTGCCGTCCGCGATCCAAGGAGCCGCCGTGGCAGCCTTCACCGCCGCCGCCCTGACCACCGCCCCCACGGGTGCCTCCGGGGCCGGCGGAAAGCCCCGGGAGAACGCAGGGGCGGGTGTGCTCGTGATCGGCCACCGCGGCGCATCGGGCTACCGCCCGGAGCACACGCTCGCCTCCTACGAGCTCGCAGCCAGGATGGGCGCCGACTTCATCGAGCCCGACCTCGTCAGTACCTCCGACGGAGTGCTCGTCGCCCGCCACGAGTCGGCGATCGGCGACACCACCGATGTTGCGAACCGCCCGCAGTTCGCCGACCGGAGGACCACCAAGACGATCGACGGGGTCGAGCACACCGGCTGGTTCACCGAGGACTTCACGCTCGCGGAGCTCAAGACGCTGCGGGCCAAAGAACGGATCCCGGCCATCCGGCAGGAGAACACGATCTACGACGGACGCTTCGAGATCCCGACGTTCGATGAGGTCCTCCAGCTCTGCGAGCGGCTGACCGAGGAGCTCGGGCGCGTGATCGGCGTCTATCCGGAGACCAAGCACCCCACCTACTTCGCCTCGATCGGCAAGCCGCTGGAGCCCGCGCTCGTCGCCACGCTGGACCGGGCGGGGCTCAACCGGCCGGACGCGCCGGTGTTCGTGCAGTCCTTCGAGACGGCGAACCTGCGGAAGCTCAACGACGAGCTGCACGTGCCACTGGTGCAGCTGCTCGAGGCGAAGGGCATCCCCGCCGACCTCGCCGCAGCAGGCGACCCGCGCACCTACGCCGACCTCGCGACGCCTGCGGGACTCGCCGACATCGCGTCGTACGCCGACGCCATCGGACCGGACAAGAACATGGTCGTGGCGCGCAACGCCGACGGCACGCTCGGCGCACCCACTCCCCTCGTCGGGTACGCGCACGCGGTGAACCTGCTGGTGCACCCGTACACGTTCCGCAACGAGAACCATTTCCTCCCCGCGAACCTGCGAACCACAGGGTCGGCCGTCGACTACGGCAACGTGTTCGCCGAGTACGCGGCGTTCTTCGCCGCAGGCGTCGACGGCGTCTTCGCCGACAACCCGGACACCGCAGTTGCCGCCCGCGAGGCCCAGTAACCCACCCCGCCCACCCGCGAGTCGCCCGTTCCCGCCCGCGAGTCGCCCAATCCCCGCCCGCGAGTCGCCCGTTTCCCGCCCGCGAGGCGCCCCCCTTCCGCCTTCAGGAGGACAGGAAGCCGGCGATCAGCGCGCTCGTCTCCGCCGGCAGCTCCTGGTGCGGGAAGTGGCCGGTCGCGGGCAGGACCTCGCGCCGGTGGTTCCCGCCGATCCAGCGCTGTGACGCCACCGCCGTGCTGACGAGCAGGCACGGATCCAGCGCGCCGTGAACCTGCAGTACCGGAACCGCGGACGGCCGGGACACGGCAGCAGCGAAGCGCGGCCCCTCAGCACGGAACTGGGACCGCATGGCCCAGCGGTAGTACTCCAGCGCACAGTGCACAACCCCGGGCACCTGGATCGCTCGCCGGTAGCACGCCACCGCGTCCGCGAAGTCGCTCGACGCCGCCCAGGCCGGTCCGGCCCAGGCGCGCATGATCCGCTCGACGCGTGCGCCGTCGTCGGCCCGTAGTGAGCGCTCCGGCCACCGGGGCACCTGGAAGCCGAGGGCGTAGCCCACAGTCGCCCGACCCTGGCCGCGCGGGTCGCGCAGGACTGCGGCGCGCACCGCCAGCGGATGCGGAGCAGCGATCACGGCCAGCGACCGCACGAGCCGCGGGTGCAGCGCCGCGACCGTCCAAGCGATGAGCCCACCCCAGTCGTGTCCGACCACGTGTGCGCGCGACTCCCCCAGCGCGCGGATGAGTCCGGCGACGTCACCGGCGAGGGTCCACAGGTCGTACCCGCGCGGAGGCTTGTCGGAGTCGCCGTAGCCGCGGAGGTCGACGGCGACGGCCCGGAAGCCCTGTTCCGCGAGGTCGCTGAGCTGGTGGCGCCACGACCACCAGAACTCCGGGAACCCGTGCAGCAGAACGACCAGCGGACCACCTCCGTCGCACTCGGCGACGTGCAGGCGGATGCCGTTCGCCGACACCGCGCGGTGCGTCCAGGGTCCGGGCAGGCGGACCGACGACGGATCCGGCGCGGCCCTACGCACTCCGGTCAGCGTGCGGAGGAAGCGGGCCGGCCGTTGAGCTCGTGTGGCGCTGTACCGCGGGGTTCGCCGCGACCACGGTGCGACAGGACCTCCACCGACTCCTTGAGGCTGGAGATCGTGCGCTCCGGCTTGCGGATCCGCCGCACGCGCAGGTAGCCGAGCAGCCCGAAGAGCCCGGCGACGACCAGCATGATCCCGAAGACGATCGCGAAGGAGGCAGCCCGGTTGAGCCAGAGCGCGAGCAACTCACCGAGCGCGAAGAACGCGAAGAACAGGCTGAACAGCAGGATCGTCAGCGCCACGATGAAGAAGACGCTGCCCTGAAGGCCCTTCTTCACCTCGGCCGTCATCTCGGCGCGGGCCAGTTCGACCTCGGCCCGTACCAGCGTGGATACCTGCTCGCTGGCCTCGCGGACGAGACTGCCGATCGACTGCTCCTCCAGTGACCTGGCCGGCTCGCGCGAGAGCGGGATCGAGGGCAGCACGGGCGGAACCTCCGCGCCGCTGGAGCTGGTCGGGCTGGCCACCGCGGTCCTCCTGCACGTGCTGCTCGGCTTGTCGGTGATCGGGTGGCCATCCTTCCACGGTCAGGGGGCCGTTGCCCGATCAGGAGCGCGGGCGCGCCGCGGCTCAACCGGTCGGGTCGAATCCGTCCCGCCGATGCCGCAGGCATGCATGGCCGGGCGGTCCAGCAGCAGACCGATCGTCGAAGGGGGCGGCAGCGGCCGACGGCCCGCCGCGGCGCGGTCCGAACCGGGGCGCACAACATCAGTCCTCCGGCCGACCGCGCAGCCGCTTGATCGCCCCGCGTCGAGTCTTCGCGTCGAGACGCCGCCGCTTCGCCCCGGCCGAAGGCCGCGTGGGCCTGCGCCTCGGCGGGTCGGCCGCCGTCGCCGCCCGGAGGATCTCTGCCATCCGCTCGCGGGCGGTCTGCCGGTTGCGCAGCTGACTGCGCTGTTCGGACGCCACCACCGTCAGCACGCCGTCGACGAGCCGTGCCGAGAGCCTGGTCAGCGCCCGTTCCCGGAGCGGCTCCGGCACCGAAGGAGACCCCGCGAGGTCGAACCACAGCTCCACTCGCGAGTCGGTGGTGTTCACACCCTGTCCGCCGGGGCCGGACGCACGGGAGAACCGCCAGTGCAGCTCCCGTTCGGGCAGCACCAGTGATCCGCGCACCGGCAGGTCGCCATCGGCCACGCGGTCAGCATGCCGCAGGATTGGGGCCGGCGAGACGCGCTCGTCCCCCATCGGACAGATCGGGCGGACCACGTGAGCGGCTTCACCGCCGGTACCTGCGACAAAGTGGCACGGCACTTTGTATGCTGTGGGCAGTCGACCAGACAGGAGTGCCCCCGGAAGGGAGCCGGACCGACCCACCGTCCCACCTGGAGTCCACGATGGCACTGTCCGAAACGCAGAACGATCCCGCTGGCGCGCGCCGAATCGCCCGGCCGGTTCCGCTCCGCGAGAGCGTCTACAACGCGATTCTGGACATGATCGTCAGTCGGAACCTCCAGCCGGGGCAGCACCTGGTGGAGAGCGAGCTCGCAGTGATGCTGGGCGTCTCCCGCCAGCCGGTGCGCGAGGCGCTCCAGTGGCTCAAGAACGACGGCTGGGTGGATCTCCGGCCCGGGCTCGGGGCGTACGTCCACACGCCCACGGTCGAGGAGGCCGACCAGCTGCTCGCGGTACGCAGGCTGCTGGAGACGGAGTCGGCACGGCTGGCCGCGCAGCACGCCACCCAGGCCGGGGTCGAGCACATGCGGGAGCTGTGCCGCCAGGGCCACGCGGCACTGGAGGCCGAGGACGTGGGCACCATGGTCACCCTCAACGCCCAGCTCCATGCCACCGTGATGGGGCTTTCCTGCAACGACGTACTGGTCGAGCTCGCGAGCCAGGTCGACCGGAGGGTGCGCTGGTACTACACGCCGGTGGCCCGGCACCGTGGCGCCCAGAGCTGGACGGAGCACTCGGCCCTGATCGACGCGATCGCCGCAGGCGATGGGGATCGGGCCGCCGAGGTGATGCACGCGCACACCGAGCACACGCGCCTCTCGTACCTCGAGCAGCAGGACCTCGACAAGCCCGGCGCCGACGCCGGGGGACCAGCGCGTCCGGTCACGGCCCGCCAGCCCTAGACCCAACCGCGCCCCACCCTTTCCCGTCGTTGTCGACGGGCCTTCGGTCGACGACTGCCGTGTCATCCGTCGACGCCGAGCTTCGCCACGCCCCGCGCTCTGATCGAGCCACGGGGATACCCCCATCACGTGCATCGCTGCGCGACGCGCATTGCTGCGCGGTACCTGGTTCTACCTCGCCGATCCGACGGCGCAGCTGCGGCCGGCCGCATTACCGGACCGCAGAACGGGAAGACCTGTCACGGAGGTGATGAGAATGCGAACGCTCCGCAAGGTTCTGCACTCCCTGTCCACGATGCCGCGCGGCTTCAACGCCGATGGCCGGGCACTCGGGCTCGGGCTGGCCGCCGCACTGCAGGCCCAGCGGGCCCGCGGGGCAGACGTCCAGCCGATCCGGACCTCGACGAGGCCGGCGCAGCACGAAGGCCCTTACTCCCGCGCCTCCTGATCGCTCGCGGGCCTGGGTTCCATCCCTGGGCGGCTCCCGCACGGAGCCGCCCAGGGATGGTGGCGTCAGGTTGCGTAGTGCGAGGGAACTGATCGGCTCTTCGACACCCGCCCCAACGGCAGGGTGCTCGGCAGGCCTGGGCGCTGCAGCGCTCCCGTGGCCCACGCCGAACCGAGTGACACGAACGCTGCGACGAGGAACGTGGCAGCGAAGCCCCACGACGTCACGGCGAGTGCGGCCAGACCCACTCCGAGCAGGCCTCCCCCGGCCTTGGCGCTGTAGACGACGCCGTGCACCTCAAGTGCGCTCTGCTCCCCGAAGTACTCCCTCGCGATGCTGGCGAACAGCGGGTAGAAACCGCCGCCGCCCAGACCGGCCAGTGCCGCAGCGACGACCATCGCGACCATCGAACCCGTGATGGCGGACAGCGCGAAGAGCAACTGTGCCATCGCCTGCACCAGCAGCACGACGTTCAGCGTCGCGCAGCGTCCGACCCGGTCGGAGATGCCGACGGACACGGCCCTCCCCGCACCGTTCACCCCGGCGAGCACGCCGGCGGCGAGTGCGATCACGCCCGCGCCTCCGGCGAAGCCGGTGGCGAAGACCACCACGAACGCGGCGTTGAACAACGAGACGGACCCGGCGCCGATCAGGATCGCGTACATGACCGGCATGACCCGGGTGCGCATCGCCTGCCGGGCCGAGTACTCGCGGACCGCCGGGGGGTTCTTCCGCCGCCCGGGGTTCCCGGACCGCCCGAGACCCCACGCCCGCGGATCGACGTCGGCGGGCCACCAGCGCGCCGGCGGGTCGCGGAAGTACATCCCGGTGCCAGCTACCAGCAGGAAGAGAACCACCGCGGCTACGTCGAAGACCAGGGCGAGGTTGGAGGCGTCGAGCCCGATGACGGCGGCGACGATGAAGGGCACGGAGCCGTACGCGAACGCCCCGGTCACCCTGCTGACCCGCCCGGCCATGCGTTCGGGGTACCACTTCGCCACTGTGGAGGTGCACGCCGCGTAGACAAGCCCGGCGCCGATGCCTCCCAGCACGGAGTAGCCCAACAACGCCCCGAACAGGCTCGTGGTGTGCGCGAGGGAGACAAGGCCCAGCGCACTGAGCGCGGCGCCAGTGATCATGACGGCGCGGGGCCCGAGGCGACGGCGCTCACGCAGGTAGGCGGTCGGGAAACCCACTCCTGCCTGGAAGACGGTCCACACCGCGAGCAGCCAGAAGGCGCCGGGAAGACCCCACCCGTTGCGCGCCATGAGGGCCGGGACCGCAGCTCCGTAGCCGTACTGCAGCACTCCCACGGCTGCCATCGGGACCCACGCCTTTCGGAGCACCGATGAGCGCGGACGCCCGATGAGGTCCATCGGGTCCTCCCCGACGCGGTAGCTGCGGCCGTACCAGTCGCGGACCTCCTGGAAGGCAACACTGCGATCCGACTCACCCATGGCGACTCCCTCCATACTGTATGCACGATGATGCGTTGTTGTGAGCTGCAGCACAAGAGTTCTGGACAAATTCGCTCCATACTGCATACAGTCGACCAGATCTTGACGTTGTCGTCAGACAGGAGATGCCGCAGCGTGGACCTCTACGAGCACCAGGCGAAGGACTTGTTCGATGCCCACGGAGTGCCGGTGTCCCGCGGAGCCGTCGCGGTCACGGCCGAGGAGGCCGAGGCCGTGGCCCGCGACATCGGGGGCGCCGTCGTCGTCAAGGCGCAGGTGAAGACGGGCGGGCGGGGCAAGGCGGGCGGCGTCAAGCTCGCGACGACGCCCGACGAGGCCAAGGAGAAGGCCGCAGCGATCCTGGGCATGGACATCAAGGGCCACACGGTGCACCGCGTGCTGGTGGCCGAGGCCTCACAGATCGCGCAGGAATATTACGTCTCCTTCCTGCTCGACCGGTCCAACCGCACCTTCCTGGCGATGGCGTCGGCCGAGGGCGGCATGGAGATCGAGCAGCTCGCCGTGGAGCGGCCCGAGGCGCTCGCGAAGGTACCGATCGACGCGATCGCCGGCGTGGACAAGGCGAAAGCTGCCGAGATCGTGGCTCAGGCGAAGATCCCGGCGGCGGTGGCCGACGAGGCCGCCGACGTGATCGTGAAGCTGTGGGAGACGTTCGTCTCCGAGGACGCGACCCTCGTCGAGGTGAACCCGCTGGTTCGTGATCCGCAGGACAGGGTGATCGCGTTGGACGG
>JAODNO010000594.1 GCA_025465235.1 Pseudonocardia sp.
GTCAAAACCCTCGGCCGGGCCAACCCACCCCAAACCGCGCCACCCCGCACAGCCAGCGCGTCAGCCCACGACCCGACACCGGCCACCAACAGGCTCTCCACCGTCACCCCCGCAGCCCACGACGACCGGGCCCCTACTACCGGCCGCCACGTCGCAGCACACAGCCCCCAGTAGTCCACCGCGGCCCCAGAATCCGCACCGCGCACCCCCGAACACCAACATTTCGTCCGTGGCCTTCGATACGACACTGCAAGGGGTTTGCAACTGAGCGGTCGGCACCGGTCGGTGGTGCCCGTGGCCCTGGGGAACGAACGGTCTCGGTGAGGTAGTGCTACTCGGCGGGCAACGTCGTCGAGCTGGTCGGCCGGTTGCTCTCCGACCCGGGCGGGATCGAGCCGCGTTCGCTGGCCTACATCGTGTTCTTCCTGGCCGGTGCGGTCGGATACGGCGCTCGCCGTGTCCTACTCGCGCCGCACGCACGCCAGGCGGAGCCAGGCGGTGCTCGGGGTCCTCGGCGCGCCGCTTGTGCTCGGTGCGCTGCTGGTCGCCGCACCTGCAGCGCTGACAGCGATGGGCGTGCTCCCGAGCCTCTGAACGTCAGGCCCTGTGCTCGCGCTCGGGTGCCCGCACAGCTCGCTGTCATTTCTCGTGACGCCGAACGCGGCGATGAGGGACCGCATCCGCGAGATGGAACTCGCTGCCAATCCCGCGGTCAGGCACCGCCGACGGGCGGTGCGCCCGATGCTCGCCACCGCCGGTTCCCCCGCCAGTGGGGGAGGGCGGGTGGGCCATGGCCGTGGGGCGATCCCGACCCGGCTCGGATCGGTCCCCAGCACGTTCGTCCACGTCCAGCATGCCTCACCTGGTGGCCAGAAGTCGCGCATCAGCGCGGGCGGGACGGGACTGTCTGCGGTGACCTGGGTGAGCAGGATCGCGACCGTCCCCCGGGACGGCACGACGTGTGCCGAGGTCCCGGTGCCCCGACCCAGCCGTAGCGCCCCGGCACGTTCCACGGCTCGACGATCTCGACGTCGACCGAGCCGCCGAAGCCCCAGCCCTGGCCTTCGAGGAACAGCGCGCCGATCTCGCGCTGCGACGGGGTTAGATGGTTGGTCGTCATCTGCTGCACCGACTCCGACGACAGCACCCGACGAGCATCGACAGTCCCGCCGACGAGGAGCATCCGGGCGAATCGGTGCCAGTCGTCCACGGTTGCGGCCAGGCCGCCGGATCCGGCCGGGAACACCGGCAGGTGGCTCCACTGCCCGTCGGGGGCGTAGGCCAGTTCCAGGACGACGCCCGCGGGATCGCGCCGGTAGTAGCTGGTGAAGCGGTCCCGCTTCGTCACCGGGACCTCGAAGCCGGTGTCGTTCATACCGAGGGGTTCGAACGGCCGCTCGGCGAGAACTCCGGCAGCGGCTGCGGTGGGGACACGCGGAGGAATTGGCCCATTCGCCCCACCGGCGGGTGGGCGAACTCCGAAGCTCACTCGGCCAGGTCTCGGTTCGAAGCGGTGGCGGCGCGTACCTGGGTGCAGGTGACGGATTCGGCCATGATCGGGCCGGCGAGGCGCCAGGTCCGGTGCACGGGGTCATCGATCGGATAGCGGTCGAGGATCTCGGCGATGCGTTCGGCGTAGCGCAGACCTTCACCACCTGGACCGGTCGTGAGATCAGCGGCGGCGAGCGCGTCGTGCAGCGGTGACGGTTCGAAAGAGAACGCGGCGAGGTGATGGGCTTCGAACCGAGCGCCGGAGTGGTGGGCGACCAAGCCGATGATGCCGCACGCACCGATCAAGCCCGTCCGGACGCGAGATCGCCGGGCGGCCGCTCCGGGGGCCTCCCGCGGCGATCCTCACTCGGCGTCGAGGAACGCCAGGGCAGTCGCGGCGAACAGCGGTGAGTCCACGATGTCGTAGTGGGTGAGCCCGGGCAGGATCGAGAGCGCATGACCACCCTTCGGGCGGCCTTCACCCGTCCAGCCACCGTCACGGAGACCGCCGTCGAGCAGGCCGAACACCTCGACGTAGTGGCTCGGTGGCGCCATGTCGGCGTCGCCGGCCATGATCAGGGTCGGGACCTGGAGGCCGCGGACGTCGTCGTCGAAGTCGAACCCGTGCGACATCGACTCGCCGATCTTGTCCAGCAGCCGTGGGAAGTCCTCCGGGCGCGGCGCCACTCGCTGGTAGAGCTCGTACATCGGCGTCTCCTTCATGAACTCGGCCGCTGCCGCGCTCACCTGACCCTGCTGCTCGCGCATCTCCGGGTAGATGGCGTCCGACCGGGTGTTGGCCGAGACCGCGACCAGCCTGCGGAGCGCCGCCGGGTGCCGCACCGCGGTCTGCAGCGCGACACCGCCGCCGAGCGAGTAGCCCACGACGTCGGGCCGGTCCAGCCCGAGGTGCTCGATCAGCGCGGCGATGTCGTCGGCCATCAGCCGCACGTCGAGCGGGCGGTCGATGTCGGCCGTGCGTCCGTGCCCCTGCAGGTCGGGAAGGATCACCCGGTGGTCCTCGGCGAACTGGGTCAGTATCGGCCCGAACATCTCACCCGATCCCAGCCCCCCGTGCAGCAGGATCATCGGCCGCCCGCTCCCGTGCGACTCGAAGTACATGTTCAGGCCGTTGACCTCGGCGTACTGGCCGGTCCCCGACGCGTCGCTGGTCCAGGTTGGTGCGGTCATGTGCTCATCCTCGCGTGCTTGCCGGAACTGTCGGTGGGGAGACCGGGAGTCGGCGCGGAACTCATCTGCCGCGGCGGGATTCAGCTGCCGTCGATACGCGGTGCCGCAGCAGCAGCGGCGGTCACGATCGGTGCGCAGTGACCGGCGCGCCGTCCCGATGCGCCCAACAAGTCCCCGCCGATCAGCGGATCCTGGTCCCCGCCGCCGCACGTCAGCGTTCGAGGCCTGCTGGGCGAGTTCGAACATCCGGCTGGCCAACCCGTTCGACGAGTCGACGCTCGTGAAGGCCGTCGTGTACCAGACGCACCCGTGGTGCCGTGTCGGTGCCGGGTGCCATCCTCTACATCACTGCTGTGATCTTGAGCGGGAAGGAGGGGTCTCGTGCAGTCGTGGTGCCCCCGGCAGGATTCGAACCTGCGACGCACGGTTTAGGAAGGTTCGCTAGACCGCTGACTTGCGTCGCCACCAGCATCTCTGCCTGCACGCGGGGTTGCTTGAACTGCCCATGACCTCTCCGGTTGCCGCCAGCTCATTCCCCGGCCCATTCCCATGGGGAGGTACCTGGTCGTCCTGTCCGGCGCCGTCAAACGCC
>JAODNO010000634.1 GCA_025465235.1 Pseudonocardia sp.
ATCAGTTGCCCGTTGCGGTCCACCACCATCACCGCCACGCCGTAGACCGCGTCGTAGCGGGCCAGCTCGGCCTCCAGCCCCGTCGTGTCCGCTTCGGTGATCGGGCGCGCGGCGAGCGACGCGTAGAAGATCGTGTCCGTCAGCCGGTCGGTGAACAGTCCGAGCTGGTTCGCCTGCGCGATGGTCAGTGCCAGCGGCACGCCGAGCCCGGCAGCCAGCAGGCCGACCAGGAACAGCACGATCACCAGCAGCCGCGTGCGCACTACTAGACCGCACCGCTGTCGGAGTCGCCGCTGTCGGGAAGGGCGGTCTCGGGCACACCGAGCCGGTAGCCGACGCCCCTGACGGTCTGCACGAGGTCGGCGCGGCCGAGTTTGGTGCGCAGCGTGGCCACGTGCACGTCGAGTGTGCGGTTGGCGCCTGCCCAGGACCGGCCCCACACCTCCGCCACGATCCGGCTGCGTGTGCACACCGCTCCCCCTGAGCTGGCGAGCAGCGCGAGCACCTGGAACTCCTTCCTGGTGAGGTTGACCGGCCTGCCCCCGACCGTGACGGAGTGGCGGTGCAGGTCGACGCTGACCTCGTCGACCACCACCACGTCCTCCGGTCCGGCCGACGACACCACCCGGCGTCGCCGGTACACCGCGTGCACGCGCGCCACCAGCTCGCCGATGTCGTAGGGCTTGACGAGGTAGTCGTCGGCGCCGGAGTGCAGGCCGAGGATGCGGTCGTCGACCTCGCCGCGCGCCGACACCACGATCACCGGCACCTCGCTGACCTCCCGGATCGCCCGGCAGACGTCGACGCCGTCGATATCGGGGAGGCCGAGGTCGAGCAGCACCACGTCGACGCCGGCGAGGTGGTCGACGGCTCCACGTCCGCGTGAGAGCCGCGTCGTGGTCATCCCGTTCCGGTGCAGTGCCGGGCGCAGCGCGGCCACGATGCGGTCATCGTCCTCCACCAGAAGGATGTGCACGTCCTCATGCCTCCATGCCGAGCGTTATCGGAGCGAAACCCTATGGGTTGCTCAAGGTGCTGGACTGAGGCGTCCGATTCGTCCTAGCGTCCCGCCATGCACGGAGGCCCCCGATGACCACCACTTCCATGATCCGGATGGCGTCCGTCGACAAGCACTTCGGCGAGCTGCACGTCCTGCGCGACATCAACCTCGAGGTCGAGAGCGGCCAGGTCGTGGTGGTGCTGGGCCCGTCGGGGTCCGGCAAGTCCACGCTCTGCCGGACGATCAACCGGCTCGAGCCGATCGACAGCGGCATCATCGAGGTCGATGGTAAGCGTTTGCCCGAGGAGGGCAAGGCCCTCGCGGGGCTGCGCGCCGACGTCGGCATGGTGTTCCAGAGCTTCAACCTGTTCGCGCACAAGACGATCCTCGAGAACGTCACGCTCGGACCGCTCAAGGTGCGCAAGGTAGGCAAGGCCGTCGCCGAGAAGGACGGTCTCGCACTCCTGGAGCGGGTGGGGATCGCGAACCAGAAGGACAAGTACCCGGCCCAGCTCTCCGGCGGCCAACAGCAGCGCGCCGCGATCGCCCGAGCACTGGCGATGAAGCCGAAGGTGATGCTCTTCGACGAGCCGACCTCCGCCCTCGACCCCGAGATGGTCCAAGAGGTCCTCGACGTGATGACCACATTGGCCGGGGAGGGCATGACCATGCTCGTGGTGACCCACGAGATGGGCTTCGCCCGCCGGGCCGCCCACCGGGTGGTGTTCATGTCCGACGGCGAGATCGTCGAGGACGCGAGCCCGGAGACGTTCTTCTCCAACCCCACCTCGGACCGAGCCAAGGACTTCCTCGGCAAGATCCTCACGCACTGACGACCTGCTCGCCGCGACCGCACCGGCCCCGTTTTCCCGCACCGACGGAAGGACCCGCACCACCATGCGTCTCTCTCACCTCACCCGGATCGCCGCTGTCGCGGCGACCGTGGTGATCGCCGCCACAGCCTGTGGTGGCCAGTCGTCATCGCTAGGTTCCTCGGGTGCTGCACCGTCCGTCGCCCAGGGCGCGTCCTTCCCGGCCGGCAGCACGATGGACACGCTCAACAAGGCCCAAACGCTGCGACTGGGCACCAAGTTCGACCAGCCGCTGTTCGGCCTGAAGGGTCTCGACGGCAAGCCGGCGGGCTTCGACGTCGAGATCGCCAAGATCATCGCTGCGAAGCTGGGCATCCCCGCCGACAAGATCACCTACACGGAGGCGCCGTCCGCCGTGCGTGAGGAGGTGATCGAGCAGGGCCGCGTCGACATGGTCGCCGCCACCTACACGATCAACGCCAAGCGCAAGGAGCGGGTCAGCTTCGCCGGCCCGTACTACGTCGCGGGCCAGGACCTGATGGTCAAGAGCGACAACACCACCATCACCGGTCCCGACTCCCTGCGCGGTGCGAACGCCAAGGTCTGCTCTGTAGCCGGCTCGACGCCGTCGGAGAACATCAAGAAGTACATCGACCCGGCGAACCTCACACTGTTCGACGTGTACTCGAAGTGCGCCGACGCCCTGCGCACCGGCCAGGTCGACGTCGTCACCACCGACAACGTCATCCTCACCGGCCTGATCGAGAACTCGAACGGGGCGTTCAAGCTCGTGAACAAGAAGTTCACCGAGGAGCCTTACGGCATCGGCATCAAGAAGGGCGATGTCGCCTTCTGCAACTTCATCAACCAGACGCTCAAGGAGGCGGAGGCCGACGGCAGCTACAAGGCTGCGTGGGACTCGACGGTCGGGAAGGTCAGCCCCGAGGTTCCGCCGCTGCCCGCAGTCGCTGCCTGCAGCTGATCTCGCCGGCACCGGGGTGCTGACCGGACCGGTCCGCACCCCGGTTCCGTTCCTCGGTGCGAAAGGGGTGTTGTGGGCGTCATCGTCGAGCATTTTCCGCTCTACGCGCAGGGTTTCCTCCAGACGCTGCGCATCTGCCTGTTCTCCGCGGTCGGTGCCCTCGTCCTGGGCACGATCCTGGCCGGCTTCCGTGTCTCACCGGTACCTCCGCTGCGGGCGGTCGGCTCGGCCTGGGTCACGGTCTTCCGCAACACCCCGCTGGCCGTCGTCCTCTTCGCTGTGGCGTTCGGCCTGCCCGAGCTGGGGGTCAACGGGTCCTACTTCTACTTCGGCGTCATCGGGCTGACCTGCTACACGGCGGCCTTCGTCTGCGAGGCCGTTCGCAGCGGCATCAACTCGGTCTCGGCCGGGCAGGCCGAGGCGGCGCGCGCCATCGGGTTGACCTTCAGCCAGTCGCTCTCGCTGATCGTGCTGCCCCAGGCGCTGCGGACCGTCGTGCCCCCGCTCGGCAGCGTGATCATCGCAATGATCAAGAACTCGGCGATCGTGGGTGCGTTCGGTGTCGGGGGCGACCTGTTCGCCCAGGGGATCCAGCTCACCTCGGCGCAGGGCTACGCCGCGGCGGGCGTCCTGACCGGCGTGCTCCTGGGCTACCTGCTGCTGACCATCCCCGGCGGCATCCTGCTGGGCGTCCTCGAGCGCAAGGTGGCGGTGGCCCGATGAGCGAGCCTGCGAGCGAATCATCAACGCAGCGCCTGCGCGAAGCGGCGACCGAGCGCAGCGAGGGAGTGCGATGAGCACGTCGGTCCTCTATGACGCACCTGGTCCCGTCACCCGGCGCCGTACGCTGATCTCCAGCAGCGTCGCCGGCGTGATCGTGCTGGTGGTGATCGCTCTCGTGGTCATCCGCCTGGCGAATCAGGGCCAGTTCTCCGGCGCGCTGTGGGGCCCCCTGGTCAGCCCCTTCGACCCGAGCTTCCTGGCCGTCTGGCGGCTGCTCGGACAGGCCCTGGTCGCCACGCTGGTGGCCGCTGCGCTGACGCTGGTGTTCTCGCTGGTGATCGGCACGCTCTTCGCCGTGAGCCGCATCACGGCGAACCGGTACTACCGCTGGCTGGTCGTCGGTGTGATCGAGTTCCTGCGCGGCGTCCCGGTGGTCATCGCGATCTTCTTCGCGGCCAGGGTGTTGCCCGAGGTGGGCCTGGACCTGCCGATCCTGTGGTATCTGGTCATCGGGCTCACCGCCTACAACTCGGTGATCATCGCCGAGATCATCCGGGCCGGTGTGGCGTCGCTGCCGCGTGGTCAGGCCGAGGCGGGCTACTCCCTGGGGCTGACCCGGGGCCAGGTGCTCTCCTCGATCCTGCTGCCGCAGGCGTTCCGGGTGATGCTGCCCGCGCTGATCAGCCAGCTCGTGGTGATCGTCAAGGACACCTCACTGGGCTTCATCATCAGCTACGAGGAGTTCGTCCGGACGGCGAACATCATCATCCAGACGCTGCACAACCCCATCCAGACCTACGCGATCGTGGCGCTGATCTTCATCGTCATCAACTACGGTCTCGGCAGGCTGGCCGAGTACGTGGAGCGCAGGCTCTCGCAGGCCAAGCGGACGGCGGCGGCACCGGCCGACCCGGCGACGGTGGACACGGGGGCCGCCGGCGGCGGGTGAATCAGAGGTTCTCCACCGTCACCGGTTCGATGCCCTCGTCCGCGGGCAGCTCGAAGCCGAGCACCTGGGCGTAGAAGCTGAGCTCAGCGTCCAGCGCCCTGCGGATGTTCTCGGCACGCCGGAACCCGTGCTGCTCCCCTTCGAACAGCAGGTAGGCCACGGGTCGCCGGCGCGCCCGCAGCGCGTCGACGATCAGTTCGCTCTGGCTCGGCGGAACGATCTCGTCCTCGGCGCCCTGCAGGACGATCAGCGGGCGGTCGAAGCGATCGACATGGTGGATGGGCGAGCGCTCCTCGTACACCTCGCGGGCTTCCGGGTACGGGCCGACGAGGCGGTCGAGGTAACGGCTCTCGAACTTGTGCGTGTCGGCCGCCAAGGCTGCGAGGTCCGCCACACCGTAGTAGTTCGCTCCTGCTGAGAACGGGGTGTCGGCACGGGCCAGCGCCGCGAGTGTCGTGTAGCCGCCCGCGGAGCCGCCGCGGATGCACATCCGGTTCCGGTCGACCCGGCCCCGCGCCGCCAGCCACTCCGCCGCCGCCATGCAGTCGGCGACGTCGACCACGCCCCACTCCCCCAGCAGCTGCTCGCGGTAGGCGCGGCCGTATCCGGTGGAGCCGCCATAGTTCACGTCCACGACCGCGAACCCGCGGCTCGTCCAGTACTGGACGGGAAGGCTCAGCGCCGGCACGGCCGCCGACGTCGGCCCGCCGTGGATCTCGACGAGCAGGGGCGGGAGCTCGCCGTCGGGGCCGCGGAACTGCTCGTGGGTGGGTGGGTAGAACAGCGCGTGGGCGGTGCGCCGTTCACCCGCGGCGTCCACCGACGGGAACGAGATCGCTTCGGGCACCGACAGCATCGAGGGGCTGACGCTGAGGTCGCGTGGTGGCCGCATCGGCTCGACCGCGGAGGTGGCCACGTCCACGAGGAACACCCCCGGCTCGGCAGCAGGGCTGCCCGCCACGACGGCGACGGTGCCGGGACCCGCGGCCCGCACCGCACTGATCGCCGAGAACGGCAGATCCAGGTCGACGAGGGAGCCGTCGAGCTCCCGCACCGCGAGAGCGTCGAAACCCTGCCGGCGCCGCGCGAACACCACCCGCCCGTCGGCGAGCACCGCGAAACGCGCCGAGCCGAAGGCCCAGCCCGGCACGCCGATCTCCGCGTCGGTCCGGACGACCGGCTCGATGTCCGCGTCGGGGACCCAGCGGTAGAGGTTCCACCAGTCGGTGC
>JAODNO010000670.1 GCA_025465235.1 Pseudonocardia sp.
TCATGATCGCGGTCTGCGGGTTCTCGCCCTGCGCCGCGGTCTGACGTGCCACCGAGTGCCGAGCCGTGATGTGCGTGAAGATGCCGGCCGCGATCATCAGCGGGATCATCACGATCAACATGTTCGTGACCGTGGTGCCGCCACCGGGAAGGGAGCGCAACACCGCGTCGCCCTGCGTCACCCAGGCCCCGAGCTTCGCGCCGAACAGGTTCGCCTCGTTGAACGACGCGACGCCGCTGGCGTCGAAGAAGTAGTTCTCGGTGCGCGGGGCCCCGTTCGGCAGGACGGGGCCGAACTCGCGCAGCACGTGGAAGAGACCGATGAAGACCGGTACCTGCACCAGGACGGGGAGACAGCCGGCCACCGGGTTGACGCCGTGCTCCTTCTGGAGCTTCTGCATCTCCTCGGCCTGCTTCTGCCGGTCGTTCGCATACTTCTTGCGGACCTTCGCGATCTCCGGCTGGAATTCCTGCATCTTGCGCATGGAACGCACCTGGCCGACGAACGGCTTGTACAGGATCGCCCGCAGTGTGAAGACGAGGAACACCACCGCGAGCGCCCAGGCGATGCCGCTCGACTCACCGAAGATGTAGCCGAACGCCTTGTGCCATACCCAGAGGATGAACGAGACCGGGTAGTAGATGAAGTTCAGCACGGCGCTTGCTCCTCGAGGTGGTTCCGGGCCGGGCGGGGGCGGCGCGGTGGCACCGGGTCGATACCGCCAGGGTGCCATGGCGCACAGCGCAGCAGCCGACGGATCGTGAGCCACGAACCCCGCAGCACGCCGTGCACCTGCAAGGCCTCGATGGCATAGGCACTGCAGGTGGGGTAGAAGCGGCATGTCGGCGGCAGCGCGGGGGAGATCCAGCGCTGGTAGACGTGCAGCAGGCCGACGAGGAGCCGTGCGACAGGTGACCGTCTGTCGGTGTCACTCACCGCGAGCTCCAGCGAGCTTCCGCAGCGCGCCCCGCAGGCCGGAGTCGAGATCCTCGGCGAGCTCTGCCGACGAAGCGCCGGCAGCGGGCGGAAGTGCCCGGACCACGAGGAGAGCGTCGGGCGGCAGCTGGCGGAGCCGGGGTGCAACGAGGTGGCGGAGTCTGCGGGCCACCCGATTCCGGACGACCGCGTTCCCTACTGCTCTACTCACCACGAAACCCGCACGTCGTCCGCCGTCGCCCTCCGCCGGGCTGTGGAGGTGGACGACCAGCCGGGACCGGCCGCTGCGTCGACCCCGTCGGACGACGGAAGCGAACTCGTCCCGGCGCGTGAGCCGGGATCCGGCCGGCAACACCGGGACGACCGAATCAGGCCGAGAGCCGCTCGCGGCCCTTGCCACGGCGGGCGGCGATGATGGCACGGCCGGCGCGGGTACGCATCCGCAGCCGGAAGCCGTGCGTGCGGGCCCGGCGGCGGTTGTTCGGCTGGAAGGTGCGCTTGCCCTTGCTCACGGTCGGCTCTCCTGGTCGACGGCGGCTGCAGAGCCGACCGCCAGTGACTTGTACGTTGGGTGCGGACGATGGTGCGATGTTGCAGCGACACCCGCACGAGCCGACGGCCGCCCGTGGACAGCACGCGGCCCACCTGCGCGGGCCCGGTTGATTCCAGGGTACGCAGCCGCCGGACAGAGGGTCAAACCAGGCTGCCCGTCGTCATCCCGTTGCAGCCTTGCGCGATCGGGCGCCTTGTGGCAAGCCCCCCGGGTTGTTAGCGTGCCCCTCCACAGTTCGATCCGGGGGGATCGTCGACACACCCACCGCACGGGCCCGCACGCATTCAGCGCTGCGTGCCCGCGTAGCGTCTTGCGCACAGGTGTGGACAAGTCTGGGGATGATCGATCGATCGGGCGTGAGATCGTCCGGGGCGACGACCGGAGGGGAGCGCGGACCGGTGGCCGACCAACCAGGAGACCTGGGCCAGGTCTGGAACCGCGTCATCGCCGACCTCTCGGGCGCCTCGTCCGGCTCGGGGGCGCACGCGCTCTCCCCTCAGCAACGCGCGTTCCTCCGGCTCACCCGCCCGCTCGGCCTGATCGACGGCACCGCACTCCTCGCCGCACCGAGTGAGTTCGCGAAGGACGCGATCGAGCGAATCCTGCGCCGTCCCATCAGCGAGGCACTGGGGCGCCACCTGGGAGTGGCCGTGAACCTCGCGGTGGTCGTCGACGCGTCGGCCGCGTCCGGCGGTACCGAGGTACCCGACCCGCCAGGAGCAATGGTGCGGCCGGGATCCGCACCCGGCACCGAGAACGGGGTGCCCGCCGGCGGCCGCCACGGCATCGGCGAGTCGCAGCGCGACGACCGCCCCCACTCGGACGGGTCGGTGCTGCCGATCACCGGCCCGCTGACGCTCGCCGATCCGGACGGTGTTCACAACGGGGGGCCCCACGGCGGCACCGGCATCGAGGGCCGCAGGTCCGAGGTGTGGCCGACGTACTCCGGACCTCCTGCCGGCGAGCAGGTCACTCCGCGCTCGCAGACGCGGCTGAACGAGAAGTACACCTTCGACACCTTCGTCATCGGCGCGTCCAACCGGTTCAGCCACGCTGCCGCCGTCGCCGTGGCCGAGGCGCCGGCGCGTGCGTACAACCCGCTGTTCATCTGGGGCGACTCCGGGCTCGGCAAGACGCATCTGCTGCACGCCGTCGGGCACTACGCGCAGCGGTTGTTCCCCGGGATGCGGGTGCGGTACGTGTCCACCGAGGAGTTCACCAACGACTTCATCAACTCGCTGCGCGACGACCGCAAGGTGGCGTTCCAGCGGCGCTACCGCGACGTCGACGTACTGCTGGTGGACGACATCCAGTTCCTGGAGGGCAAGGAAGGCACCCAGGAGGAGTTCTTCCATACCTTCAACACGCTGCACAACGCGAACAAGCAGATCGTGGTGTCGAGTGACCGGCCGCCCAAACAGCTGGCCACCCTGGAGGACCGGATGCGCACCCGGTTCGAGTGGGGGCTGATCACCGACATCCAGCCGCCCGAGCTGGAGACCCGGATCGCCATCCTGCGCAAGAAGGCCGCCCAGGACCGCCTCGCCGCACCGGCCGAGGTACTGGAGTTCATCGCCGCCCGGGTCGAGCGCAACATCCGCGAACTGGAGGGCGCCCTGATCAGGGTCACCGCGTTCGCCTCGCTCAACCGCCAGCCGGTCGACACCCAGCTGGCCGAGATCGTGCTGCGGGACCTGATCCCGGACTCGCAGTCCCCGGAGATCACCGCGCCGACGATCATGGCGGTGACCGCCGAGTACTTCGACATGACGCTCGACGAGCTGTGCGGACCCGGCAAGACCAAGGCGGTCGCGCAGGCCCGGCAGATCGCCATGTATCTGTGCCGGGAGCTCACCGACCTGTCCCTGCCCCGGATCGGCCAGACGTTCGGCGGCCGCGACCATACCACGGTCATGCACGCGGACAAGAAGATCCGGAACGAGATCGCCCAGCGGCGCAAGACGTTCGAGCAGGTCCAGGAGCTCACCGCGCGTATCAAGCAGCGCGCGAGGTCCTGAGTTCACCCCTCGTTCACGACACGGAGTAGTCGTCCCAACCCCGCGG
>JAODNO010000729.1 GCA_025465235.1 Pseudonocardia sp.
CCTCTCCTGACCATGGCACCACCACCCGTCCGCTCCAGGCCGCCGCTGCCGGTCGTGATCGCGATCGTGATCCCGCTGATCTTCGCTGTGGTGGTGGCCGCGATATCCATCACCATGCGGGGTCGCGGGGCCCCCGTACCCTCACTCCCGGACACCACCCCGCTCGCGGTCGTGCCCGTCGACGCACCCGATGCGGCGGGCCCGGACTGCACGACCCTGCTTGCCGCGCTCCCCACCGACCTGTCCGCAGCGGGCGGCACTCTGCACGAACGGCCGCTGGCCGATCCGGCCCCGCCCGGGGTCCGGGCCTGGGCGGCCGCGCCCCAACCGGTCGTGCTGCGCTGCGGGCTCCCGCGCCCGGTCGAGCTGACCCCGACCGCGGCGCTCCTCGAGGTCAACGGGGTGCGCTGGCTGAAGCTCGACGACGGGGTGCCCGACCCGGACCTGGCGACCTACGTGGCCGTGGACCGTCCGGTCTACGTGGTGCTCACCGCACCGTTGGACGCCGGTAGCGGCCCGCTCCAGCAGGTCTCCGACCTCGTGCGCAACGGCCTGCCTGCCACCCAGGTGAAGGTGCGCTAGCAGAATTTGTTAGCCGCATCTACCATCGTCCTTCATGGTGACTATGTCCCGGGCGACCGAGGACTACCTCAAGGCGATCTACCACCTCGCCCACCGCGGAGAGCCGGTCACCACGGGCTTGCTGGCCCACGAGCTCGGCGTCTCCTCACCGTCGGTCTCGTCGATGGTCAAGCGGCTGGAGGACGGGGAGCTGCTCACCCGCCCGGATCACCGGTCGCTGCACCTCACCGACAGCGGCGAACGGGCAGCGCTGCGGGTGGTGCGCCGGCACCGGCTGCTGGAGACCTTTCTCGCCCGCATGCTCGACGTGCCGTGGGACGAGGTGCACGCCGAGGCCGAACTCCTGGAGCACGCCCTGTCCGACGGGCTCGAGGAGCGCATCGACGCCGCTCTCGGCCACCCCACACACGACCCGCACGGTGACCCCATCCCCCCGCGCCACGGCCCGCACGAGGAGGACTGGGGCGAGGCGCTGGCCACCGTGCCGCCAGGCAGTCGGTTCCGGGTGGAGCGCGTCTCGGATCGCGACAGCGCAGCTCTGCGGTACCTCGGCGAACTCGGGGTGTTCCCCGGGGTCGTCATCACCGTCGACGAGCAGGCGCCGTTCGGCGGGCCGCGGTGGGTGCGGATCGGTGACGACCGGCACCCGCTGGGCGGGCCACTCACGCAGTTGGTGCACGGGCACGTCGTGGGTCCGGCCACCCCGTGACGGCCACGAAGGGCACGGTGCCGAGCGTCGACGAGATCCGGGCGCGCGGTGGGCTGCGGAGCCGGCTCGCGTTCTTCGGCCCGGCGATCGTCGCCGCGATCGCCTACGTCGATCCCGGCAACTTCGCCACGAACTTCTCGGCCGGTGCCCAGTTCGGCTACCTGCTGCTGTGGGTGATCGTCGCCGCCAACCTGCTCGCCATGCTCATCCAGACGCTGTCCGCGAAGCTCGGGCTCGCCACCGGGCGGAACCTTCCGGAGATGTGCCGCGAGCAGTTCCCGCGCCCGGTGACGCGCGTGATGTGGGTGCAGGCCGAGCTCGTGGCCGTCGCCACCGACCTTGCCGAGGTGATCGGCGGCGCCATCGCGCTGAACCTGCTGTTCGGGATCCCGCTGCTCACCGGCGGGGTGATCACCGGAATCGTCGCGTTCGCGCTGCTCGGCCTGCAGGCCAGGGGCTACCGCCCGTTCGAGCTGGCCATCGCGGGGCTGTTCGGCGTCATCCTGCTCGGGTTCCTCAGCACGGTGCTGCGTATCGGCATCAACGCGGGTGACGCCGCTGCCGGGCTCGTCCCCCGCTTCGAGGGCACCGACAGCCTGCTGCTGGCCACCGGGATCCTCGGCGCCACCGTCATGCCGCACGTCATCTACCTGCACTCCGCGCTCACGAACGCCCGGATCCCGGCCACGTCCGTCAGCGACCGCCGGTTCCTGCTCCGCTACCAGCAGATCGACGTCCTGGTCGGGATGGGACTGGCCGGCCTGGTCAACGCGTCCATGCTGCTGATCTCCGCGGCGTTGTTCTTCGGCACCGACGTGCCGGGCACCGACACCCTGGACGGCGTCTACGCGGGGCTGGCGCGAGTCCTGGACCAACCCGCGGCGTTCGCCTTCGCACTGGCTCTGCTGGCCTCGGGCTTCGCCTCGTCGGGGGTGGGCACCTACGCCGGGCAGGTGGTGATGCAGGGTTTCATCCGGCGCCGGATACCGCTGCTGCTGCGCAGACTCCTCACCATCACCCCTGCGCTCGTCGTGCTGGGTGTCGGCTGGGACCCCACCAGAGCGCTCGTGCTCTCCCAGGTGGTGCTGTCGTTCGGCATCCCGTTCGCGCTGGTGCCCCTGGTACTGCTCACCCGCCGCCCCGACGTGATGGCCGAGCTCGTCAACCGCAAACTCACCACCGCGGTCGCGGGGCTGGCCGCGGCGGTGATCATCGCGCTCAACGCCTTCCTGATCTACCGGACCGTCACCGGGGGCTGACGACGCGCAGATGCTCAGCGCAGACCGGTGCCGCGCGCGATGGCCGTTTCCACGAGTGTCGTGAGCAGGGCCGGGTAGTCGATCCCCGTCACGGCCCACGCGCGGGGGAACATCGAGATCGGGGTGAAGCCGGGCATCGTGTTGACCTCGTTGATGGTCAGCTCCCCCGCAGGCCCGACGAAGAAGTCGACGCGCGCCAGACCCTGACCGTCGAGCGCCCGGAACGCAGCCACGGCCATCTCCCGCAGCCGGTCGGAAACCGCGTCGTCCAACTTGGCCGGGATGTCGAACTCGCAGACGTCGTCGAGGTACTTGGCCTCGAAGTCGTAGAACTCCGGGGTGCTACCGCCGGCGCCCGTGCCGACGATACGGATCTCGGCGGGCACGCTCGCCCGCACCGTCCCGTCCGGGAACTCGAGCACGCCGCACTCCACCTCGCGGCCGACGATTGCGGCCTCCACCAGCACCTTCGGGTCGTGCTCTCGGGCGAGGGCGATCGCGCCATCGAGTGCGGCCCAGTCGGTGACCCGGGTGATCCCCACCGACGACCCCGCCCGCGCGGGCTTCACGAACACCGGCAGCCCGAGCCGGTCACGCTGCTCGGACGTCAGCGTGGCGGTGTCCGGTCGCAGCACCACCAGGTCGCCGACGGGCAGACCCTCGGCCGCCAGCAGCTTCTTGGCGAACTCCTTGTCCATCCCCGCTGCGCTCGCGAGGACCCCCGCCCCGACGTACGGCACGCCCGCCATCTCCAGCAGGCCCTGGATCGTGCCGTCCTCGCCGAAAGGGCCGTGCAGCACCGGGAAGACCACCTCGACGCCGGAGAAGACCTCGCCCGCCCGGTCGGGATCGAGGACGACGAGCCCGCCTCGCGTCGGGTCGCCGGGCAGGGCCAGCGCCGTGCGCGACCCGTCGACGGACGGGAGCACGCGATCGGAGATCGCCAGCTCTCGGGGGTCGTCGGTGCCGAGCACCCAGGCCCCGGTCGTGGTGATCCCGACCGGCACGACCTCGAAGCGCTCCCGGTCGAGATGCGAGAGCACCGACCCGGCGGAGATGCAGGAGATCGCGTGCTCGCTGCTGCGCCCGCCGAACACCACGGCCACCCGCACCTTGTCCCCGCTCATGGCGCCCGAGAGTAGGCGGAGTGGGCCGGCCGGGCAGACGGGGGCTCCCGCGAGCTAGGCGCAGATCGCGATCAAGTACGCGCTGGGGACGCTGCCGCTTCCCGAGCCGCCCCACGACTACGTGACATCGCGCAGGTCACGCGCCGAAGCGCTGCTCGAGGTCGCCGATCTCGGGCAGGCCGATGAAGTCGGTGAACTCGCCGAACGTCGGCAGCCCCTGGAGCGCCGCCGCCGGGATGCCGTCCGCCTTGAGCGTCGCCAGCAGGGACCGGATCCCGGCCGTCGCGGCGAGCAGGGTGCCGATCGGGTACAGCACGAGCGCGAACCCGAGCTCGGCGATCCGGTCCAACGGGAGCGGCGGGGTGCGGCCGCCCTCGGCCCAGTTGAAGACGAGCGGAGCCACGCCCGTGAGCTCCTGTGCGACCCGCGCGATATCGACCTCGCTGGTCGGCGCCTCGACGAACAGCAGGTCGGCTCCCGCCTCGGCATAGGCCTTCGCCCGCGTGATCGCCGCATCCAAGCCCTCGACGCCTGCGGCGTCGGTACGGGCGATGAGCACGAGGTCGGGGTCGCGGCGGGCGGTCACGGCGGCGCGGATCTTGCCGACCATCTCGTCGGCGGGGATCACCGCCTTGCCGCTCACGTGCCCGCATTTCTTCGGCATCACCTGGTCCTCGAGGTGGATCCCGGCTACGCCTGCCTGTTCGTAGGCCTGGACCGTGCGCAGCACGTTGATCGCGTTGCCGTAGCCGGTGTCGGCGTCCGCGATCACCGGCACGTCCACCGCGGCGACCATCCGCCGGGCGTTGTCGATCATCTCGGCGCCGGAGAGCAGCCCCACGTCCGGCCGTCCGATGAGGGAGGCCGTGGTGCCGAACCCGGTCATGTAGACGGCATCGAACCCGGCCTCTTCCACCAGTCGCGCCGAGAGCGCGTCATACGCCCCTGGCGCAAGCAGCGGGCCCGATCCGTCCGCCAGCAGCTCGCGCAACCGGGACCGAGGCGCGCTCGGCCCCCGCAACAGCTCTCCCACGTGTGACCTTCCGCTCTGTGTATCCGAGAGGTGAGAAGTACCGCATGTACCCGCCGAAGAGTGCCTACCAGACCCGCAGCAGTGCTTCGGCGCCGTCGGCCAGCTCCCGGACGATTTTGGCCGCGGGCTGCACCGCCGTGACCAGTTGCACGCCCTGCCCCGCGTAGAGGGCCATGGCGTGGACCTCGCCGCGCACGTCGCGGTGCGGTGGCAGCCCGGCGCGCACGGGCAGAGGCGTCTCCGCTCCCGCTGCGAGCAGCGTGCCGACGGTGGCGCCGTCCATCGCGTCGACGGCCTCGATCGCCGAGCGCAGGACCCTGGCCCGAGGCAGGGTGGCGCACATCGGGCAGACCGCGAAGCCGTCGGTGATCGCGGTGCTGTCCGGACCGGCGGCGAGCAGGGCGAGTACGTACTCGGGGTGGGCCCCTGACTCCTCGGACGCCACGAACCGCGTGCCGAGCCGCACGCCGGCCGCTCCTGCCGCGAGCACGGCCGCCATCGCCCTGGGCTCGACGATGCCACCGGCGGCGAGAACCGGGATGTCGATGGCACGCAGGACGGAGGCCAACAGCGACAGCAGCGGTGTGTCGCCGCGGATGTGCCCGCCCGCCTCGGTGCCCTGCACCGTCACCACATCGACCCCGGCCTCGGCGGCGAGCACCGCGTCGGGCAGCGACCCGACCTGCCAGTTGACGAGCGCGCCGCCCTCGTGTGCGACGTCGACGAGGCGCCGGTCGGGCCGGTTCCAGAAGAAGTCGACCATGCGCACCCTCGTGGCCGCCACGGCGACGGCCGTCGGATCGACCGGCTCGGTGACGAAGTTGGCCGCGAGTACCCCTGCGCCGGCGGCGACCAGGGCGTCCAGCTGGGCGGCGAGATCGCGGGTGTCGATCCCGGGCGGCGCACTCACCGAGCCGACACCGCCGGCGCGGGCGACGGCGAGCGTCAGGGCCGGCGGGGAGATCGCGCCCATCGGCGCCTGCTGGATCGGCACCTCACATCCGACGAGCTCGGTGAACGCGGTGCTGAGCACGGTGCCTCCTGGTCGATGCGGCCGCGTCCGATGATGGCCCGATCGCCCCGACGGAGCGAGTCCCGGTCGCGAGTTGTCCACAGGTTCCACGAAACGGGCCCGGTGGACGGGAGCCCACCGTCACCCTCGTGGGCATGTCGATCCCGAATGCCGCGGACGCCCCGCCCCTACTCACCGAGCACGACGTGCTCCATCGCGTCAGGCAACTGGTCGGCCCGGCCTCCGCCGTCCGTCAGCTCTGGATCATGTTCGTCGACGGGGACAGCCGGCAGGCGCCGGTCATCGTGCCCATCGCCGACATACCGCGCCGCCCGCAGGCCGGCACGCTCGACGGTCTCGCGCGGATCCTGGCCGGGCTGCGCGAGGGCTTGGCCACCGACGTCGGCCCGGGCTCGGTGATCCTCACGCTCGAACGCGTCGGCACCGACGAGGCGCTGCCGGCCGACGACGAGTGGGCCGGCGCGCTGGCGGCCACCTGCGAGCGCGCCGGGATGGCGCTGCGCGGCGTCTTCCTCAGTACCGACGGCGGCGTGCGCCGGCTCGGGTGACGGGCGGTGCCTGCCGCGGGGTGCCAGACTCGGGCGGTGGACGCACCCGATCTCGACCCCATCCGCCGCATCGTCCCCCGGGAGCACGGGCTGGCGAGCGTCAGCGTCGTTCGGGCCGACGGGACCCCGCACTCCTCGTTGGTCAACGCGGGTGTGCTCGACCATCCGATCACGGGTCGGCCGGTGGTCGGCTACGTCACCTACGGCCCGGTCAAGCTGCGCAACCTGCGGGTGCGCCCGGCCACGTCGGTGCTCTGGCGGGCGGGGTGGCAGTGGGCGGGCGTCGACGGCGTCAGCGAGCTGATCGGGCCCGACGACCCGGCCGACGGGATCGATGCTGAGGGCCTGCGGCTGTTGCTGCGGGCCGTGTTCACGGGCGCGGGCGGCACCCATGACGACTGGGACACCTACGACCGCGTGATGCGCGATGAGCGCCGGGTGGCGGTGCTGATCGAGCCACAGCGGCTCTACGGCAACTCCTGATCCCGCGCTCCTGCCATCCCCCGGATCCGCTCGGCCTGCGCCAGCTGCAGTGCCCGGCCGCGCTCGAGGAAGTCGGCGATCACCTCGAGCTCGGCCGCCGTGAAGCGATGCAGCTCGGCCACCCCCGCCTCACCGACGGGCCCGTAGATCAGCTTCGCCTGCTCCCGGGCCGACGGCGTCAGCTCGACGACGGCGCGCCTGCGGTCGTCAGGATCGCGCTCTCGCGTGAGGTGGCCGCGAGCCACGAGCCGCTGGATGGCCGCGGTGGCCGCGGCGGGGCTGAGTGCCACGGCGTCGGCCACCTGCCCCGCGGTGAGCGCCCCCTCCACCACCGCGCCGAGGATGCGCAGATCCGTGCGGCTGACGCCGAGCAGGGCGTCGCGCTGCGTGAGGTGAGCGATCCCGACCTCCGCCGAGCGGTGATGCGCGCCTTCCCGACCGAGGTGCCGCACGGGGTGGAGTTCTTCGTGCGCATCGGGCTCGTCGAACGAGCCGACGCCGCGCGGTTCGCCGCCGCGGCCGAGCGGGTGGCCGCCTTCGAGCTCTGCGACACCCCGGCTCGACCGTGACGCGAGGACCCTTCGCGGGTCAGGCCCGAGCGTCGCTACAGCTGCTCAGCCGCGGGTCAGCAGCGAGCGCGCGAAGAATGCCAGGTTGGCCGGGCGCTCGCCGAGCCTGCGCATGAAATAGCCGAACCATTCGGTGCCGTAGGGCAGGTAGACGCGCACGCGCAGCCCCTCGGCCGCGAGCTCGGACTGCGCGCGGGGCCGGACGCCGTAGAGCATCTGGAGCTCGTAGTCGTCGGCCGTGCGCCCGTGCCGCTCGGCCAGGTAGCGCGCGATCTCGACCAGTCGCGGGTCGTGGGTGGCCACCATCGGCAGGCCATCGCCCGCCATCAGGACCTTCAAGCACCGGACGAACGAGCGATCGACCTCCCCGCGACGGAACGCGGCCGACGCCGGCTCGTCGTAGGCGCCCTTGCACAGTCGCACCCGCGAGCCCGAGCCTGCGAGCGCGCGGCAGTCGCCCTCGGTACGGCGCAGCTGCGCCTGGAGCACGGCGCCGACCCACGGATGGTCGACGCGGAGGTCGCGCACGATCCCGAGCGTCGAGTCGGTGGTGGTGTGGTCCTCCATGTCGACGGTGACGGTCGTGCCCGCCGCGGCGGCCGACTCGCAGATCTGACGCGCCGACTCGAGCGCGATCTTGTCCGCGTCGACCGCGAGGCTCTGGCCGAGCGCGGAGAGCTTCACCGACACCTCCACGCGGTCGGCGAGGCCCTCGTCTCCCAGCCGCTCCAACAGCGTCCGGTAGGCGGCCACGGTCGCGTCGGCCTGCGCGCGGTCGGTGGTGTCCTCGCCGAGGTGGTCGACGGTCACGAGCCGGTCGGCGGTGATCCGGCGAGCAGCCGTGAGGGCGTCCTCCACGGTCGTGCCCGCCACGAAGCGGTTCACCAGCGGGTCGAGCGGCCCGGCCTCGACGGCGGCACGGACGGCCCGGGATCGGGAGGCGGCGAGCAGGGCGCTCCGAAGCATGCGCAGGACCGTAGATCGCGCCCGCACCCGTCGGACTTGTCCGATCAGATAAGGTTCGGGCACTCCGCTCGTCCGAGCCGACGATGAGGCCGCACGTGGACAGCACCCTGCGCCAGCTAGTGGCCGCGGTCGGCGAGCCACTGGTCGACGTGGTGGAGTCGCCCGCAGGGCTCGACGTCCCCGTCACGGGTCTCGCCATTGTCGATCCCGACGACGAGCCGGACCAGTACTCGGGCCAGCTCGTCCTGGTGATCGGCGCCCGCGGCCATGACGCCGTGGCGATCGTCCGCACGCTGGCGCGCGGGCGCGCGGCTGCTGTCGCGGTGAAGGCGGGTGGCGCGGTCGACGAGCTGCGCGCCGCGGCTGCAGGCGCGGGCGTCGCGCTGCTGGTCGTGCGCCCCGACGTGCGATGGGAACGGCTGGAGTCCCTCGCCAGGGACGTGCTCGACAGCGGCGGCGACACCGGGGAGGGCGGCCCCGGTGAGCTGTTCTCGCTGGCCCAGACGGTCGCGTTGCTCACGCACGGCATCGTCAGCATCGAGGACACGGCCAGCCGGGTGCTTGCCTACTCCCGCTCCGATAGCGACGCCGCGCAGGTCGACGAGCTGCGGCGGCTGTCGATCCTGGGCTGGCAGGGGCCGCCGGGCTACCTCCGCATGCTGCGCGAGTGGGGGGTGTTCGACCGGCTGCGTACGGGCGAGGAGGTGGTGCACGTCGACGAGCACGTCGACCTCGGCATCCGCCGGAGGCTCGCCGTCGGGATCCACGCGGGGCAGCGGCAGCTGGGGACGATCTGGGTGCAGGAAGGCGCCACGCCGTTCGCCGAGCGGGCCGCGGATGTCCTCGTCGGCGCGGCTCGAGTGGCGGCAGGCCACCTGATCCGGCGACGCAGCCGGCAGGCGCCGGATGCGCGGTGGAGCAGGGACCTCGTGGCCGGGCTGCTGGACGGGCGGACGAACCCCGGGCTGGTTGCCGGCATGTTCGGGCTGGACGAGCACGGGAGCGCGCTCGTGGTCGCGTTCGCCGTCCGCGACCGCGGCTCGCTTCCAGCGGGTGACCGCGCGACCCACGAGCTGAGCCTGGCCGAGCTCACCGACGTCGTCTCGGTGCACGCCGCCACCTACCGCCGGGCCGCGCTCACCGCATCGCACGACGCACGGGTCTACGCCGTGCTGCCCGATGTGCCGCGGGACCGGGCCGAGCCCGCGCTGCTCGCGATGTGCGCCGAGGTGGCAGCGATGACACTGCGCCGCACCGGCGTGCGCGTGCAGGCCGGGATCGGGTCGACCGTGGCCGGACTTGCCGACGTGGCGGCGTCCCGCGGCGAGGCCGACCGGGTGCTGGACGCGATGGCGAGCGGCGCCGAGGACTCCACCGTGGCCGCCTTCGCGGACCTCCGGGCCGAGGTGCTGCTCAACCAGACCCTCGGGCTGCTGCAGGCGAGCCCGGACCTGCGTGATCCCGCCGTCGCGCTGCTGGTCGGGTACGACCGGGACCACGGCACCGATCTCGTCGGCTCGGTGGTCGCGTGGCTCGACGCGATGGGTGACGTGCGGGTGGCGGCGCAGCGCCTCACGGTCCACCCCAACACGCTGCGGTACCGGGTGCGGCGGGCGGTGGCGGTCAGCGGGCTGCGCCTGGACGACCCCCGGGCCCGGTTGATGCACCATCTGCAGCTGCTCGCTGTTCGATCGGACAAGCGCGGGCCGCCATCGTCATCCGGCTGAACGAACCGTCGCGGTCGGTTGGTTCCTTAGGGTTCTGGGCACCTGACCCGGGGAGGCTCCGCCATGGACGCGATCACCAGCACGCCGAACCCGCGCAACGAGGCCGTGCGCGACTACGCACCGGGCTCCCCGGAGCGGGCGAGCCTGCAGGCAGCGCTGGCCGAGCTGGGTGGGCAGCACCACGACCTGACCGTGACGATCGACGGCCGCCAGCACATGGCGGGCGGCACGCGCATCGACGTCGTCGCCCCGCACGACCATGGCCACGTGCTGGGCAGCACGGCGAACGCGGGCCACGAGGACGCCAAGGCCGCGATCGAGGCGGCCCTGCGGGCCGGCCCGGCGTGGCGCGCGCTGCCGTTCGACGAGCGCGCCGCCGTGCTGCTGCGGGCCGCCGACCTGCTCGCGGGACCGTGGCGCGATCGGCTCAACGCCGCGACGATGCTCGGCCAGTCGAAGACTGCGGTCCAGGCCGAGATCGACTCCGCATGCGAGCTCGCCGACTTCTGGCGCTTCAACGTGCACTTCGCGCGTCAGATCCACCAGAACCAGCCGAACAGCGGGACCGGCGCGTGGAACCGCATGGACTACCGCCCCTTGGAGGGCTTCGTCTACGCGATCACCCCGTTCAACTTCACCGCGATCGCCGGGAACCTGCCCACTGCGCCCGCGTTGATGGGCAACACCGTGATCTGGAAGCCGTCGCCGACGCAGGGCCTTGCCGCGCACCTGACGATGCGGCTGCTCGAGGAGGCAGGCCTGCCACCGGGCGTGATCAACCTGCTCACCGGGGACGGTCGCGACATCTCCGAGGTGCTGCTCGCCGACCGAGCACTCGCCGGCATCCACTTCACCGGCTCGTCGGCCACCTTCCAGCAGCTGTGGCGGCAGGTCGGGGGGAACATCGGCTCCTACGCCACCTACCCCCGCCTCGTCGGCGAGACCGGCGGCAAGGACTTCGTCGTCGCCCACCCCTCGGCCGACGTGGACGTGCTGCGCACCGCACTCGTCCGCGGGGCGTTCGAGTACCAGGGCCAGAAGTGCTCGGCCGCCTCCCGCGCGTTCGTCCCGCGGTCGGTCTGGGCCCGGCTGCGCGACGACCTCGTCGACGAGGTGGAGGCGCTGCCGATGGGGGACGTCACCGACTTCCGCAACTTCCTCGGCGCCGTGATCGACCGCCGGGCGTTCGACAAGGTGACCGCGGCGCAACAGGCGGCGCGCTCGGATCCCGCGCTGGAGATCGTCGCCGGTGGCACCGCCGACGACTCCACCGGCTACTTCGTCCGCCCGACGGTGATCGTCGGCTCGGATCACAACCACGACGTGTTCCGCACCGAGTACTTCGGACCGCTGCTCGCCGTGCACGTGTACGACGACGGCGACTTCGAGCAGGTCCTGGAGCACGTCGACCGCGGTGCGCCGTACGGCCTGACGGGTGCGGTGATCGCCAGGGACCGCGCGGCGGTCGCTCGCGCCACGGAGGCGCTCCGGTTCGCCGCGGGCAACTTCTACGTCAACGACAAGCCGACCGGGGCCGTCGTCGGCCAGCAGCCCTTCGGCGGCGGCCGCGCGTCGGGCACCAACGACAAGGCGGGCTCGATCTACAACCTGCTGCGCTGGGTGAGTCCCCGCACGATCAAGGAGACGTTCGTGCCCTCGACCACGACGGGCTACCCACACCAGGGTTGACCCATCCGTTACCCCGGCCGGAACATCCCCGTCGCCCCATGTGTTTAGCATGGGACAACTAATTGATTTTTCCTCGGCGGGAGTGGTGGACGTGGCGGCTGTTCAGGAGCGCGGACTGGCGGCGGGAGGTCCGACGCGCGCAGAGCCGGGACCCGGCTACAAGTGGATCGCCATGTCCAACACGACCCTCGGGTTGCTCATGGCGACGATCAACTCCTCGATCGTGCTGATCGCGCTGCCCGACATCTTCCGCGGCATCGGCCTCGACCCGCTGGCGGCGGGCAACACGAGCTACCTGCTGTGGATGATCATGGGTTTCCTGGTCGTCACGGCGGTCCTGGTTGTCGGGTTCGGCCGCCTCGGCGACATGTACGGCCGCGTGCGGATGTACAACCTCGGGTTCGCGATCTTCACCGTCGCGTCGGTGTTGCTCGCCGTCTCGTGGCAGAGCGGCGCCGCGGGGGCTCTGTGGCTCATCGGCTGGCGCATCGTCCAGGGCGTCGGCGGCGCGTTCCTGTTCGCCAACTCCAGCGCAATCCTCACCGACGCGTTCCCCGTGCACCAGCGCGGCCTCGCGCTCGGCATCAACGGCGTCGCGGCGATCGCGGGCTCGTTCATCGGCCTCGTCCTCGGCGGCGTGCTCGCGCCGGTGAACTGGCACCTCGTGTTCCTCGTGTCCGTGCCGTTCGGGCTCTTCGGCACGTTCTGGGCTTACACCAAGCTGCGCGACACCAGTGTTCGCACCCCCGCGAAGATGGACTGGTGGGGCAACATCACGTTCGCGGTCGGCCTGGTCGCGGTGCTGGTGGGCATCACCTACGGCATCCAGCCCTACGGTGGCCACGTCATGGGCTGGACCAGCCCGCTCGTGCTCAGCTGCATCATCGGCGGAGTCCTCGTCCTGGTGCTTTTCGGGATCATCGAGACCCGGGTGGCGAGCCCGCTGTTCACCTTGTCGCTGTTCAAGATCCGCCGCTTCACGCTCGGGAACAGCGCCAATCTGCTCGCGTCGCTGGGCCGGGGTGGCCTGCAGTTCGTCCTCATCATCTGGCTGCAGGGCATCTGGCTACCCCTGCACGGCTACAGCTTCGAGGAGACCCCGTTGTGGGCGGGCATCTACATGCTGCCCATGACAGTCGGCTTCCTCATCGCGGCACCGGTGTCGGGCGTGCTCGCCGACCGCATGGGCGGGCGCGGGCTGGCCACCGGCGGCATGCTGATCTCGGCCTTGAGCTTCGTGCTGCTGTTGAGCCTGCCGATCAACTTCCCCTACCTGGGCTTCGCCGCCATCCTGCTGGTCAACGGGCTGGGCATGGGCCTGTTCACCTCGCCCAACCGGGCCGACGTCATGAACAGCCTGCCCGCCGGAGCGCGTGGCGCGGGCGCCGGCATGACCGCGACCTTCCAGAACTCGGCAATGGTGCTCTCCATCGGCCTGTTCTTCGGCCTCATGATCGCGGGGCTGTCCGAGCTCCTCCCGACCGTCCTGCAGCAGGGGCTGCTGCAACACGGCGTTCCAGCGGCCGACGCGAGCCGCATCGCCGCGCTGCCGCCCGTGGCCGTGCTGTTCGCCGCCTTCCTCGGCTACAACCCCGTGCAGCAGCTGCTCGGCGGGGTGCTCGACACGCTGCCACCCGACCAGGCGTCCTTCCTGACCGGGCGCAGCTTCTTCCCGGAGCTCATCTCCGGGCCGTTCGCCAACGGTCTCACCGTGGCATTCTGGTTCGCGGTCGCGGCCAGCGTCCTTGCCGCGGCCGCCTCCTGGTTCACGGGAGGGCGCCGCTCGACGGATGTGGCGTCGTCGGTGGGTGCCGAGCTCGCCGCGGTCGGGGGCGAGTCGGGGATGGGACCGACCGAGCTCGTCGCGAGCATTGCGGCTGAGCGCGACCCGGAATCCGTCCCGAACCGTCCGGTCGCCGGAGTCCTCACCGCGTCCGCAGGCGAGATCCTCGGCCAGGTCCGTACATCAGGCGGCAGCGCCGTCCCCGACGGCGTCGTGACCGTGACGGACGTGAACGGACGGCAGGTCGCGCGCTCGGGTGTCGACCAGGACGGCCGGTACGCCCTGCGCGGGCTGCCACGGGGTACCTACATGGCGATCGCCACCTCACCCGGCTTCCGGCCGGATGTGACCGCGATCGTCCTCAACGGCTCGGGCGCGGTGCACCACTTCGCGCTCAGCGGCGACGGCGCCGTGACGGGAACCGTCCGCTCGGCCAGGAGCGGGGCGCCGCTCGCCCGCGCCATGGTGCTCGCGACGGACTCGACGGGCCGGGTGGTCGGTAGCACCCGCACGGGCCCTGACGGCGCGTTCGTGCTGCCCGGGGTCCCCGCGGGCCGGACCACGGTGACGGCGAGCGTTCCGGGGCACGTGCCAGGTGCGGCGGCGGTCCGGGTCGTCCCCGACGTGCCCACCGCCGTCGAGGTGCTGTTGCAGTCGACGGTCGCCGGCCTCACCGGCAGGGTGACCGGGACCGACGGTGCGCCGCTGCCGTCCGCGACGGTGGCCGTCACCGACGCCGACGGCAACGCCCTGGCCGTCACCACGACCCGGGCGGATGGAACGTACGCGATCACCGGCCTGGAACCGGGCCACTACACCGTCGTGGCCACCGCCCAGGCCGCGTTTCCGGTGCAGCTGCCCTTGGGTGAGCAGGCGCGGGTTGACCTGCGCCTGGGCAGTCCTGCAGCCCAGCCCGCAGTCGTCCCGTCGGGGTTCAGCGATCCCGCCGCGACGGCCTCCCCGGCACATCCACGGGCGACGCTGTCGCCGTGACCGTAGGCGTACAGCGCGCCAGCACGTCCCTGACCACCGCGAGACCGCGCTCGAGCTCGGCCCGTCGCGGCTCGGCGTAACCGAGGACGATGCCCGCCCGGTACGGATCGCCGCCGTGGTGGCGCCCCAGCCCGTCGAGGGTGACGCCGCGGGCGGCGGCCGCGGCGACGACCGACTGCTCCGCAGCTGCCCCCGGGAGCGGGACGAGGACGTGGGCGCCTGCCGCGTCGCCCTCGAGGATGTGACCGGCCGCCCGCACCGCCACGGCGACGGCGACGCGTCGCTCGGCCAGCTCCCGGCGCAGCCGCCGCAGGTGACGGCCCAGGTCACCGTGCGCGGCCAGCGCCACGAACACCCGCTGTCCGGCGCAAGTGGGCCGGGCACCGGTGCGGTCCCGGTGGTCGAGCACGGCGGCGCGCACCGCGGGGGGCGCCACCAGCCAGCCCGCACCGAGGGTCGGGGTCAGCAGTTTGCTGACGGTTCCGAGGTGCGCCACCACGTCCGGTCCGAGCGCGGCGAGCAGTGGCAGCGGAGCCACGTCGTAGCGCAGCTCGCCGTCGTAGTCGTCCTCGATCACGAGGAAGTCCTCGGCCCGCGCTCGCTCCACCAGTGCCATTCGGCGGCCTGCGGACAGCCGCGCCCCGAGCGGGTACTGGTGCGCCGGTGTGCAGTAGACGGCCGCGAGCCCGGGCGGGAGGGCATCGACCACGAGCCCTGCCCCGTCCACCGGCACCCGGGCGACGGCGATCCCGGCGGCCTGCAGCGCGGCGACAGCCCGCTGGTACCCCGGCTCCTCGACGGCCACCCGCGCACCGGCGGGCAGGGTTCGTGCCAGCTCGGCGACGGCAGCGGTGCTGCCCCCGGTGGCGAGCACCTGGGCCGGGTCGACCGGCAGCCCGCGGTGGCGCAGCAGGTGCTCGACCACTGCGGCGCGGAACGCCGGCAGCCCGACCGGATCCGGTGCCGCGTCCGGTGGTGGGTCGGCTGCCGCGCGCCAGGCGCGGCGCCAGGCAGCGCGATCGAGCACCTCCAGGCACGGGGTGCCGGCCCGTAGGGAGATCGCACCGTGCTCGCCGTCCCGGTCGGCTTCCGGCGGCGCGGAGGGCCGGAGGGCGGCGGGTGGTGCGGCAGGAGCGCCGACCACGAACGTGCCCGCTCCGCGCCGTCCCACCGCCCAGCCCTCGGCGAGCAGCTGGTCGTAGGCGGCCGCGGTGACCGTGCGGCTCACGCCGAGGGTGGCCGCCAGCTCGCGCGTCGACGGCAGCCGGTCCCCCGCGCGAAGGGTGCCCCCCGCGGTGACGGCACGCAGCGCGTCGGCGAGCTGCACCGCGAGCGGGCGCTCGCCGTTCCGGTCCAGCAGCAGTGGCGGCAGCTCCACGAGTGGCCTTCCGAACTCGGACGGGATTGGCCCTCCCACGATGCCACTGTCCGGGCGAGGATGACACCGTGAGCCTCTCCCGCACCCGCCGCAGCACCCTCACCCGCCTCCGTGAACGGGCCCGTACCGACAGTGCCGACCTGCACGCGGTGCTCGACGCCGGGCTGGTGTGCCACCTCGGCCTCGTCCGTGACGGCGCCCCGGTGGTGCTGCCGACGGCCTACGGACGAATCGGCGACACGGTCTACGTGCACGGCTCGACCGGCGCCGGCTACCTGCGGGTGGCCGACGGCGCCCCGGTCTGCCTGACGGTGACCCACCTCGACGGAATCGTCTACGCCCGCTCGCTCTTCCACCACTCGATGAACTACCGCAGTGCGGTCGTGCACGGCACCGCGCGGGCTGTCAGCGAGCCGGAGGAGTGGCTCGACGCGCTGCGCGCCATCGTCGAGCACCTCTCCCCCGGGTCGTGGGAGCACGCGCGGCAGCCGAACCCCCGCGAGCTCGCCGCCACGGCGGTGTTCGCGATCGGCCTCGACGAGGCCAGCGTCAAGGTGCGCACCGGGCCTCCTGGCGACGACGATGGCGACATCGAGGCGGGCGGCCGGTGGGCCGGCGTCCTGCCGGTCCATACGGTCTTCGGCGTGCCCGAGTCGAGCCGCACGCTCCCGCCGGACGCCCCGATCCCCGAACACATCACGGACCGTCGGGTGGGCTGATCGCGACCGCGGGAACTCCTCGTGATCGCTCCGAGCCGAACACGATCGATCCGGCGATGGCGCCGAGGTACGCCTGAGGGCGATCACCGATGACGCTCCTGGTCGCGGAGGGGGCGGGAACCACGGATCCCGGTGCACGTAACCTCGATCCGCGTGGACGCTCCCCGCCCGTACCCCGACGCAGAGCGGCTGGATCTCGTCGAGGACCTGCACGGTCACCGCATCGCCGACCCGTACCGCTGGCTGGAAGATCCCCAGGACTCCCGCACGCAGACGTGGTCGACGGCGCAGGACGTGCTGGCCCGCCGGCATCTCGACGCTCTCCCCGGCCGCGACAGACTCGCCGCGACCCTGACCGAGCTCCTCTCCGCCGGCTCGGTGTCGGCCCCGCTGTGGCGGGCCGGCCGATCGTTCTTCACCCGGCGCGAACCCGGCCAGGAACACGCGGTGCTCCACGTTCGCGAGGCGGACGGCACCGAGCGGGTGCTGCTCGACCCAACCGCACTCGACCCCTCCGGCCTCACCACGCTCGACGGCTGGGTGCCCGACCTCGAGGGCACCCGGCTGGCCTACCAGCTCTCCAGCGGCGGCGACGAGCAGTCGGTCCTGCACGTGCTCGACGTCGACACGGGCGAGGACGTCGAGGCACCGATCGACCGCTGCCGCTACTCCGACGTGGCCTGGCTGCCGGGCGGGAGCGAGTTCGTCTACGTCCGGATGGTGGACGAGGACGAGGCACCCGACGGGGAGCAGGCCTTCCACCGGCGCGTGTGGCGCCACCGCGTGGGCACGCCGGCGGAGTCGGACGAGCTCGTCGACGGCCCGGGGCTCTACGACGAGCACACCTACTACGGCCTGCGCGTCTCCCGGGACGGCACGTGGCTGGTGGTCACGGGCAACGTCGGCACCGCGCGCCGCGACAGCGTCTGGATCGCGGAGCTCGGGGAGAAGACCCCGTCCCTGACGCCGGTGCTCACGCAGGACCACGACGTGCAGTGCCACGCATGGGTCGACCGTGACGGGCTGCTCTACCTGCACACGACCGACGGCGCGCCGCGATGGCGGCTGGCCGTCGCCGACCCGCGCACTCCCGGCCGGGAGCACTGGCGTGAGCTGGTGGCCGAGGACCCGGGGTCCGTGCTGCAGGCGGTGCGCAGGCTGGAACCGTCCCCGTCCGGGGGCGAGCCCGTCCTGGTACTCGCCAGGGCCCGGCACGCCGTGGCCGAGCTGGCACTGCACTCCGCCGACGGGGCGCCCATCGGCACCGTGCCGCTTCCCGGCACCGGATCGCTCACCGGTATCTCGGTCGCCGACCGCGACACGCCGGAGCAGGTGGGTCGCGTCTGGTTCGGCTGGACCGATCTGGTCACCCCGCCGCAGGTGCACCGCTTCGACCTCGCCACCGGCGAGAGCACGCTCGAGACCGCGGCTCCCGGCGCGGTCACGGTGCCCGCGGTGCGCACCGAGCACCGAATGTTCACCTCGACCGACGGCACGACCGTGCGGATGTTCGTGATCGCTCCGGAGGGGCCTACCCGCGCCCGACCGGCGCTGGTGACGGGCTACGGCGGGTTCGGGATCAGCCGCGAGCCCGCCTACACGGCACAGGCACTGGCGTGGGTGGCGGCCGGTGGGGTGTACGCCCTGGTCTCGTTGCGCGGGGGCGGCGAGGAGGGCGAGGACTGGCACCTCGCCGGCAACCGCGCGAACAAGCAGAACGTGTTCGACGACCTGCACGGCGCCGCCGCATCGCTGATCGACGCAGGCGACACCACGGCCGACTCGCTCGCGATCATGGGTGGCTCCAACGGGGGCCTGCTCGTCGGGGCCGCGCTCACCCAGCGTCCCGCGCTCTACCGGGCCGTGGTCTGCTCCGCCCCGCTGCTGGACATGGTGCGCTACGAGGAGTTCTCCCTCGGCCGCACCTGGAACGACGAGTACGGCACGGCCGCCGACCCGCACGAGCTGGGCTGGCTGCTGTCCTACTCGCCCTACCACCACGTGCGGCCGGACGTCGCGTACCCGGCCGTGCTGTTCACGGTGTTCGAGTCCGACACCAGAGTCGACCCCCTGCACGCGCGCAAGATGTGCGCCGCCCTCCAGCACGCCACCACCGGCGACCCGCTCACCCGGCCCGTCCTGATCCGCCGCGAGACCGACGTCGGCCACGGCGCCCGGTCGGTGTCGCGCACCGTGACGCTCGCGACCGACCAGCTGGCCTTCCTGGCTGCGCAGACCGGATTGGAGCTCCCGTGACCCCGATCGCGACCATTCCCGGCACCGTCGCCGAGTCCCTGCTTCCCGTGCGCCCGGCGTGCGCCAACGACGCCGGCTCCTTGTGCGCGGCGATCTACCAGTGGACGAACAACGACTTTCTGTCCCGCTCCGGCGACGCGATCCTCACCGGGTCACTGCACATCGCGCTGATCGTCGCGCTGGCGTGTGCCGGTCGGTTCCTGCTCCACCGCGCCATCAACCGGGTCGTCGACGGCGCGGCCAACTCCCGGATCACCCAGATCGTCGGCCGCAAGCCACGGGTGGGCACGAACGGCAACGCCGGCCCGGTGTCACAGCGGCGGGCGCTGCGGGCCCGCACGATCGGGTCGGTGTTGCGCTCGCTCAGCTCTGTTGTCGTGCTACTGATCGGTTCGATCATGGTGCTGGCGGAGTTCGGGGTGGCGCTAGGCCCGATCCTCGCGTCGGCCGGCATCGTCGGGGTCGCGGTCGGCTTCGGCGCACAGAACCTCGTCCGCGACTTCCTGTCGGGCATGTTCATGCTGCTGGAGGACCAGTACGGCGTCGGTGACATCGTCGACCTCGGCGAGGCCAGCGGCGTGGTCGAGTCGGTGGGGTTGCGCATCACCACGGTCCGCGACGTCAACGGCACCGTCTGGTACGTGCGCAACGGCGAGATCCTCCGCGTCGGGAACAAGAGCCAGGGCTATGCCGTCGCCGTCGTGGACGTGCCGCTCGCGCACAGCGCCGACATCGTCCACGCCACCGAGCTCGTGGCCGAGACCGCCACGGAGCGGGTGGCCGCGACGGACGTGGTCGAGTCCGTGCTGGAGTCGCCGCAGGTACTGGGCGTCGAACGGGTCGGACCGGAGGGCGTGTCGCTGCGGATGACGGTGAAGGTCAAGCCGGGCCAGCAGTTCGCTGTGCAGCGCGCCCTGAACGCGGCGATCACCAACGCTCTCGACCACGCCGGTGTCCCGCGCCCCGGTGTGGTAGCCCCACCCGTGGCCCGTCCGTCGGTGCCCTGAAACCGCACCCGCCGGGGCGGAGGATGATGGACCTGTGACCGATCCCCAGAACTTCTACGCCGAGGTCGGCGGCGCACCGGTTTTCGACAAGATCGTGTCTCGCTTCTACGAGCAGGTCAGCGAGGACGAGGTGCTCCGCCCGATCTACCCGGAGGAGGATCTCGGTCCGGCCGAGGTCCGGCTGCGCATGTTCCTCGAGCAGTACTGGGGCGGCCCGCGCACCTACTCCGAGCAGCGCGGGCACCCGCGGCTGCGGATGCGGCACGCGCCGTTCAAGGTCGGGCCGATCGAGCGCGACGCGTGGCTGCGCTGCATGCGGGTCGCCGTCGACGAGGCCGGGCTGGACGACGAGCACCGCGCGCAGCTGTGGAAGTACCTCACCTACGCCGCCGCAAGCATGGTCAACAGCGACTTCTGAATCCGAAAGCGCGGTTCGCGGTCATACTGCTCCGGATTTGGCAAGATCTCTCGCGTGCAGTGGTGGCGGGACGCCGTGGTGTACCAGATCTACGTCCGGTCGTTCTCCGACTACTACGGCGACGGCATCGTTGATCTGCAGTGCATCCGGGCCCGGCTGGGCTACCTGGAACTGCTGGGCGCCGACGCCCTGTGGCTTTCGCCGTTCTTCACCTCGGCCATGGTCGACCACGGCTATGACGTGGCCGACCCGCGCAGCGTCGATCCGGTGTTCGGCGACATGGACACGTTCGACGGGCTCATCGCCGACGCGCACGAGCACGGCCTGCGGGTCACGATCGACCTGGTGCCCAACCACACATCGAGCGAGTACGAATGGTTCCGGGCAGCGCTGGAGTCGAGCCCCGGCAGCCCCGAGCGGGCGCGCTACCACTTCCGTGGTGGCCGCGGGCCCGACGGTGCCGAACCGCCGAACAACTGGACGAGCATCGTCGGCGGCCCGGCCTGGACCCGCGTGCAGGACCCCGACTCCGACGGGGAATGGAACCCCGGCGAGTGGTATCTGCACCTCCTCACGCCCGACCAGCCCGACGTCAACTGGACCAACCCGGAGGTGTGGGCCGACCTGGAGAAGACGCTGCGGTTCTGGCTGGACCACGGCGTCGACGGCTTCCGCATCGGTATCGCCGACGGCATGAGCAAGCCGGAAGGGCTGCCCGACATCGAGGACTGCCCGGAGGACGCAGGCGCCGCCATCGGGCTGTTCGCTCCCGTCGACGGCCACCCGCGTTTCGACGATGCCGGCGTGCACGACATCCACCGGATGATCCGCGCGGTGCTCGACCACTACCCAGGACGGATGGTGGTGGGCGAGGTCAGGATCGGTGACAGCGAGCGGTTCGCCCGCTACCTGCGCCCCGACGAGCTGCACCTCGCCTTCAACTTCCGGCTCGTGCAGGCCCCGTTCGACGCCGACGCCGTACGGACGGCGATCGAGCAGTCGCTCGCCGCTGTCGAGGAGGTGGGCGTCCCACCGACGTGGACGCTGTCCAACCACGACGTGTCCCGCCCGGTCACCCGCTATGGCGGCGGCCCCCCCGGCCGGGCCAGAGCCCGGGCGATGGTGTTGGTCGAGCTCGCCCTGCCCGGCGTGGTGTACCTCTTCAACGGCGAGGAGCTTGGCCTGCCCGACGTCGAGCTGCCCGACGCGGTGTTGCAGGACCCGCAGTGGGAACGCTCGGGCCACACCGAACGCGGGCGTGACGGCTGCCGCGTGCCGGTGCCGTGGGAGGGGGGCGCACCGGGCTACGGGTTCACGAGTAGCCAGCCGTGGCTGCCGATGCCACCCGAGTACGGCCGGCTCACCGTGGCCGACCAGCTGGAGGACACCGCGTCGACGCTGTCCCTGATCCGCCGGGCCGTGGAGCTGCGCAAGACCCACCCCGGATTCGACGGCCGGAGCGTCGAGTGGTTCGGGGCGCCGGCGGGCTGCCTGGCGTTTCGCCGGACCGGATCCACCCTGGTGTGCGCCCTCAACGCCTCGCCCAACCTCGTCCCGCTCCCGCCGGGTGAGGTCCTTCTGGTCAGCGGTCCGCTCAAGGGCGACCTGCTGCCCCCGGACACGGCGGCCTGGCTCGCCTGACGCCCGGTGGTCGCCATCGAGAGCCCGTGCCGGCGGCGCGCGTCAGGCGAGGAGCAGCGGTAGCGCCGTGACCCGGCGCCGGACCACGGCCCCGTAGCGGGCGTCGAGCCGCAGCCAGGTGCCGGTGGCGGACACGCGCACCGCGCCGCCCGCACCGCCGGCCCCGGTGTCACCGAGGAACCCCATCCCGGACAGCGCGAACAGGCAGCGCAGCGGGATCTTGACCGCCGGCCCCGACGCGGCCGTCACGGTGAGCACGATCTGGTCCAGCAACGACGCAGGCGGACCGAGCGGCCCCGCGTTCTCCCTGGCCAGGACGAGCCCCCGCTCGGTGAGAGCGTCGAGCTCCCCGGCGGGCACGTCGTCCACCGGTGCCCAGCCCTCGTCCGGTGGCAGCTCGCCCTGCCACAGCCCACCGGCGCCAGGGTCGACGGTCTCGGCGCGCTCCACGGTGAGCGCCGTGAGCAGCCCGCTCGCCGGCACCGTGACATCACCGGGCTCCAGCATGCCGTGCACCGTGCGGGTGGCCAGCACGTCGAACGGGGTGGACGCCCACGCGGTGACGGTGCCGCCGCTCGCCCGCAGCCGCACGGTCGCCATCTGGTCCAGCCGGACCACCCGCGCCACGAAGGCGCCGAGGTCGCCGCGCTCGGCAGCGTCTCGCACAGTCAGCGACGTCATGCCGCCCACCTGCCGAGGAACGCACGCTCGTCGGCGGTCAGCCGGCGTGGCCGCTGCGCGTCGAGGTCGAAGATGGCCATCCGGGTCGAGGCCACAACGGCGACCGGGTCGGCCTCCGCCGGACCGTCGTGCATCTCGTAACAGATCCGGAACGACGCCGCGCGCACCTCGTCCACCCACATCCCCACCCGCAGCGGATGCGACCGGTACGGGATCTGGCGTCGATAGTCCACGTTCAGGGCGGCGACGAGCAGGCCACCGGTGAAGCCCTGGATACCCTCCGCCGCGGCGGTGTCGAAGAACAGGCCGATCCTGGCCTCCTCCAGCAACGTCACCGCACGCGCATGGTTGACATGCCGGTAGGAGTCCTGGTCGGTCCAGCGCAGGGGGACCTGCGCAACGAAGCGAGCCACGTCGTCCACCCTCTCAGGATCGTGCCGGCGGCCGGACATCCAGGGTGTCCGGCCGCGGAGTCGGGTCGATGCGCGGGTCAGCGCGCGAGCCCGCGCAGCTGCCGCGAGACCACCGACAGGGTCGCGAGGTCGAGCTGCCCTGCCGTGCCCACCTCGTGCAGCGCGGCGCGGGCCCGCAGCAGGCGCGAGGCGTTCGCCTTCTCCCACTGCCTGATGGCCGTATCCACCGGGGTGCCCGGTGCGGCCTCGCGCAACGCGTCGAGGGTGATGGCCCGCAGCGACCCGTACAGGTCGTCGCGCAGCGCCAGCCTGGCAAGCGCGTGCCAGCGGTCGCCGCGTTCCAGTGCGCTCACCGAGGTGAGCGCCAGGTCGATGCCCAGATGCTCGGACAGGCCGAAGTACAGCGCGGCCACCTCGCCGGGTTCTCGCGGCTCACGGTCGCGTTCGGCCAGTTCCGTCAGCTCGACGACATCCAGCAACCCGTAGCCATACATCAACACCGCCGAGCGCATCGCACAGCCTGCAGCTACCCCGGACGACCGCAGCTGCGCCGCCCGCATCTCAACGGCCGCGAGTTCCCGACCGCGCAGCAGCCGCGGCAGCTCCGTGCGCAGCTCCCGGACGGTAGCGGCGAAGCGCGCTGTCTCCGCGCCAACGGCCAGCGGCTGCGGCCGGTTGGTGAGGAACCAGCGCGATGCGCGGTCGAGCAGGCGACGGGACTCCAGCACGATCTCATCGGAGACCGCGGTCGGGATCTGCGGCGCGCGCAGCTCCTCCCACAGCTCGGGCAGGTCGAACACCGCGGTGGTGACGGCGTAGGCGCGCACCGCATCGGTGAACGCGGCGGAGAGCTCCTCGCCGAGCCGGAATGCGTACGTCATCCCGGCGCCGTCGACCATCTCGTTGACCAGCTGCGTGGCCACGATCTCGCGACGCAGCGGGTGCCCGGCGACCGCTGCGGGGAACCGATCGCGCAGCGGCCGCGGGAAGTACTCCGGCAGCCGGGCTGCGAACGCCGCGCTCTCGGGCAGGTCGGTGAGCAGCACCTGCGCCGTGAGGTCGAGCTTCGTGTGCGCCAGCAACGTGGCGAGCTCGGGGCTGGTGAGTCCCGCGCCGGCGTCCTCCAGCGCGGCGAAGCCTGCCTCGTCGGGCAGCACCTCGAGCTTCCGGTCCAGCCCACGGCGGGCGACGAGGTCGGTGGTGAGCCTGCCGTGCACGTTCACCATCGCCGAGGCGTGCGCCCGCGCAATGCCCAGCACCGCGTTCTGGTCACGGTTGTCATCCAGCACGAGGTCGGCAACGTCGTCGGTCATCTCCACAAGCAGCGCGTCGCGACCTGCGCGGTCGAGCTCGCCCGCGACCACCAGCCGGTCGAGCAGGACCTTGATGTTGACCTCGTGGTCGGAGCAGTCCACACCGGCCGAGTTGTCGATCGCGTCGGTGTTGATCTTCCCGCCCCGGCGCGCGAACTCGATGCGCCCCCGCTGGGTCAGTCCGAGGTTGCCGCCCTCGCCCACCACTTTCACCCGCAGCTCCGCGCCGTCGGCCCGCACGGAGTCGTTCGCCTTGTCCCCGGCGTCGGAGTGCGACTCGCTCGACGCCTTGACGTACGTACCGATCCCGCCGTTCCACAGCAGGTCGGCTGGGGCGCGCAGGATCGCCGCGATCAGCTCGGGCGGGCTCAGCATCTCCGGCCCCTCCCCGATCCCCAGCGCGGCCCGGATCTCCGGCCCGATCGGCACGGACTTCGCCGTGCGTGGCCACACACCACCACCCGGGCTGATCACCGAGCGGTCGTAGTCGTCCCACGACGAGCGGGGTAGCGCGAACATCCGCTGCCGCTCGGCGAAGCTGCGGTCCGGATCCGGTGTCGGGTCGACGAAGACATGCCGATGGTCGAACGCCGCGAGCAGCCGGATGTGTGGCGACAGCAGCATCCCGTTGCCGAACACGTCGCCGGACATGTCGCCGATGCCGACGACCGTGAACTCCTGGCTCTGCGTGTCGATGCCCAGCTCGCGGAAGTGGCGCTTGACGCTCTCCCACGCACCCTTTGCCGTGATGCCCATGGCCTTGTGGTCGTAGCCGACGGAACCACCGGAGGCGAACGCGTCACCGAGCCAGAAGCCGTAGGACGCGGCCACCTCGTTGGCGGTGTCGGAGAACCGGGCCGTGCCCTTGTCCGCCGCGACCACCAGGTAGGAGTCGTCCCCGTCGTGACGGACGACGTCAGGTGGCGGCACCGTCGTGCCGTTCACGAGGTTGTCGGTGACGTCCAGCAGACCGGAGATGAACGTGCGGTAACAGTACTCGACCTCGTCGGGGCCCGCGTCGCCGCGGCGCACGATGAAGCCCCCCTTGGCGCCGACCGGCACGATCACCGCATTCTTGACGGCCTGCGCCTTGACCAGCCCGAGGATCTCGGTGCGGTAGTCCTGCGGCCGGTCGGAGTAGCGCAGGCCGCCCCGCGCGACCGGACCGAACCGCAGGTGCACGCCCTCCACGCGGGGCGAGTACACGAAGATCTCGAACTTGGGGCGCGGCGCCGGCATATCGGGCACGGCGGAGGGATCGATCTTGAACGAGAAGAACGGCCGATCGCGGAACCAGTTCGTGCGCAGCGTCGCGGTGATCATCGCCAGGTAGCCGCGGAGGATGCGGTCGGCGTCGAGCCCCGTCACGGCGTCGATCAGGCCCCGGACCACGGTCAGCGTCGCGAGGACCTCCCCCTCGCGCTCCTCGGGAACCGGAGCGAACCGGGCCCGGAACAACGCGACGAGTGCGCGCGCGACCGCAGGATGCGCGAGCAGCGTCTCGGCCATGTACTCGGCCCCGTACGGGGCCCCGAGCTGCCGCGCGTAGTGGGCGTACGCGCGCAGTACCGCGACCTCCCGCCACGGCAACCCCGCCCGCAGCACCAGCGCGGAGAACCTGTCGGTCTCGGCGTCACCGCGCCACGCCGCGCTGAACGCCGAGCAGAAGCCGCGCTCGATGGCATCGTCGGTGCGCTCGGCCAGCACGGCCCGGGTGGCGTCGTCCATCCGCAGGCCGAAGTCGTAGAGCCAGCAGCGCAGCCCGTCGGCACGCACGAACTCCGATGGCCGCTCGTCGAGCACGTCCACACCGAGCTGCTGGAGCAGCGGAAGCACCGCGGTCAACGTAGCGGGCGCCCCGGCGAGGTACAGGCTGAACCGCCGCTCGTCGGACCTCGGCGCCGGTTCCGCCGCGGAGTAGAGCCGGACGTCGAACTCCCCGGGACCGGGCAGCGCGGCGACCCGGCGCAGGTCCTCGACGGCATGCTGGGGAGCGACGGCGGCCTTGTACGCCTCCGGCACACCGGGCAGCAGCGCCGCCACCCCTGCGGCCTCCGGCTGGCTCAGCAACCGGTCGTCCCAGGTGCGGACGGCCTCGGTCAGCTCGTCCTGCAGCCCCGGCACGTCGACGTCGCCGAACCCCGGCGCACCCGCGTCGGTGTGCACCGTGAAGTGCACCAGTGCGAGATTCGACTCCGAGACGCGCGCGGTGTGGTCCACACTCCGCCCACCGAGGCGGCGCTGCAGCACGTCGGCCATGCGCAGGCGGGACGCCGTGGTGTACCGGTCGCGGGGCAGGTACACCAGGCACGAGATGAACCTGCGGTACGGGTCGGGGCGCAGGAACAGCCGCACCGCGCGCCGCCCGGCCACGGCGAGCACACCCACGGCAGTGTCGTGCAGGCGCTGTTCGCTCGAGCTGAACAGCTCCTCCCGGGGCAGCGCGGAGATCACCTCGAGCATCTGCTGACCGGAGTAGGACTCCAGCGGGAACCCGGCGCGGTGGATCGCGTCGCGCACCCTGCGTTCGAGGACAGGGATGTCGAGCACGTTCTCGTAGAGCGCGGGCACGGTCAGCGTGCCGAGGAACCGGTGCTCGCCGACGAGCCGGCCCGTCGCATCGACCGCCCGCACGGCGAGGTAGTACGGATGCACGGGACGCAGCGGGCTGAGCGTGTTGGCGCGGGTGAGCACGAGCAGGTCGCGGGGCCCCTCCGCCGCGTCGACCTGGGGTGCGAAGGTGGCGGTGATGCCGTTCTCGCGGCGCAGCACGCCCAGGCCGGAACCAGGCTCGGCGCGCAGGTCGGCAGCCCCTTCGGGCACCGAGTAGCGGCGGTAGCCGAGGAACGTGAAGTGCTCGTCGGCCAGCCAGCGCAGCAGGTCCGCGGTTTCCGCCGGCCGGCTGTCACCGGACACAGCGGGCTGCGCCGACAGCGTCTCGGCCAGTTCCCTGGCCGTGGTGACCATGGGCTCGGCGTCCTCGACCACCTCGCGCACGTCCCGCAGCACCCGGCCGAGCTCACGCTCCAGCTCGATGGCATCGACGGGGTCCGGGGTCAGGTCGAGGTGGATCCACGACTCGACGAGCGCGCCCGCCGGAGGAGCGGCGGGGTCGGCCGTGGTCAGCACCTCCGTCAGCTCACCCGTCGCATTTCGGCGTACGACGACAATGGGGTGGATCAGCCGCTCGACATCCCCGCCGACCCGGCCGACACCGGCCAGGAGCGACTCCACCAGGAAGGGCATGTCGTCGGTGACGATCTCCACGACCGGCCCCACCTGCCCGCCACTGTCTCCCGCACGCGCGACGGGCTCGGGGTCGCGCACACGGATCAGCGGCTCCCCCCGCGCCCGCAGGCGGGCGAGCCGCAGGTGCCCGCGGGCTGCGGCCCGCAGCATCGGCAGATGGTCGCCGGTGACCCGCTCCAGGTCAGGCGCGTGCCGGGCGTAGAGCGCGCCCAGTTCGGTCAGCTCGGTGTCCGGCGCGGGCACTGCTTCCCGCTCACGGGTCCGGCTCGTCACATGCAACTCCGAGATTTCGACGTCGGCCAGATCTTCGGGCCGGTCGCCGTGAGAGGGGCTCTCGTGGCGACTCCCGTCACCCTAGTCCCGACCCGGTGCCGCACAGCTGCCCCACAGATGCCCTGCTGACGCCCTCAACAGATGCCCTGATCAGATGCCCCGGTAGGCGGCGAGCGCCCCCGCGAGGAGGTCCGCGATACCGAGACCTTCCGTCGACTCGGGCTCTGGTCGCGTCGGCTCCGCCTGCTGCGCGCGGCTCTCCGTGCCGCGCCTGTGCCGCCGCCTGCCCCCGTTGCCCGACCCGGCCTGCACGGCTTCCATGCGGAACGGCGTGCGGCCCGCAGCGTCGTGTCGCCCGCCCGCGGCCGTGCCGCCCGCAGCCCGGGCCGCTGCCCGGTCCCGGCCCGACCCGGTCTCCCGGGTCGTCCCCGAGGGATGCGCGTCGGGCGTCGGGTCCGGTTCGGAGCCGGGTGACGGGTTGCTGCCCCACAGTCGGCTGCCGGAAGTTCGGGCACTCCGTCCGGCGTCCCGGGTGGCGTCCTGTCCGCCTTCCCGCGCGCGGCGGCGTGCCGAGCCGTTCGCCGGCTTGTCCTCCGCCGACAGCGTGGCGGCACGTGCGGCCGCCGTGAGGTCACCCCTGAGGTCCTGGGAGCTGCGCCCGTTCCCCGATCCGGCGGGACGACCGGCGTCGTCGCGCCTGCCGCTCGCCCGGGTCCCGCCACGGCTGCTGGCGCCGCTGTCCAGGCGCTGGAGGATCTGCGCCCCGACGGGGCCATCGCCGTCGTGAACCGCTGCTCGCACGTGCGTGCCCGGCATGTCGTCGTCCGGCACGAAGCCCTCGAGCAGGCCGGGCAACGTCCGGTGCATCCACTCCGCCGCGTCGGTGCGTGCCCAGCCCGGCAGTATCACGGAGAGTGCTTCCGCCTCGTCGAACCGGAGGCGGGCGCCGGACGGCAGGCGATCGGTCAGCCGGTCGGCCAAGGCGCGCACGACCTCATCTGCGCGCCGCCCGGAGAAGCGGCGGCCGTCCTTGACGATGTCGATCGCGACCGCACACCCCTCGACGTCGGCGCCCACGGGCTCGAGGGCGGGCGCCGAATCGGTGGGCTCCGAACGGGCCCGGACTCGCTCCAGGTCATCGAGCGCGGCGCGCAGCCAGGCGTCGGGGTCCGAGACCGCGGACACGGCAGGCTCATGCGCGGGTGCTCGAACCGGCGGATCGGCAAGGCCCCGGTCGGGAGCCGGAGCCTTCTCGCCGTACTCGTCGCCGACCGGCACCATCGACCACTGCCCTGTGGCCCAGGGATCGTCCAGCCGGTGCTTGCGCCGGCCGTTCGGAGCCGGGTCGGTGCGCCCGCGGCGTGGCTCGTCGTGCCGAGGCCGTACGTCCGAGGCATCCCGGTCGGCCCTGCCCCAGTCGGCACTGCCCCAGTCGGCCCTGCCCCGGTCGGCACTGCGCTGAGACTCGTTGGCCGGCGGCAGGTGGTCAGCGGCGCTCACACCCCGGGGCGATCGGCGCGAGCTCTCCGCGCTCCCCTCGGAGGCGGACCAGACCTCGGATCGGCTCGGGTCGCCCGCGGTATGGCGCGGGACGTCCCCGGCCGGCCCACGGCGCAACGGGTCATCGCCGCCGCCTACCGAATCACCACCGGCCAGCGGGTCACGGCCCAGCGGGTCACCGCCGCCCAGCGGGTCGTCACCGCGTCCGGCTCCGTTGGTGCCGCGCAGGCTTTGCACCAGCAGGTCACCGATGGGGGAATCGCCGCCGAGGTCGCCCCAGCTGACGGCCCACCCGCCCGTCGGGTCGTCGTTCAGCGGATCCTGCGGTACATCGCGCGAGCCGCGTCCGGCCAGCAACCCAGCATCCCCGCCTGCGGTGTCGTCACCGGGCCAGGCCCACCCGGCCTCGCCGGGCTTCGTGGACCCGTTGCGCCGCGTCGAACTGGCGGCCCGGTCGGTCGTGCCGGCATCACCGGACCCGGAAGACCCGTTGCGCTTCCTCGAGCCGCCCGCCGGCCCGGTCACGTCGCCTTCACCGGACGCCGTGGAGCCGTACCGCCGGGCCCACTCGCCGGCCAGGCCGGTCACATCGGGATCAGCGGACCCCGTGGAGCCGTACCGCCGCGTCCAGTCCCCGGCCAGGTCCGTCACATCGCCATCACCGGACCCCGTGGACCCGTTGCGCCGCGTCGAGCCGTACCGCCTGGCCCAGCCGTCGGCCAGGTCGGTCGCGCGGGCATCAGCGGGCTCCGCAACCCGGCCCCGCTGCGACCCACCCCCGGCCGGGCCCGTCAGGTCGGTCAGCTCGTCGTCCCGGCGGCGCTCGTCCACCCTGTCGGCCGGTTCCGCAGCAGCCGTGGACCACGGGCCGGACCAGCGGCTCCGGTCCCCGTTCCGTCGCGGCTCCGACCGCTCGCCCTCGGACGCGACAGCGAACAGGTCCACCGCGCCGTTGCCCCGGCGGCCCGCGACGCGGTCACCCGGAGGACCAAACGCGTTCCCTGTCGCCCAGAGATCCGTCTCCGGCGCCTCGACCGGAAGTGCCGCCAGCGCGGCGAGGAACCGGCGGGTGCGGTCCCTGTCGCGGCGTTCTGCGGCGACGCCGAGGCGCATCGCCTCCAGCGCTGCGTCCTGCCTGCCGGCCTTCTCGTGCATCGCGCCGAGCGCTGAGCGACACACGGCTTCGAGGTCGGGTACATCGCTGTCGGCGGCATCGCGGGTGGCCTGCTCCAGCGCCTCCACCGTGCCGGTCGCGGTGTCTCCGGTCGCGACCGTCCTGGCGACCGTCAACCGAAGACGGGCAAGGTGCCGGCTGGGCCGGGTCGGTTCGGCGAGCCGCGGCATCAACGGGACGCACCCCTCGCGGGCCTCGTCGGCGTGACCGGCGTCGAGCAAGGCCGAGATCCACTCTGCGGCGAGGGCCGCAGCGAGGTGGGCGGACGGGGTGCCGGACGACCCCGAGCCCCGGCCGCGCTCCAAACGCGCGAGACCCTCAGCGGCGTGGTCGACCCCGGCGTCGGGCCGATCTGCCTGCCGCTGCGCGGCGGCCCTGACGAGCGCCACAGATGCCGCACCGATCTCTCCGCAGGGCGGGCCTACCCGCGACCACTCGGCCTCGGCGCTCCGCAGCGCGTCGTCCACCCGGTCCGGTGCATCGTCCACAGCGCACCGGGCAAGAACGCAGAACGCGTCGGCCCGCAACTCCGGCGCCGTGTCGTCCGCGGTGACCGGCGCCACGAGAGCGCGCGCTGTGTCGCGCTCTCCCGTGCGGCCGGCGACCAGCGCCAGCTCCACGCGGAGCCGATGGGCGGCCGACCCGGCCAACGGTGCCGCGCCCCACCGCGGCAGGGCCTCGATGATGTTCGAGGCTGTCTCCCGGCCGTCGCCGGTGGCCAGGCGTGCGTGCAGGGCCCAACCCGCAGCGGCGAGCCACAGGTCACGCTCACCGGCCATCGCCGCCGATTCGAGCACGTGATCGGCGAGCGCCGCTGTCAAGTCCGGCCGCACCCACCGAAGGGACGCGGCGGCCGCGAGGAGGTCTGGTTTACCGGATCCCGTGATCTCACCCGGCGCAGCGGCATCCGTTGACCCCACGTGACCTCCTGACGTACCACCACGACCGATCGTGATCCACCAGCCGGGTGAGCGTAGGCCTTCAGTCGCGCGTGAGCTTACGGTGGGTCACCCTATGAGGACGCGCGGCGTCCGCTCCGAGCCGCTCGACCTTGTTCTTCTCGTACGCCTCGAAGTTGCCCTCGAACCAGAACCACGCCGCCGAGTTCTCGTCCGTGCCCTCCCACGCGAGGATGTGCGTGACGACGCGGTCCAGGAACCACCGGTCGTGCGAGATCACGACAGCACAGCCGGGGAACTGCTCGAGCGCGTTCTCCAGCGACGACAGCGTCTCGACGTCGAGGTCGTTGGTGGGCTCGTCCAGGAGGATCGTGTTGCCCCCCTGCTTGAGGGTCATGGCCAGGTTGAGCCGGTTGCGCTCGCCCCCGGACAGCACGCCTGCGGGCTTCTGCTGGTCGGGCCCCTTGAACCCGAATGCGGCGACGTAGGCACGCGACGGCATCTCGGACTGCCCGACCTTGATGTGGTCGAGCCCGTCGGAGACCACCTCCCACACGTTCTTCTTCGGATCGATACCGGCGCGGTTCTGATCGACGTACGACAGCCGGACCGTGTCGCCGACCCGGACGGTGCCGGAGTCGGCGTCCTCCAGACCGACGATCGTCTTGAAGAGGGTGGTCTTGCCGACGCCGTTGGGCCCGATCACGCCCACGATGCCGTTGCGAGGCAACGAGAACGAAAGGTCCTTGATCAGCATCCGGCCGTCGAAGCCCTTGTCGAGGTTGTCGACCTCGACCACGATGTTGCCCAGGCGCGGCCCGGCCGGGATCTGGATCTCTTCGAAGTCGAGCTTGCGGTGGCGCTCTGCCTCGGTCGCCATCTCCTCGTAGCGCTGCAGACGCGCGCGGCTCTTCGCCTGCCGGGCCTTCGCCCCGGAGCGCACCCACGCGAGCTCCTCAACGAGCCGCTTCTGCAGCTTCGCGTCCTTGCGTCCCTGGACCGCGAGCCGCTCGGCCTTCTTCTCCAGGTAGGTGGAGTAGTTGCCCTCGTACGGGTAGGTCCGTCCGCGGTCGATCTCGAGGATCCACTCCGCCACGTTGTCCAGGAAGTACCGGTCGTGCGTTACGGCCAGGACCGCACCGGCGTAGCCGGCGAGGTGCTGCTCCAGCCAGAGGACGCTCTCCGCGTCGAGGTGGTTGGTGGGCTCATCGAGGAGCAGCAGGTCGGGCTTGCTCAGCAGCAGCTTGCACAACGCCACCCGCCTGCGCTCGCCACCGGACAGCTGGGTGACCGCCACGTCAGGCGGCGGGCACCGCAGGGCGTCCATCGCCTGCTCGAGTTGGGAATCGAGCTCCCAGGCGTCGTTGTGGTCGAGAATCTCCTGGAGCTGCCCCATCTCCTCCATGAGCGCATCGGAGTAGTCGGTGGCCATCAGCTCGGCGATCTCGTTGTAGCGGTCGAGCTGTCGCTTGATCTCGCCGAGCCCTTCCTCGACGTTGCCGAGTACCGTCTTCTCCTCGTTGAGCGGCGGCTCCTGCTGCAAGATGCCGACGGTGGCACCGGGCGCCAGCATCGCGTCGCCGTTGTTGGGCTGTTCCAGGCCGGCCATGATCTTCAGTACGGTCGACTTACCTGCCCCGTTCGGGCCCACGACACCGATCTTCGCTCCCGGCAGGAAGTTCAACGTCACGTTGTCGAGAATGACCTTGTCGCCGTGGGCCTTCCGGACCTTCTGCATGCTGTAGATGAACTCCGCCACGACCACGATGGTAGTTCCGTCCGACTCAGTGCCCGACGCCCGCCTCCGCGGGCGCCGGCCTTGCCGCTGGTAGACCGACGGCAGGCGTGGTCCTTTCACGAGAATCGTGCGCCGCCGACTGCCCCTCCTGCCGCTCCCCGTCGGTTGCCCACGGTGACGGGTCGGTGTCGTGCACTTCCAGGTCGAGGGCCTCGGCGGAGGCTTCCGCGACGGTCACGCTCGCACCGGCTGCCTCAGTACGGCTGGTGCGTGTGACGAGCGCCCTGGATCGGGCGAGGTCCGGGCCCACGGCGTAGCCCTCCATCTCCACGACGCTCTGGCGCCTGCCGTCCTTCTCCCAGCTGCGCGTGAACAGCCGCCCGTGCACGACGACGGGGTCGCCGACACCGAAGGACGCGTGGACGTTCTCGGCGAGCGCACGCCAGCAGGTGACGTTGACGTAGAGCGTGTCGCCATCGCGCCATGATCCGGTGGTCCGATCTAGACGACGCTCGTTGCTCGCCACCCGGAAGCTGGCAACCGCGGTGCCGTCCGGCACGCTGCGGAGGTCGACGCGGGTGGCCAGATTGCCGACAACGGTGGTGTAGGTCTCGTGCACGGCTCTTCTCCTCGCTCGCTGATGATCCTTGCGAAACGAGAGTGCGCCTCTGCGCACGGGCGGAACCAGACGGTCGGCGGATGTGTGGATAGCTGCAGCACGAGGTGGACAAGGCACGCCCAGCCAAGACACGACGGCGCGGAATGTCGGTGAGGTACGCCAGACTGGCGAGCAAAAATGCACAAAAAAGTGGGCCCCCGCCAATGGCGGGGGCCCACAATGTTTGATGTCGGCGGCGACCTACTCTCCCACACCCTAACGAGTGCAGTACCATCGGCGCTGGAGGGCTTAGCTTCCGGGTTC
>JAODNO010000017.1 GCA_025465235.1 Pseudonocardia sp.
GCACCCTGCCCGTCGGGCGCCGGCGCCCCTGCGGCCGGACCGCTGGCCGGGATCACCGTTCCGTGCCTCGGCGCGCCCGGTGTCGTCGATGTCGGCGCCGCGCTCGCCGGCCGGCCCGCCCTGGTCACCGTCTGGGCCTCGTGGTGCGCACCGTGCCGCGCCGAGCTTCCGGCGCTGGCCGCGTACGCCGCCCGTCCGGATGCGGTACCGGTGCTGGGCATCGACGCCCACGACGATCCGCGGGCCGCGCTGTCACTGCTCCGCGACGTCGACGTGACACTGCCGTCGGTCACCGATCCGGACGGCGCCCTGCGCGCCGCGCTGGACATCCCTCCCGCGCTGCCCGTGTCCTACGTCGTGCGTGCCGACGGCAGCGCCGCCCGGGTCGACCCGCCCGTGCCGTTCCAGAGCGCCGAAGACGTCGCCGCCGCCGTGGAGCGGTTGTCGTGAGGGCGGGACGATCGTGACCCACCTGCAGCCCGAGCGGGCGCCTGCCTGGCTGGATCCGTTGCTGCGGCGCGTCGGCGGCGTCGATGCGGCCACGCTGAGCCACCACCGCATCCCGCCGCCTCCGGAGGAGGGCCGGCGGGCCGCGGTGCTGGTGCTCTTCGGCGAGGACGCCGTGCACGGTCCCGACGTTCTGCTCGTGGAACGGGCCAGCACCCTGCGCGATCACGCCGGTCAGGTGGCGTTCCCCGGCGGGGGTTCCGACCCGGAGGACCCCGACGCCGTCGCCACCGCCCTGCGGGAGGCCGAGGAGGAGACCGGGGTGGAGCCGGGCGGGGTGGTGCCATTGGCGGTGCTGCCCGAGCTGTTCATCCCGCCGTCGGGCTTCGTCGTCACACCCGTGATCGCGTACTGGGAGCGTCCGGTCGCCGTGCACGCGGTCGACTCGGGCGAGACCGCCGCCGTCGTACGCGTGCCACTCACAGCGCTGGCTGATCCCGCTACCCGGTTACGGGTCCGACACCCATCCGGTACCACCGGCCCCGCATTCGCCGTAGCGGGGCTGCTCGTCTGGGGTTTCACGGGGGCCTTATTGTCCGCGCTGTTGGATCTAGGAGGCTGGGCGAGGCCCTGGGACAACACCCGGGTGGACGACCTCAGCGCAGCGTGGTCCGCGGCACGGGCCAGTCGGCAGGAGGTCGCAGGATCATGAGCGCAGGGCCCCTGCGGGCTGACCCGGGTGAGATGTGCGCACACGGGGCGGCACGTTGAGCGAGCTTGCGAGCGAATTATCGGCTCAGTGCCCACGCGAAGCGCCGACCGAGCGCAGCGAGGGCGAGCGATGAGCTGGGTCGACGGGGTGGTGCTGGGGCTGGCGCTGATCGCGGCGGTGTCCGGTTGGCGGCACGGGATGGCCGTGGCGCTGTTGTCGTTCGTCGGCGTGCTCACCGGCGCGGTGCTCGGGGTGCGGCTGGCGCCGTTGCTGGCCGCCGGCGTGCAGGCGCCCACCACGCGGGTCGTCGTCAGCGTCGTCGTGGTCGTGCTGCTGGTCGCCCTCGGCGAGACCACCGGGGTCTTCTTCGGGAGGCGCATCCGCGACCGGATCACCGGCCAACGCTCATTGCAGGTCGACTCCACCCTGGGGTCGGTGCTGCAGGCCATCACCGTCGTCATCGCGGCGTGGCTCATCGCACTCCCGCTGGCCTCGGCCAGCTTCCCCGGTCTCGCCTCGGGCGTCCGCGGGTCGGAGGTGCTCCGGGCCGTCGACTCGGTGATGCCGGCAGGCGCCAAGGCGTTGCCTGCCGAGCTGCGCCAGCTCCTGAACAACTCCGGCTTCCCCGACGTGCTCAGCCCGTTCGCGGAGACCCCGATCACCGAGGTCGGTCCGCCCGACCCCGCACTCGCGCAGAGCCCCATGATCGCTGACGTGAGTGGCAGCGTGCTCAAGATCCGCGGTCGCGCGCCGTCGTGCGCGCGGCAGCTGGAGGGCACCGGTTTCGTGATCGGACCCCAGCTCGTACTGACCAACGCCCACGTCGTGGCCGGCACGAACGAGACCGGCGTCGAGGTCGTCGGCAAGCGTGGGCGAACGTCCGAACTCACCGCCGAGGTGGTGCTCTACGACCCCGAGGTCGACGTGGCGGTGCTCCGGGTGCCCAACCTGGCTGCGAAGCCGCTGACGTTCGACCCAAAGCCGGCCAGCGCGGGCGACGACGCCGTGGTGCTCGGCTACCCGCTCGACGGTCCCTTCACCCCCACGGCGGCCAAGATCCGCTCGATGATCAACCTGAAGGGCCCGGACATCTACGACGACGGCGAGGTGACCCGGGAGGTCTACACCGTGCGGGCCGTGGTCCGGTCCGGCAACTCCGGCGGTCCGCTCGTGTCACCGAGCGGGCAGGTGATCGGGGTGGTCTTCGGCGCGGCTCTGGACGACCAGGAGACGGGGTTCGTCCTCACCGTCCAGCAGGTGGCCTCCGTGGTGCAACGGGCGCCCGGCCTGCGCACCGAGGTGAACACGGGTAGCTGCGCCGCGTGAGGCGGGCCGGGCTCAGACGTCGCGGATGATCGTCTGGTCGCGGCCGGGTCCCACACCGATCGCGCTCACGGGCGCACCCGTCAGATCCTCGATCCGGTGGACGTAGGCGCGCGCCGCAGCCGGGAGCTCATCGAACGTCCGGCACGCCGACAGGTCCTCGAACCAGCCCGTCAGCTCCTCGTACACGGGCACGGCATGGTGCACGTCGGTCTGTGTCATCGGCATCTCGTCGATGCGCCTGCCGTCGACCTCGTAGCCCACGCAGATCGGCACCTTCTCCAGTCCCGACAGCACGTCGAGCTTCGTGAGGAAGAAGTCGGTGATCCCGTTGACGCGGGCGGCGTAGCGGCCGATCACTGCGTCGAACCAGCCACAGCGGCGCGGCCGCCCGGTGGTGACACCGACCTCGCCGCCTGCCTTGCGCAGGTGCTCACCCATCGCGTCCAGGAGCTCGGTGGGGAACGGGCCGGAGCCGACGCGGGTGGTGTAGGCCTTGAGGATCCCGATCACCCGGGTGATCCTGTTCGGGCCGATGCCCGAGCCGACCGCAGCGCCGCCCGCCGTCGGGTTCGAGCTGGTGACGAACGGGTACGTGCCGTGGTCGACGTCGAGCAACGTGCCCTGCGAGCCCTCCAGCAGGATCGTCTCGCCTGCTTCGAGGGCCTCGTTGAGCAGGAGCCGGGTGTCGGCGATCCGGTCGGCGAACCGGCGGCCGTGCTCGAGCACGGTGTCCACCACCTCGTCGACGTCGAGCGCACGGCGGTTGTAGACCTTGACCAGCACCTGGTTCTTGAACTCCAGGGCCGCCTCGACCTTCTGGTGGAGGATCTTCTCGTCCAGGACGTCCGCCACCCGGACGCCGACGCGGGCGACCTTGTCCTGGTAGGCCGGGCCGATGCCCCGGCCGGTGGTGCCGATCTTGGCCTTGCCCAG
>JAODNO010000040.1 GCA_025465235.1 Pseudonocardia sp.
GGGTCCGCCGAGCGGACGGACGGTGGGGGATCCGCGACGGGCTGCCGGATCGCCGTCCGGACTCGGCGGAACGGGGGTGGCCCCGGAGGGGGCGGACGGGTCGTCGGACCGTGGCACCTCGGTCGTCGGTGTCGCGGTGACGTCGCGGGTCGGGGGTGTGGAGGTGGGCCCTCCCGGCTCCTCCTGCGCGGACGGCGCCTCGCCGATGGGCCGGAACGGGGCGAAATGTTCCACCGGCTCGTCGTCCAGCGCCTCCGCCATGAACTGGTGCCACACTTCGCCCGGCAGCGTCGCGCCCTCGATCGGCGTGCCCCGGGCAGTGCGGATGGGGGAGTTCATGTCCGTGCCCATCCACACCGCCGTCGCGATCGACGGGGTGAAGCCGGCCATCCACGCGTCGTTGTTCTGGCCTTCGAACCGGGACTGCACGGTGCCCGTCTTCGCCGCCACCGGCTGCCCTCCCGGGAGGGCCAGGTCGTCGTGCGCGGCCACGCCAAGCATCGACTCGGTGACGTTACGGGCGACCCGCTCCGGGAACCGCCGCTCGCCGTCGGTGGCGGCCTGGTACAGCACCCGGTCGTCGGCCGTGACGACCGACGTGACCAGGTGCGGCTGGTGCCACACCCCGTCCGCCGCGATCGTCGCGTAGGCCGAGGCCAGGTCGATGGTGCTGATCTCCTTGTTGCCCAGCGCGATCCCCTCGTTGGGATCGTCGAGCGGAGCCGTGATGCCAGCCGCGCGGGCGGCCGCGGCGATGGCCTCGGGGCCGATCTGCTTCGCCAGCGTGTTGAACACGACGTTGTTCGAGACCGTCATCGCCTGCTTGAGGTCGCATTCGTCGCATTCGGCGCCCTCGGCATTGCGCAGCCCCGGCACCGCCTCGCCGTTGAACGTCTCGCCCAGCCCGACCGGCGGCTTCTGTTGCAGGCCCGCGAGCACCACGAACGGCTTGAAGGTCGACCCGGCCAGCCGCCGCACCTGCGCGTAGTCCAGGCCCAGGCCGTTGTCGCCGCCGTAGTAGGCGAGCACCCCACCGGTCTGCGGGTCGATCGCCACCATGGCGCTACGCAGGTTGACGGGCTGCCCGTCCAGCACGTCGTGGGCAGCGGCGACGGCCTGCTGCTGGCGCCGCGAGTCGATCGTCGTCGTGATCCGCAGTCCCTCCTGGGCGAGGTGCTCCTCTGAGATCCCCAGCTCCTCGAGTTCGGCCGTGACTGCGGAGATCACGTGCCCGCCACTGTCGGCCGGCGCCCCTCCCGACGCCGTCCTGCGCGCCAGGGTGGCGGGGAACGACGTGGCCCGCCGTGCCACGGGATCGAGCCAGCCCTCCACCACCATGCCGTCGAGGACGAAGGTCCAGCGCTGCAGCGAGTGCTGCGGGTTCACCGCGGGGTCCCAGCGCGACGGCGACTGGATCAACCCGGCCAGCATCGCGCCCTCGCTGGGCGACAGGTCCTGCACGTTCTTCCCGAAGTAGGACTGTGCGGCGGACTGGATGCCGTAGGCGCCGCGGCCGAAGTAGATCGTGTTGAGGTAGTCGCCGAGGATCTGGTCCTTGCTGCGCTCCTGGGAGATCTTGACCGCGAGGATGACCTCCTTGTATTTGCGCCACAGCGTCTGCTCGTCACCCACCAGCGCTTTCTTGACGAACTGCTGCGTGATCGTCGAGCCGCCGCCGGAGCCGCCCCGCAGCTGGTTCAAGACCGCACGGAGGATGCCGGTGACGTCGAAACCGGGGTTCGAGTAGAACGAGCGGTCCTCGGCGGCGAGCACCGCGTGACGGACGTGCAGGGGCACCTGATCGAGCGCCACCTTGACCCGGTTGCCCTCCCGGGGTACGAGTCGCGCGAGCTGCCGGCCGTCGGTGAACGACAGGGTGGCCACCTGGTTGTTGACCGCGTCGTCCGGGCTGGGCACGGCGAACACCAGGTATCCGACGGCGAACCCGAGCACCGGTCCGAGGATCGCGATGGCGGCCGCGCCGAGCAGCGCGAGTTGCATCCGGCGCCACCGTCGCACCTTCTGCTCGTCGGGCGCCTCCGGCCGTTGTCGCCGGGACGGGCGGCCCGACGGGCGGCGCCGGTTCGTGGTGGGCAGGACCTCGGTGGCGTCGAGGACACGGTGACGGGTAGGTCCCGGCGGCATCAGTGGCCGGTTCATGGGCGGCTGATGCCACTTCGCACCTCCGGGCTGCACGGCCTGCCGAGACCGCTGGACGGGCAACCCTGGCCGGCGCTCGATCCGACCTGGGGAACGGTGCGGCCGCGAGGTGCCCGCACCCACAGTCCTACCGTCCTTCCCCGCACCGCCGTGCGCCGTTGGCGGCGGCCGCCGTGGGGTGCAACGGAGGGTCCGGTGCGGACGGTGCGACAGCGGCGCGAACATCACTCGCGTGAGGGTCACCCGCTCGGGGAAACACACCACGCCGCGTCACCGGGGGTTCCGCGCCGGGCGCCGCACGACGGGGCTGGGGTGCCCGCAGCAGTTCAGATGTGTTCAGACCCGCGCACGAGCCACCGCTTCCGCGAGCAGCTCGTACGAGCGCAGCCGGTCGGCCCCGTCGTGGGTGCTCGTGACCACCATCAGCTCGTCGACAACGGTGCGCTCCACCAGCGCGTCGACGCCCTCGCGCACGGTGTCGGGCGAGCCGATGATCTGGCCGGCCATCCGGTCGTCGACGAACGCTCGCTCCTCCGCCGTGTACGGGTACGCGGTCGCCTCCTCCACGGTCGGAACCAGCCCGGGCCGCCCGAGCCGCAGCCGCAGGAACTGCAACGCGCTCGGCATGGCGAGGCGCTGCGCCTGGGCGTCGGTGTCAGCGGTCAGCACAGAGGCGGCGATCATGGAGTAGGGCTCCGACAGGATGGACGACGGCCGGAACGCCTCGCGGTAGAGCGCCAGGGCCGGGAGGGTGTTCTCGGGGCTGAAATGGTGGGCGAACGCGAACCGCAGGCCCAACAGTCCGGCCAGCTGCGCGCTGTAACCGCTGGACCCGAGCAGCCACATCGCCGGCTGCTGGCCGTGCGCCGGCACGGCCACCACGGGCCCCTCGCCCCGGAAGTACGCCGCCAGCTCGGTGAGCTGCTCGGGGAAGTCGTCGGCGCCCACCTGCTCGACGCCTCGGCGCAGGGCGCGGGCGGTGCGCTGGTCGGTGCCCGGGGCACGGCCGATCCCGAGGTCGATCCGGCCGGGGTGCAGCGCGTCGAGTGTGCCGAACTGCTCCGCGATGACGAGCGGCTGGTGGTTGGGCAGCATGACCCCGCCGGACCCGACGCGGATCCGCGAGGTGGCTCCGGCGAGGTGGGCGATCAGCACGGCGGGCGACGAGCTCGCGATTCCCGTCATCCCGTGGTGCTCGGCGACCCAGTAGCGATGGAAACCGAGTTCCTCGACGCGCCGGATCAGCGCGGTGCTGTGCTGCAGCGCTGCTGTGGCGGTCGAGCCGGAGCCGATGGGGACGAGATCGAGCACGGAGAGAGGCAGCACGTATGATCCAACCGCGACGCGGGGTCGGTTCTTCCCGGGGTTCGGAGGCCGAATGGCCCATGCCCGCCGCTGCCAACCGGGTGCCTTACCGCTGCTCCGCACCGTCACGCCAGGCTGAGGTATGCGCCCCCCAGCCGACCCGTACGAGACCGGTCCGCTCGAGATCGACCCGCTCGGCGCCGTGCTGGCCGGCATGCTGCGGACGCCCGGCGTCCGGGCTGCCCGCGCGGTGGACGGCCGGCGTGGGCTGGTCGTCGCCGCGGTGGGCGCGACGGGTGGTGACGACGTCGCCGCCCTCGTGCAGCTTGCCCGCGCCGCCGTTCCCGTCGCGCTGCCGGGGGACGGGCTCGACGACGTGGTCGTCACCACCCGCCGATCGGTTCACGTCCTGCGGGAGTGCGGGGTGCCCGGGACGTTCCTGCACCTGCGCCTCGACCGGGAGCGCGGGGACGTCGGCGCGGCCCGCCGGGCCCTCCGCGCGGCCGGCCTGCAACGGGCGGTGCGGGCCTGGCTGGACGATTCGCCGGTCCGGCCGCCGGCACCGCTCCCGCCGGTCGCCTTCCAGCCGGACGCCTCCGACCCGGCCGCCTGGCAGCCTTTCGTGTCCCGGCCGGTCGCCTCCGAGACGATGGCTGCACAGCCGAGCGCAGGCGGGCCGGAAACTGTCCAGCCGGAAACGGCTCAGCCGCTCGCTGCGCAGCCGCCGCTTCCTGCGGAGGAGTGGCCGGCCCAACCCGTGACGGTGGAACCGGTGCCCGAGCCGGGGAGGCCGGTCCCTCCGGCGGCCGTAGCGACTTCCGGGCATGCGCTCGTGCGGTCGGCCGTACCGCGGCCCCGGCACCCGCCCGTGCCGCCTTCCGTCGACCGGCAGCCCGCGCTGGTGACCCTTGCCGGGGTGCGGCCGCGGGCCAGTGCAGGGGCCCTGGCCGTGCTGGCGCTGCAGGAGGTGGACCCTCGGGCCCATCTCGACCTGCCGCTCCCGCGCCGCGAGCCGTCCCCCCGGCCGGTGGCGGTGGGCCCGGCGGGGGATGCCGTCCTGAAGCAGGCATGGGCCCGGGACATGGACGCACTGCAGCGGGTGCTGGCCGGGTTGCGCAGGCTTCCGTAGAAGCCGCCGGCGGGCGCTGCCGGAAACCACCTCGCGGCGCCCCTCTAGCATCGACACCACAGCCGTTCTACTGATGGAGGCCTCTCGTGCCCGCGCCAGCATCCACCGCCGTGTCCGCTCCCGTCCGGGTGCCGGCGGGGACGACGGCGGGCACCGCCGTGCGCGAGGCGGGTCTGCCCACGAGCGGCCCGAGCACCGTGGTCGTCGTCCGCGACCCGCAGGGGCAGCTCCGCGACCTCGCCTGGGCGCCCGACGGCGACGTCGAGGTCGAGCCGGTCGGCGCCGACACGGAGGACGGCCGCAGCGTCATCCGGCACTCTGCGGCGCACGTGCTCGCGCAGGCGGTGCAGCAGCTGCACCCCGAGGCGAAGCTCGGGATCGGGCCGCCGATCACCGACGGCTTCTACTACGACTTCGACGTCGAGACCCCCTTCACCCCCGACGACCTGGGCAAGCTCGAGTCGGCGATGAAGAAGATCATCAAAGCCGGGCAGCGCTTCTCCCGGCGCCGCTTCGACTCCCTCGACGACGCGCGCAAGGAGCTCGCCGACGAGCCGTACAAGCTGGAGCTGATCGATCTCAAGGGCGGGTCGGAGTCCGAGGACGGGGCGGTCGAGGACAGCGAGGTCATGGAGGTCGACGCCTCCGGCGAGCTGACCATCTACGACAACGTGCACGCCCACAGCGGCGAGACCGTGTGGTCCGATCTCTGCCGCGGCCCGCACATTCCCACCACGCGGTTCATCCCCGCGTTCAAGCTCACCCGCACCGCGGCGGCGTACTGGCGGGGCAGCGAGAAGAACCCGCAGCTGCAGCGCATCTACGGCACGGCATGGGAGAGTCAGGATGCCCTCGACGCCCACCTGGAGCGGCTGGCCGAGGCGGAGCGCCGCGACCACCGCCGCCTCGGCGCGGAGCTCGACCTGTTCTCCTTCCCCGACGAGCTGGGCTCGGGCCTGCCGGTGTTCCACCCGAAGGGTGGGATCATCCGGCGCGAGCTGGAGGACTACTCACGCCGCCGGCACGAGGAGGCGGGCTACGAGTTCGTCTACACGCCGCACATCACCAAGGGACGGCTCTACGAGATCTCCGGCCACCTCGACTGGTACGCCGACGGCATGTTCCCGGCGATGCACCTCGACGAGGAGCGCGGCCCGGACGGCGAGGTGCGCAAGCCGGGGCAGGACTACTACCTCAAGCCGATGAACTGCCCGATGCACATCCTGATCTTCGACTCGCGCGGGCGGTCGTACCGGGAGCTGCCGCTGCGCGAGTTCGAGTTCGGCTCGGTGTACCGGTACGAGAAGTCCGGGGTGATCCACGGCCTTACCCGGGTGCGCGGCATGACGCAGGACGATGCGCACATCTTCTGCACGCCGGAGCAGGTGCAGGGCGAGCTCAAGTCGTTGCTGGCCTTCGTGCTCGACCTGCTGCGTGACTACGGCCTCGACGACTTCTACCTCGAGCTGTCCACGCGCAACCCCGACAAGTCGGTCGGCACGGACGAGATGTGGGACGAGGCCACCGAGGCGCTGCGCGAGGCCGCCGAGGACTCGGGCCTCGAGCTCGTCGCCGACCCGGGCGGCGCAGCCTTCTACGGGCCGAAGATCTCGGTGCAGGCGCGGGACGCCATCGGCCGTACCTGGCAGATGTCGACCATCCAGCTCGACCTCAACCTGCCGGAGCGCTTCGGCCTGGAGTACACGGCGGCCGACGGGACGCGCCAGCGGCCGGTGATGATCCACCGTGCGCTGTTCGGCTCCATCGAGCGCTTCTTCGGCGTGCTCACCGAGCACTACGCCGGCGCGTTCCCCGCGTGGCTCGCGCCCGTTCAGGTCGTCGCGATCCCGGTCACGGACGAGCAGGTGGGGTACGTCGAGGATGTCGCCGCGCAGCTGCGCCGGCGCGGCGTCCGGGTGGAGGTGGACGCGGGTGACGACCGTATGCAGAAGAAGATCCGGACCCACACGCTGCAGAAGGTGCCGTTCCTGATGCTCGTGGGTGCGCGGGATGTCGAGGCGGGTGCTGTGAGCTTCCGGTTCCGCGACGGCACGCAGCTCAACGGGATGCCCGTGGCCGACGCGGTGGCGGCCGTCGCCGACTGGATCGCGAGCCGGAACAACACGTCCCCGACCGGCGACGTCTTCGCGGCCGCGTCCTAGCGCCAGCCAAGGGAGGAGGCCGATCCGGCGGGCCGTCAGGAACGATCTGGATCCCTGCTCTCACCGGACAAGATCCACCGGACACGCCCTAGGATCGCGCCATGAGCGACGCGGCCCAGCCGGGAGCGACCAGCGGCCCGGCCGAGCCCGGGGGCGAGCTGCGCGACGGCGTCGGCACGCCTGACGGCTTCCGCAGGCTGTGGACGCCCCACCGGTTGGCCTACATCAAGGACGCCGGGGGCGATGGTTGCCCGTTCTGCCGCATCCCCGGCCTCCCGGACGAGGAAGGACTCGTCGTCGCCAGGGGCCGCACGGTGTACGCGGTCCTCAACCTGCATCCCTACAACCCCGGGCATCTCATGGTGCTTCCCTACCGGCACGTCGCCGAGCTGGAGGACCTCACTCCTGAGGAGGCGGTGGAGCTCATGACCTGCACGCAGGCCGCCGTCCGGGCGCTGAAGGAGGTGGCGGCGCCGCACGCGTTCAACGTCGGGCTGAATCTGGGCACGGTCGCGGGTGGCTCGCTGGCCGAGCACCTGCACCAGCACGTCGTGCCGCGCTGGGGCGGCGACGCCAACTTCATCGCGGTCGTCGGGCAGACCAAGGTGATTCCGCAGCTGCTCTCGGAGACGCGTGCGTTGCTGGCCGCTGCATGGTCGATGGGCGGAGAGCCGCCGGAAAAGGCCGGTGCCGACCCGGGCTAGGCTGCAACTGGCCCGGGCGGCGGCCGGCGCCCGGCGGCCGGCCACCGTGGGCCCCGGTCGACAAGCAGGAGTCCATGCTCAACGTCCTCGCCCGCGTGCGTGTCAACCGCGTGACCGACCCGATGGGCCGGTGGCTCGTCGGGCACGGGGTCGCGCCCGACGTGGTCACCGTGGTCGGCACGATCGGAACGGTTGCCGGGGCGCTCTGGTTCCTCCCGCGCAACCAGCTCTTCGTCGGCACGCTGGTGATCACCGTCTTCGTGCTGTTCGACCTCGTGGACGGCGCGATGGCACGGGCGAGGGGGCACGGCACGCCGTTCGGTGCGGTGCTCGACTCCACGTGCGACCGGGTGGCGGACGGCGCAGTGTTCGCTGCGCTCACCTGGTGGTGCCTCGGGGTGGGCGATGACCGTGCCCTGGGGGTGGCCGCACTGGTCTGCCTCGTTGCGGGCCAGCTCGTCTCCTACATCAAGGCCCGGGCCGAGGGTGCGGGGCTCTCGGCGGACGGCGGGCTCGTCGAGCGGGCCGAGCGGCTCATCGTCGCACTCGTCGGCACCGGCCTGCACGGGCTGGGTGTGCCCTACGCGCTCCCCGTCGCCCTCTGGGTGCTGGCGGCGGCGACGGTGTGGACCGTCGGCCAACGGATCGTCGCGGTGTACCGGAGCGCGCAGGCACAGGCAGGGAACTCGGTGGCGAGCGACTCTGCCGGTCCGGCGCCGAGCCCGTGACCGCCCGGCTCGAGCCCCCGCACGCGGGTGGGCCGCCGGAGCCGGTGTCCGGGCGGATCCTGTCCCCGCCGGACGGGACGGCGCCGGGTGGTGCACCACGCGCTGCCCGGTTCGCGGAGCGGATCACCGATGCCGAGTATGCGGCGGGGTGGCGGCTGGTGCAGGTGCTGCCGCAGGGGCCGGCGCTCGGGGCTTTCCGGTTGGGCGCCGACCTCGCCGCGCGCCGCGGCGGGGCGGGCGTGCGGCGTCTGCGGGCCAACCTGGCGCGCGTCGTGCCGTCCGCGTCCCCGGCCGAGCTCGATGCGCTGGTCCGCGACGGCATGCGCAGCTACGCCCGCTACTGGTGGGAGATGTTCCGGCTGCCGAGAATGGATCCGGCGGAGATCCACGCCCGGACCGACCCGTTCGTCATCGGCAGCGGCCCGTTCTTCGAAGCGCTCGACGCCGGCCGTCCCGTGGTCTTCGCGGTTCCGCACAGCGGCAACTGGGACACTGCGGGCGTGTGGCTGGTGGAGATGCTGCGCCGGCGCGGCTTGCTGCCGGCGTTCACGACGGTGGCGCAGCGGCTGCGTCCGGAGTCGCTCTACCGGCGATTCGTCGATTACCGGGAGTCGCTCGGGTTCGAGGTCGTCGCGGCCGAGGACGGGTCGGCGGCGTACCGGGCCCTCATCCGGCGGCTACGCGGCGGTGGCGTCGTCTGTCTCGTGGCCGACCGGGACGTCACGGCCACCGGCGTCGAGGTGCAGTTCCTCGGCGAGCCTGCGCGTCTTCCCGCGGGCCCCGCCCGGTTGGCCGCGCTCACCGGCGCTCTGCTGGTGCCGGCCTACCCCCGCTTCACCCCGGACGGCTGGTTGCTTCGGATGGCCGAGCCGGTGCCGGTGGGCAGGGGCGCAGACGCCGTGGCGAAGGCGACGCAGGACGTCGCCGACACGTTCGGCCGGTTGATCGCCGAGGCGCCGGCGGACTGGCACGCGCTGCAGCCGATCTGGACTGCCGACCACACTCCGCGCGGCGAGGGAGTGCGATGAACGAGCAAGCGACCGGGTCACAGGTAAGGAGGCAGCAGGCGCTGCGGGTGGGCATCGTCTGCCCGTACTCGCTCGACGTCTCCGGCGGGGTGCAGGCCCACGTCGTGGGCCTGGCGGGAGCGTTGGAAGACCTCGGGCACAGCGTCAGCGTGTTGGCTCCCGCCGCCGACAACACGCCGGTACCCGCTTTCGTCACTCCGGCCGGGCGGGCGCTCGGTGTGCCCTACAACGGGTCGGTGGCGCGGGTGTCGTTCGGGCCGGTCACCTATGCGCGGGCGCGTCGCTGGCTCGCCGAGAACTCCTTCGACGTGCTCCACCTCCACGAGCCGACCACGTTCAGCCTGTCGGTGCTGGCTCTGTTCGCCGCCCAGGGGCCGATCGTGGCGACGTTCCACACCTCCACGGCGCGGTCGCGCACGCTGAGTGCGTTCGGCGGGATGCTCCGGCCGCTGATGGAGAAGGTCACGGCGCGGATCGCGGTGTCGCCGCTGGCCCGCCGCGTGCAGGTCGAGCATCTCGGCGGCGACGCCGTGGAGATCCCCAATGGGGTGGACGTCCCCGCCTTCGCCGACGCGCCGCTGCTGCCCGGCTATCCGCGCCAGGAGACCGTCGGCTTCCTGGGGCGGTTCGACGAGCCGCGCAAGGGCATGACCGTGCTGCTCGACGCACTCCGTGCCCTGGCCCCGTCGCGACCTGCCCTGCGTGTGCTGGTGGTGGGCAGGGGGGACGTGGGTGCGCTGCGTCGCGCCGCGGGCACGGTGGCCGACCGGCTCGATGTGCTCGGTCCTGTCGACGACGCCACGAAGGCTGCTGCACTGCGGTCGGTGGACGTGTTCTGCGCACCGAACCTGGGAGGCGAGAGCTTCGGCATCGTGCTGACGGAGGCGATGGCGGCCGGGGCGCCGGTGCTGGCCAGCGATCTCGACGCCTTCCGTGCGGTGCTGGGCGGGTCGGGGGCGGGCGTCTTCTTCCCGACGGGCGACGCCGCTGCGCTGGCCGCGTCGCTCTCCGCCCTGCTGGACGACCCCGCGCGGCGCGCCGCGATGTCCGCGGCAGGCCGACTGCGGGCCGCCGACTTCGGCTGGCCAGCCGTGGCCGCCTCCGTGGTGCGGGTCTACCGGGCCGCGGTGGCGGCCGACCCGCGCCGCGTCGTCGTCGGTCCCGGAGTCCCGGGATCGTGGTGACCACGTGAACGCCGTGTCCTGGGCACTGGTTGTCGCCGTCGTCCTGGTGCTGGTCTGGGCCACCGTCCTGTGTGTCGCCAGGGTGCGACGACTGGACCGCCTGCACGTCCGCACCGACGCCGCGCGGGCGGGCCTGGAGGCGGCACTCGAGCGGCGCGCGGGAGCGGCGCTGGCAGTGGCGGCGGTGCTGGAGAGCGAGGGCGGACGGGCGGACCGGTTGCGGGCGGCGGTGGCCGGCACGCATTCCGCGCGCAGCCCGGCTGGTGATCTGGAAGCCGCGGAGAACGTGCTCGGACGCGCGCTCGCGGCCGTCGAACGGTCGGTGCTGCCTGTGGCGGTGTTGGAGGAGCTCGTCGACGCCGAGCAGTTGGTGATACTCGCGCGGCGCGTGCACAACGACGCGGTGCGTGACACGCTCGGCCTGCGGTCACGGCGGCTGGTGCGCTGGCTGCACCTCGCCGGCACCGCACCGCTGCCGGCGTACTTCGAGATCGCCGACGCCGACGCGGGTGTGACCATAACCGCGCCTTCCGCCGCCCCCGACCTGCGGATAATCGCGCCCGCTGACGTACGATCGGGTGTCCGCAGAAGTAGAATCGAGAGGTAGCGCCGTGTCGCCCGAAACGTCCCAGACAGCCGCAGGCCCAGCGCTGGGCACCTCACGCGTGAAGCGTGGGATGGCGGAAATGCTCAAGGGCGGCGTGATCATGGACGTGGTCGACGCCGGCCAGGCCAAGATCGCCGAGGACGCGGGAGCGGTCGCGGTGATGGCGCTCGAACGCGTGCCGGCCGACATCCGCGCGCAGGGCGGCGTGGCGCGCATGAGCGACCCCGACATGATCCAGGGCATCGTCGACGCCGTCTCCATCCCGGTGATGGCCAAGGCGCGCATCGGCCACTTCGTCGAGGCCCAGGTGCTGCAGTCCCTCGGGGTCGACTACGTCGACGAGTCCGAGGTGCTGACGCCCGCTGACGAGGCGCACCACATCGACAAGTGGGCGTTCACCGTGCCCTTCGTCTGTGGCGCCACGAACCTCGGCGAGGCCCTGCGTCGCATCTCGGAGGGCGCCGCGATGATCCGCTCGAAGGGGGAGGCGGGCACGGGCAACGTCGTCGAGGCCACCCGCCACATGCGCTCGATCCGGGCGGACATCCGCAGGCTCGCCACGCTCGACGATGCCGAGCTCTACGTCGCCGCCAAGGAGCTGCGTGCTCCGGTCGAGCTGGTGGCAGAGGTCGCCCGCGCAGGCAAGCTGCCTGTCGTGCTGTTCACCGCGGGTGGTATCGCCACCCCGGCCGACGCGGCGATGATGATGCAGCTTGGAGCCGAGGGCGTGTTCGTCGGCTCGGGCATCTTCAAGTCGGGTGACCCCGCACAGCGTGCCGAGGCGATCGTCAAGGCCACCACGTTCTTCGACGACCCTGACGTGATCGCGAAGGTCTCGCGTGGGCTCGGCGAGGCCATGGTCGGGATCAACGTGGCCGAGCTGCCCGCCGACCAGCGCTACGCCACGCGCGGCTGGTAGTCGCCGCTCACCCGCTCGGGGTGGTTCGCCACCCCAATGCGCGCATCGCTCCGTTCGTCGCCGCCGCGTAACCGGTCAACGCCACCGGGACACGGCGGCGACGACGTTCTGTGCCCTCGACCGCCCCCGATGCGGTGGCAACCCCCACACGGTCCGGTGAATCGACCCAGCCGCGTAATCACCTGTGCTTACTGTGCCTGCTGTCCGATCTGTGACACGAGGGGCAGGCGAGGTAGATGAGGCGCTACGCGACCATCGCGAGCATCGCCGTCAGCGCTGTGCTGGCGGGCTCGACGGCGGCGATCGCCTTCCCGGCGCAGCCCCCGGGCTGCGCGCCGACCGCCTCCCGCGCAGGCCTGGTGCCGGCGCCGCCGGAGCCCGTTCCGTCCGGCGTCGCGGCCGCTCCCGTCCCGCTGGGGCAGGTGCCGGCGACCGGGGCTGCACCCGGGGTGGCCGTCGGGCCGGGGGCCGAGCAGGAGGCTGCGGGGGAGTCCAGCGGCCGGAGCGATCAGGCGCAGGGCAGGCCGGCACCGGGGGGGCTGTCTCAGGGTGGAGCCGAACGGGGTGGCCCTGCGGCCACGGACGCGAGTCGACCCCTGTCGACCCCGGTGATCCCGACCCCGGTGATCCCGACCCCGGTGATTCCGCCGCCGGTGATTCCGCCGCCGGTGATTCCGACGCCGGTGATTCCGGCTCCGGTCATCCCGGCCCCGGTGAATCCGGCTCCGGTCATCCCGGCCCCGCCGGTGACTCCGACGCCGGTGACTCCGACGCCGGTGACTCCGACGCCGGTGACTCCGACCCCGCGGGTGCCTACGCCGCTGGTGCCGAGTCCGCCGGCGGGGAGCCGGCCGGCACCGGGCCTGGCCGTTCCTACCCAGGTCGTTCCTGTGGTGCCGAACCCGGTGAGCACGGTGCCCGTGCCGGTTCCCGTGCCTTACCCCGTGCCGTATCCCGTGCCGTATCCCGTGCCGGTGCCGGTGCCGGTGCCGGTGCCTGTGCCATTTCCGCTTCCGGTTCCCTTGATTCCGACGGCGGTGGTGCCCACCCCGAGTCCGACCCCGAGTCCGGTGCCGACCCCGAACCCTGTGATTCCTGCCCCGGTACCGACGCCCACTCCGGTACCGACGCCCACTCCGACTCCGACCCCGACTCCGACTCCGACCCCGA
>JAODNO010000107.1 GCA_025465235.1 Pseudonocardia sp.
TCGGGCGCTCGCCCGGGCCGCGGCCACCGTGTTCCAGCTCGCCTGCTCGCAGCTGCCCGCCATCGGCGCGCCCGACTGGGTCGTCGCCGACCTCGCCGACATGACCGAGCAGCAGGTGCTGCGCGGACTGTGCCCTGCCGACACCTGTGCCGACGACCCTGCCGAGATGTCGGCCGACGATCCGGAGACCCCGGAGGGAGAGACGTCATGACCGTGGACCACGTCGCGGCTACGGACGAGGCGCTGCGCAACCGCGTGGCCGACCTGCTCGCCGCGTCCCGTGCCCGCAGCACCGCCCTCACCGAGGCCGTCGACGAGGCCGACCTCGTGGCTCAGCATTCGCCGCTGATGTCCCCGCTGATCTGGGATCTCGCACACATCGGCAGCCAGGAGGAGCTCTGGCTGGTCCGCGACGTCGGCGGTCGCGAACCGCTGCGCCCGGAGATCGACGGGCTCTACGACGCGTTCCAGCACTCCCGCGCCAGCCGCGTGGAGCTGCCGCTGCTCACACCGACCGAGGCGCGCAGCTATGTGGCGGAGGTCCGGGACAAGGCCCTCGACGCCCTCGAGCGCACCCCGCTCACCGGCCGCAGGCTCGTCGAGCACGGGTTCGCCTTCGGGATGATCGTGCAGCACGAGCAGCAGCACGACGAGACCATGCTCGCCACCCACCAGCTGCGCGCGGGCGCTCCGGTGCTCCACGCCGATGCCCCGCCCGCCGGGCGCCCGCTCCCCGCCCGTGAGGTGCTCGTGCCGGGCGGTCCGTTCACCATGGGCACATCGGCTGAGCCGTGGGCCCTCGACAACGAGCGGCCCGCACACGTGGTGGAGGTCCCGGCGTTCGTCATCGACACCGCAGCTGTCACCAACGGGGACTACGCCGAGTTCATCGCGGCGGGCGGCTACGACGACCAGCGCTGGTGGAGCGATGCAGGCTGGGCACACCAGGTGGCGGCGGGGCTCAGGGCGCCGCAGTTCTGGGAGCGGGATGGCACCGGCGAGTGGTACCGGCGCCGGTTCGGTGTGCTCGAGCGCGTGCGCGCCGACGAGCCGGTCGTTCACGTCTGCTTCCACGAGGCCGACGCCTACGCGCGGTGGGCCGGCAAGCGGCTGCCCACGGAGGCGGAGTGGGAGAAGGCCGCCCGGTTCGACCAGGCCACCGGGCGCTCCCGGCGTTTCCCCTGGGGCGACGACGACCCCACACCTGAACGCGCCAACCTCGGGCAACGTCACCTGCAGCCCTCGGCAGCAGGAGCCTTCCCAGGCGGAGCCTCGCCGCTGGGCGTGCACCAGCTCATCGGTGACGTGTGGGAGTGGACGAGCTCGGGCTGGCACCCGTACCCGGGCTTCGAGGTCTTCCCCTATCCCGAGTACTCGCAGGTGTTCTTCGGCGGCGACTACCGCGTGCTGCGCGGCGGCTCGTTCGGCACCGATCCGGCGGCGATCCGGAGCACCTTCCGCAACTGGGACCACCCCGTCCGCCGGCAGATCTTCGCCGGCTTCCGGTGTGCCCGGGACGTGTCCCCGGCCGGGGTGGCGTAGCGGCGGGTGTGCCGTCATCTGGCCTACCTCGGCCCACCTGTGACCCTGTCGTCGCTGGTCCTGGAGGCGCCGCACGGGCTGCTGCGGCAGTCCTACGCGCCTGCGGACATGCGCGGGGGCGGCACGATCAACGCCGATGGCTTCGGCTCGGGCTGGTATCCCGAGCCCGGCGCCGACGCCGTGCGCTACCGCAGCGCCGTCCCGATCTGGTCCGACCTGGCCTTTCCTCCCGTCGCCGCGGCCACCCGGAGCGGCGCCGTGCTGGCCGCCGTCCGCTCGGCCACCACGGGGATGCCCGTCACGGTCACGGCGGCTGCCCCGTTCGCCGAGGGTCGTTGGCTGTTCAGCCACAACGGCGTCGTCCGCGGCTGGCCCCGCTCCGTCGCGAGCCTCGCCGCCGAGCTGCCGGTCACCGACCTGATCACCCTCGACGCGCCCACCGACGCCGCCCTGCTCTGGGCACTCGTCCGGCATCGTCTGCGTGCGGGCGCGGACCCCGCAGTGGTCCTCGCCGATGTGGTCACCGCGGTGGCCACGTCGGCCCCGGGATCGCGGCTGAACCTGCTTCTCACCGACGGCACCGCGATCTGGGCCACGGCGTGGGACCACGCGCTGTCGGTGCGCACCACCCCCGACACCGCCCTCGTCGCCTCCGAACCGATCGACAGTCTCCCCACCTGGAACGGCGTGCCCGACCGGCACCTCGTGGTGGCCCACCCGGGTCACTACCGCGTCCACAACCTCACGACAACGGGAGTCCCATGAACCACGCGCTGCTCGACATCCACCTGACCGACGGCGATGCCGACGCAGCCCTGCGCGCCGATGTGCGCGCCGGTCTGACAGCGATTCCCAAACAGCTACCCCCGAAGTGGTTCTACGACGCCCGGGGCAGCGAGCTGTTCGAACTGATCACCGAGCTGCCGGAGTACTACCCGACGCGCACGGAGCGGGCGCTGCTGGAACGCAGCGTGGACGAGATCGCGGTCACGTCGGGGGCGGACACACTCGTCGAGCTCGGTTCGGGATCGTCGGCGAAGACGCGGCTCCTGCTCGACGCGTTCTTCCGCAGCGGCTCGCTGCGCCGCTACGTCCCGCAGGACGTCAGCGAGGCGGCGCTGCGGCTGGCGATGGACGCCTTGGCCGCGGAGTACCCGAGGCTCGCACTGCACGGCGTGGTCGGCGACTTCACCACCCACCTGGACCGGCTACCGCGCGGTGACCACCGGATGGTCGCGTTCCTCGGTGGCACGATCGGCAACTTGCTGCCCGAGGAGCGCACCCAGTTCCTCCGGCAGCTCCGAGCGGTGCTGCACCCAGGGGAGCAGCTGCTGCTCGGCACCGGGCTCGTGATCGCCGAGGACGTGCTCGTGCGCGCCTACGACGACTCGGCAGGCGTCACGGCCGCGTTCAACCGCAACGTGCTGCGGGTGCTCAACCGGGAGCTGGGAGCCGACTTCGTGATCGATGCGTTTGCCCACCGTGCGCTGTGGGACGCGGAGAACGAATGGATCGAGATGCGATTGGTCGCCGAGCGCGCGATGAGCGTGACGGTGGCCCACCTCGGCCTGCGGGTGCAGTTCGCGGCAGGGGAGGAGATGCGCACCGAGGTCTCGGCAAAGTTCCGGCCGGCCGGCGTGCGCGCGATGCTCGAGGAGGCACGTTTCGCGGTCACCCGCACCTGGACCGACCCGGACGACCGCTTCGCCCTGACCCTGGCCACCGCCACCTGACCACGCGAGTCGCCCGTTTCCCGCCCGCGAGTCGCCCGATTCGGGCCCGCGAGTCGCCCGACCCCGTGCGCGAGGCGCTGTGATTGCGTGTGAGTCGGGGCACCGGCACGGCGTGCGGCCCGGCGGCGTCGGACTCCGGGTTAACCTCGTCTGATGAGCAGCGGCGGGGCGGGTCGGGCATGGCGGAGTGACGGAGTTCGGGTCATCCCCGGCGACGGGCTGGACACCAACACCCCGCAGACCCCGGGCATGCAACGCGCCGCGGCCGTCACGCACGGCAGGGTGGGCGCGGCGAAGCTGTGGGCGGGCACGGTCACCATCCATCCCGGTGCCCGTACCGGCGCCCACCACCACGGCGAGCTGGAAAGCGTCATCTACGTGGTGCGCGGGCGGGCCCGGATGCGGTGGGGCGAGAATCTCGAGTACACCGCGGAAGCGGGCCCCGGTGGGTTCATCTTCGTGCCGCCCTTCGTCCCGCACCAGGAGATCAACGCACTCGACGACGAGCCGCTCGAGTGCGTACTCACCCGCAGTGGCCAGGAGCCGATCGTCGTGAACTTGGATATCGAGGGCGTGGCCGAGCCCGAGCACGTTCGGTGGACCGACCCGGCCCACCCCGTACCGCGGTAGTGAGCGGGGTCGGGTGCGGATCATCCGCGGCTACGCTCGTCCTGTCTGCCCTGGCTTCGTGCGCGGCCGGTAGGCCCCTCGCTGCGCGGGCGTCCCGGGCGCCGGCGGCGTTAGCCATCCGGCAATCGCCACCGACGCGCGCGCTGCTCTCGCGCAGGGAGGGCCGGGACTTCAGCTACTTCGGTGACCTCCAGTCCACAGGAAATGCTGTCCCAGCGGCGGATGAACTCGCGATCTACTCCTTGACGCCGGTGTACTCGGGGGTCCCCGAGCGCAGCGCAGGTGCATGTTCAGCCCGTTCCGGGCGTCCGTGAAGGCGGTGACGTGGTCGAAGTATTGCGCGGCAGCCCGGTCCAGCGGCGGGCCCTGGTGCAGGCGGGCCGAAACTGATCGAGGACGCGGAAAACAATGCGGTGGACGACATCGGCCGCGCATTCAGAAAAAGTCGTAGAAGGCGGCCATCGGCGGAACGAGCACCGAGCCATCCGGGGCAGCGCGAGCATGTTCTCCAGATGGTTCTCGCTGAGCGGAGGGTCGCTTGAATATCCGTCAATGAATCATTGACGCCGACGTTTGGTCAATCTGTCGACGACGACGTGGGCCGCCGCAACGACGACGGCGGGCGACCCGGAATCCGGGGGCGCCCGCCGTCGAGGGGGAGTGGAGCTCAGGTGCGGAGCATCCCACGCAGCACGTACTGCATGATCCCGCCGTTGCGGTAGTAGTCCGCCTCGCCGGGGGTGTCGATCCGGACGGTCGCGTCGAACTCGATGCTCTCGCCCGATTCCTTCGTGGCCGTCACGCGCACAGTGCGCGGGCTCGAGCCCTCGTTGAGCGCCGTGACGCCGCTGACGTCGAACGTCTCGCTGCCGTCCAGGCCGAGCAATGCGGCCGACTGACCCTCCGGGAACTGCAGCGGCAGCACGCCCATGCCGATCAGGTTCGAGCGGTGGATCCGCTCGTAGCTCTCCACGATCACGGCCTTGACGCCCAGGAGCGCGGTGCCCTTGGCCGCCCAGTCGCGCGACGAGCCGGAGCCGTACTCCTTGCCGCCGAGCACCACCAGCGGGGTGCCCTGCGCGGCGTAGTTCTGCGCCGCGTCGTAGATGAACGCCTGCGGTGCGCCCTCCTGGGTGAAGTCGCGGGTGTAGCCACCCGAGACGCCGTCGAGGAGCTGGTTGCGCAGCCGGATGTTGGCGAACGTGCCGCGAATCATCACCTCGTGGTTTCCACGTCGTGAGCCGTAGGAGTTGTAGTCCTTCTTGTCCACCCCGTGCTCGTCGAGATACTGCGCGGCA
>JAODNO010000108.1 GCA_025465235.1 Pseudonocardia sp.
GCCGCCCGCCCGGGGCCGGTCGGCCGCGCGCACCTGGACGCGTTCGCCGATGTGGTGGCCGACTTCGCCGCCGGCGCAGAGGTGGCCACCCTGCCCGCGCTGCTGGACTTCCTGGAGACCGCGGAGAGGGCCGAGGACGGGCTCACCCCCGGCGAGGTGGACGTGGCGCCGGACCGCGTGCAGGTGCTCACCGTGCACGCTGCCAAGGGGCTGGAGTGGGAGGTCGTCGCCGTACCGCACCTGGTCGGACAGGTGTTCCCCGGGCGCAAGATCGGCGGCACCTGGCTGACCAGCCCTGCCGAGCTGCCCGTCGCGCTGCGCGGGGACGCGGCCGACCTGCCCGGCCTCCACCTTCCGGACGGGGGCGACCGCAAGCAGCTCGAGGACGCGCTCAAGGAACACTCCGATGCCCTCGACGAGCGGCGGCTCACCGAGGAGCGCCGGTTGTTCTACGTGGCACTCACGCGGTCCGAGCACGTGCTGCTCGCGTCGGGGCATCGGTGGGGTGCCGCAGGGGACCGTCCGCGTGAGCCGTCGGAGTTCCTCGTGGAGGTCGCCGCGGTGCACGGGGCGGAGCACTGGGCCGAGGAGCCCGCGGCCGACGCGGTCAACCCGGCGACCGTCGAGCAGCCGACCGCGCTGTGGCCCGCAGACCCGCTCGGGGCGCGGGCGGATGCCGTGCACGCCGGTTCCGAGCTGGTGCGCTCGGCGCTGCGGGAGCTCGACGAACTGCGGGCCGCCAGGGCCGAGGCGGCCGAGCCGGGGGCGCAGCTGGAGCTGCTGGGTCCCCGGGACGGATCGCCGCAGGAGCCACCGGAGGACCCGGAGGCCGACGACCCCGAGGGCTGGGCCGCGGACGTCGAAGTGCTGCTCGCCGAGCGGGCGGCGGCCAGGGCCAGGCCGACCGTGGCGCTGCCGCCGCAGCTCTCGGTGACCCAGCTCGTCGAGCTCGCGGCGGACCCCGCCGGGCTCGCCGCCCGGCTGCGCCGCCCGCTACCGCTGCCGCCCAACCCGCACGCCCGTCGCGGTACCGCCTTCCATGCCTGGCTGGAGCAGAGGTTCGGTGCGGCGCAGTTGCTCGACCTCGACGAGCTGCCCGGAGCCGCCGACGAGGGCGCCGCGCCGGACGACGCTCTCACCGAGCTGCAGGACGCTTTCCTCACCTCGGCGTGGGCCGACCGCCGACCCGTCGAGATCGAGGTGCCGTTCGAGACCGTGGTCGCGGGAGTCGGGGTCCGGGGCCGGATGGACGCGGTGTATGTGGACCCGGACGGCGGCTTCACGGTGGTCGACTGGAAGACGGGCGCGCTGCCCGACGAGACTCGGATGCCGGCACTCGCGGTGCAGCTGGCGGCCTACCGGCTGGCCTGGGCAGCGCTGGCGGGGTGCGCGCCGGAGCAGGTCAGGGCGGCGTTCCACTTCGTACGGCACGACGTCACGCTGCGGCCGGTCGACCTGCTCGACGCGGCGGGGCTGCGGGAGCTGGTGATGTCCGTCCCCGTCGCCTAGATCAGCTGGGCGAGCTTCGTCATCGTGTTCCAGTTGCGGGCGGTGACCGGGACGCCGAGGTGCTTCTGCGCGAAGCCGCCCACCGGCGGTGCGGCGAGCACACCGTCGGGACACCACTGGTAGATCACGCGCTCCCCGAGCCGCGAGTTGTCCGGGTCCAGCGCGATCGGGTCGTACTCGGCGAGCAGCGCGGGATCCGGCGCCTCGCCGAGCACGTGCGCCATCATCCGCGACCCGTCCGTCGCCACGTCCGCGAACGGGTGGCCGTCGACGATCGCGCAGAGGTCGTCGCTGGTCAGGACGACGCACCGGACGTCGAGCCCGAGCCTGTCGGTGATGGCCGCCTCGATGCGTTCCCCCTGCTCGGCCGGGGCGGCGTCGTCGCCGGTGAGCACCACGTTCCCGCTGTTGAGATGCGTGCGAACCGCCGTGTAGCCCAGCTCGCCGAGGAGCTCACGCAGGTCGGCCATCGCCACGCGCTTGGCGCGTCCGACATTGATCCCGCGCAGGAGTGCGACATACCGGGGCACGCCGGCACGCTACCGGTGATCGCCGTGAGATCCCTCGATCCGCCCTCGGAGGGGGCGGTTGTCGCGATCTCGGCGCGATCTTTGCGCTTGGTGGTGGTTAGGTTCCTGCTGTGAGCGCGAGGATCATCCTGTTCGGTGCCACCGGCTACACCGGTGGGCGCACGGCCGAGGCGATGGCGGCTCGGGGGCTGCGACCCGTGCTCGCCGGCCGGGACCCCGCCCGGTTGGCCGCTGTCGCGGAGCGGCTCGGGGGTCTCGAGACGGCTCGGGCGGACGTCACCGACGAGGGTTCGGTCGCCGCGCTCGTCGGGCCGGGGGACGTGCTCGTCAGCACCGTCGGACCGTTCGTGAAGCTCGGTCGTCCCGCGGTGTCCGCCGCTGTCGACGTAGGCGCGATCTACCTGGACTCCACCGGCGAGCCCCCCTTCATCCGGGAGGTGTTCGAGCGGCGCGGACCTGCTGCGGAGCGAACGGGGGCAGCGCTGCTCACCGCATTCGGCAACGACTACGTGCCCGGTGTGCTGGCGGGCGCGCTGGCGCTGCGGGCGGCGGGGGAGGGCGCCGCGCGGGTCGACGTCGGCTACTTCATCACGGGCGCAGGCAGGGGCCAGGCGTTCTCGCGTGGGACGCTCCGGTCGGTGATCGGTGTGGCCACGGAGCAGGTCTACGCCTGGCGCGACGGTGCACTGCGCACGGAGCCGGCCGGCGCCAGGCTCCGCACCTTCGACGTGGCCGGCAGGCCGCGCCCGGGTGTGACGATCGGCGGTACGGAGCAGTTCGCGCTGCCGCGCCTCGCGCCGGGGCTGCGCACGGCGGACGTGTACCTCGGCTGGTTCGGCGCGGCGAGCCGTGCGGTGCACCTCGGGTCGCGGGCGACGCCATGGCTCGGCCGGGTGCCTGGTACGTCGCGGGCGTTGGCTGCGATGGCCGGCCTCCTGACCCGTACGGCCACGGAGGCACCCTCGGCCGAGGCGCTGGCGGGGATGCGGTCCCATTTTGTGGCCGAGGTGTTCGACGACAGCGGCACTCTCCTCGCCCGTACCCGCCTGACCGCCCCCGAGGCCTACACGATCACCGCGGACCTGCTCGCCTGGGGGGCAGGCAGGGCCGCGGGACACGGTGTCCGGGGCAGCGGAGCCCTGGACCCGGTGGCGGCCTTCGGTCTCGACGAGCTGACGGCGGGCGCCGCGGAAGCGGGAATCGTCCCGGCCGACGGGTCCTATTAAGCGCCAGCGAGCTCACAGCCGGTCGCGGCACCCCCGGCGTCGTTCCGTCACCGGCCGATCACGTGGTGACGGCGGATCGACGGGGAGCTGCCGTAGAGCCGGTCGGCGAATGTGCGTGCACCGGCGGCGGCTACTCTCACGCGCCGTGACGACCGATCAGCGCCGGCCGCTGGCGGACCCCTCGCTGGTGGGCCTCATCCGGATGCCGGACTCCTCGGCGAGCCCTCTGGTATCGCTGCTGCGCAGGCTCGCGATCGCGTTCGGCGCGCTGGCCGCCGCCGCCCTGGTCGTCTACTTCGGTGGCAACGGCTACGTCGACAACAACAGCAACACTCCGATCTCGTTGGGTGATGCGTTCTACTACGCCACCGTGTCGCTGTCGACAACCGGTTACGGGGACATCGTCCCCGTCACGCCGGAGGCGCGCCTCCTCACTACGGTGGTCATCACGCCGCTGCGGTTGCTGTTCCTCATCGTTCTGGTCGGGACCACGGTCGAGCTGCTCACCGAGCGTTCCCGGCAGGCAGTCCGCATCGAGCGCTGGAGGTCCCGGGTGCGCAACCACACCATCGTCGTCGGATACGGCACGAAAGGCCGTGCCGCCGTCGAGACGCTCCTGGGGGACGGGGCCGCGCCCACTGACATCGTCGTCGTCGACACCGACCGCACCCAGCTCGACGCCGCGTCCGCGCTCGGGCTGGTGACGGTCACGGGCAACGCGACCAGGTCCAGCGTCCTGCGGATCGCCGGCCTGCAGCAGGCCGCCGCGATCGTGGTGGCCACCAACCGCGACGACACGGCGGTGCTGGTCACTCTCACGGCCCGCGAGCTCGCGCCGGACGTGCGGATCGTGGCGTCGGTACGCGAGTCGGAGAACGTGCACCTCCTGCGGCAGTCCGGCGCCAACTCGGTGATCGTCTCGGCGGAGACGGCGGGCCGCCTGCTGGGCATGGCGACCACCACCCCCAGCGTGGTCGAGGTGGTGGAGGACCTGCTCACCCCCGACGCGGGGTTCGCGATCAGCGAGCGGCCGGTGGAGGACTCGGAGGTCGGCGGGTCGCCGCGCCACCTCGCCGACATCGTTCTCGGCGTCGTGCGCGGTGACGAGCTCTTCCGCGTGGACGCCTCGGCCGTCGACGCCCTCGAGCGCGGTGACCGGCTCCTCTACGTGCGCAAGGCGAGCCTGCCCGACGAGGACTGATGATGCCACCGTGAGCCGGGCCAGGGCTCCGTCCGCGTCTCCGTCTCAGGAGATCGGCAGGGTCAGCGCAAAGGCGGCGCCCGTACCGTCAGGGGGGTCGACGCAGCGCAGGTCGCCGCCGTGCGCGCGGGCGATGCCCCGCGCGATCGCGAGTCCGAGTCCGGCGCCGCCGCCGTCGGCCGTGCGGGCCTCGTCCAGCTGCACGAGGCGGTCGAAGATCCGTTCCCGGTCGGCAGGCGGCACCCCTGGCCCGGTGTCCGTCACCAGCACCGTCACCGCTCCGGGCACCGACACACCGACAATGATCCGGCCACCGCTCGGCGTGTAGCGCCGTGCGTTGTCGAGCAGGTTGCCCAGCACCTGGCCGAGCCGTGCCGGGTCGCCCGGGACGACGGGGGAGTCGCCGTGGACCTCGACCGTCCGGTCCGGCGCGAGCAGCCGCACCCGCTCCGCCTCGGCACCGGCGAGCTCCAGGAGGTCCACCGGCTCACGGCGCAGCTCGATGCCTGCGTCGATCCGCGCGAGCGCGAGAAGGTCGTCCACCAACCGGCCTGCCCGGTGGCTCTCCCGCAACAGCAGCAGGTGCAGCCGGTCGCGCTCCTCGACGTCCAGCCCCGGGGCGATGGCAGCCTCTGCCGCGGCCTGCACCCCGGCCAGCGGGGTGCGCAGCTCGTGCGCCGCATCGGCGACGAATCGCCTGGTCCGCGCCTCCGACGCGCGGGCTGCAGCCTCGGCGCCCTCCAGTTCGTCGAGCATCGCGTCGAACGCCGTTGCGGTACGACCGAGCTCCGTGTCGGTGCGGGACGGGGCGAGCCTGCGGCCGCGGTCGCCGCGGGTGATCGAGCGGGCCAGCGCGGTCATGGCGTCGAGCGGGGCGAGCGCGACGCGGGTGGTGAGCAGCGTGACCACCCCGGCAACGGCCAGCGCCGCGATGCTGAGCAACAACAGCGTGCGCCGTAGCAACTGCTGTGCAGCGGTCACCTGGCCGCTGTCGGCGACGAGCGTGAGCTGGGAGCCGTCGGCCAGTCGCTGCTGCAACACCTGGTCGCTCCGCCCGGGGCCCGCGCCCGAGCCGCCGCCCCAG
>JAODNO010000666.1 GCA_025465235.1 Pseudonocardia sp.
CCGCAGGGCCCGGACCGGCACTGGTCGTTCCGGCGGCGGAGCTGCTGCCTCTACTACCGGGTACCGGGCGGGGGCCTCTGTGAGGACTGTGTCCTGCACGCCCGGTCTGCGCGCTGACGCTGCGGGTCAGTCGAGCTGGACGTCGGCCACCGTCACCGTCACCAGGACCTCGAGCCCCGTGTAGGCGGACACCTCCGCCGCCACCTCCCGCTGCACGGCCACCGCGAGGTCGCGGCAGTTGTACCCGAGCCGCGTGACGATGCTGACCGACACCTCGGCGGCCCGGCCGTGCACGGTCGCGCTCACCCCGTCGGCCGGGAGGCGGGACCGGTCCTGTCCGAACACCGACCCCGCGATCCCGAGCAGGGTCTGGGCGAGGTCGGGCCGCAGCGTCACGACGCCGGGCACCAGCCGGGCCCGCTGGGCCGCCACCCGTGCGACGACGGCGTCCCCGACGTGCAGGCGCACCGGCGGGTCGTGGTCCGGGTTCATGGCGTCCCCTCCGCGAACAGGTCGACCACGTCGATGTCCACCCGCCGCACGGGCACGCCGAGCGCCTGCTCGCCGGCCGCGATCACCATCTGCCGCACCCTGGCCGTGACCGACGCCAGGTCGACGCCGAACCGCGCGGTGACGGAGATGGTGACGTCGGCCGCGTGCGGCGCTGCCCCGTCCTCGGCGAGCTGTTCGATGCGGCAGCTGCGGGCCCGCAGGCCGTCCATCCGGTCGACCACGTGGCGCAGGACGGCCGCGGCCGCAGGCCGGCTCAGCTGCGCCGGACCGTGCGGCGAGGGCAGCGTCAGGACGTCGTGCGGGCGGAACTCGGTGACGACCGCCATCACCCGGTCCATCATCGTCGGCGGCGGCTCGAGCTCCTGCGCCGCCATCCGGTGCACCAGCGAGTCCAGACGCCGCGCGTCCGCGAACGCCGCCCTGCAGTGCGGGCAGTCGCGCTCGTGCTCGTCGGGCGGTTTACCGGCCGCAGCGCGGTCCCAGACGAGCGCTGCGTCGCGGCCGCAGGCCAGCCGCGCGACAGGGTCTCCCGCGCCGTCGCTCGAGGAGTTCACCGCCACGGTCGCATCACCTCCGCCAGCTGCACCCGCGCGCGGTGGATACGGCCGCGCACCGCATCCTCGCTCGCCCCGGTGATCTGTGCGATGTCGGTGTACCCGAGTCCCTCCAGCTCGCGCAGCACCCAGCAGACCCGCAGCTCGTCGCGCAGGCCCTGCAGCGCCTGCCCCAGCGCGGCCATTCCCGCGTCGACCTCGGCGGCGCGTTCCGGCGAGTCAGGAGCGGCCGCGGTGTCGTCCAGCCGATCGACGGGCACCGGGCGCCTGCGGCGGAGCATGCTCATGCACCGGTTCGTGACGACGCGGTACATCCACGTCGAGAAGGCGGAGTCGCCGCGGAACCTCCCGATCCGCCGCCACGCGTCGAGCAGGGCCTCCTGCAGAGCGTCCTCGGCCTCGCCTGCGTCTCCCATCACCCGCACCGCGAGCCGGTAGAGCGCGGCCTGGTGGCGGCGGGCGAGCACCTCGAAGGAGCGGACGTCGCCCTCCTGGGCGCGCACGACCAGCGTCTGCTCGTCCAGCTCCGCGGGCCGCGGCTCCGGGCGCACCCCTCTCGCGCCTGGCGAATCGGCCGGGGGCGGCTGCTCCGCCCACCCCTGGCTCGCTGCCACCACGGCTACGCTAGCCGTACCCTGCTGCGATGTCCGTCCCCGGCCGCCCAGCCGAGATCGAGGCAGCCGAGCTCGCCGCCGCTGTCCTCGCCCATCCCGGAGTCGAGAGCCTCGACGGCGGCCCCTTCGGCACGGTCGCCTCGTACCTGGTGGGTGGGCGCATCCTCGGCGTGCGGATCGGGTTGGCAGGCGAACCGGTCGAGCTCGCGGTCGTCGCGCGGCTCGGCATCCCGCTGCCGCGGCTCGCCGAGGAGCTCGGCGCCGTCGTCCGCAGACTGCTCGGACCGGTCGCTCTGGACGTCACCTTCTGCGATGTCGTGGCCGCTCCGACGACAGGGTCGTGACCGGCTCTGCGGTGGGCGGGCGCGGTGCGCCGGGCCGTCTCGCCTAGACTCGCGAGAACGACCGGCCGCGCGCCCTCCGGCGCCGCGACCGGGTACGCCTGAGGGACCCACCTCGCCAGCGGCCCGCACCGTCCGCGTCGTGTGTCCCGACACTGCCCAGTACCGAGGAGTACCCCACCGTGAAGAGCACCGTCGAGCGGCTGAGCCCGACGCGAGTCCGGATCAACGTCGAGGTGCCGTTCGACGAGCTCAAGCCGGACTTCGACCGCGCGTACAAGAAGATCGCGCAGCAGGTCCGGGTTCCCGGGTTCCGCCCGGGTAAGGTGCCGGCCCGCATCATCGAGGCGCGGCTGGGCCGCGGCGTGGTGCTCGAGGAGGTCGTCAACGGCGCCGTGCCGGCCAAGTACAGCGAGGCCGTCACCGCCGCCGAGGAGGTCACCCCGATCGGCAGGCCGGACATCGAGGTCACCGAGATCGCCGACGGTGACAAGCTCGCGTTCACCGCAGAGGTCGACGTCCGGCCGGAGATCACGCTGCCCGAGCTCGACTCGCTCGCGGTGTCCGTCGACGACGTCGAGGTCACCGACGCCGACGTCGACGAGCAGCTGGAGAACCTGCGGGGCCGCTTCGGCACGCTCACCGGCGTCGAGCGTCCCGCCGCCAAGGACGACTTCGTCCTGATCGACCTGTCGGCCAGCGTTGACGGGAAGCCCGTCGAGGAGGCCACCACCACCGGGTTCTCCTACCAGGTCGGCCAGGGCGGCCTCATCGAGGGCATCGACGAGGCCATCGAGGGGCTGTCCGCCGGCGAGTCCGCCACGTTCACCTCGAGGCTGGTCGCGGGCGAGTTCGCCGACCAGGACGCCGAGGTCACCGTCGTCGTCACCGGTGTCAAGGAGCGCCAGCTCCCCGAGGCCGACGACGAGTTCGCCCAGCTCGCCAGCGAGTTCGACACGCTCGAGGAGCTCACCGTCGACCTGCGCGAGCGGCTGGGGCGCGTGCGGCGGATGGAGCAGGTCACCCAGGCTCGCGACAAGGTGCTGGACGCGCTGGTCGACGGCACCGAGGTTCCGCTGCCGGAGAGCGTCGTGGCGGCCGAGGTCGACTCCCGCGTGCACGACGCCGTCCACAGCTTCGACCACGACGAGGAGCGCTTCGCGCAGTTCCTCGAGTCGCAGGGCAAGACCCGCGAGGAGTTCGACACCGAGGCCAGGGAGGAGTCGGAGAAGTCCGTCCGCACCCGGCTCGTGCTCGACGCGCTGGCCGACGCCGAGCAGGTCTCGGTCAACGACCAGGAGCTCACCGAGCGCATCGTCTTCCAGGCGCAGCAGTACCAGATGCAGCCCGAGGAGTTCGTGCAGCGCATCCAGGAGGCCGGTCAGCTGGGTGCGATCTACGCCGACGTGCGGCGCAGCAAGGCGCTGATCCAGGCCGTCCGGGCGGCCTCGGTCACCGATTCCTCCGGCGAGGCCATCGACCTCTCCGAGCTGCTCGGGGACGACGACGGCACCGAGGTGCAGGAGGTGCCCGCCGACGGCGACGCCGCCCAGGACGTCCCCGCCGCGGAGACCGCGACGGAGGAGACCGCCACCGGGGAAGCCGCCACCGGGGAGACCGCCACCGGATCCACGGCGGCGGGTTCCGAGAACAAGACCCCCGCCGGATCCTGAGCTCTGGCAGGGCTCGCCACGCCCACAGCGAACAACCTGGCCGTACGCGGCGGGCAGAGTGCCCGTCCGCGTAGGGTCGAACCCGACAAACACACGCGAGCTGACCAGCAGAAGGCAGGGTGAAGTGAGCCCACAGGACACCGGCCCGCGTAGTGCGGACCGCACCTTCGGAGCGGAGATGCGACGGGGCGCGCCCACGTCGATGACGTTGTCCGACTCGGTCTACGAGCGGCTGCTGCAGCAGCGGATCGTCGTGCTCGGCCAGCAGGTTGACGACGAGATCGCCAACCGGATCGCAGCGCAGATGTTGCTGCTGTCGGCCGAGGACGCGACGGCCGACATCTCGCTCTACATCAACTCGCCGGGCGGTTCGGTCACCGCCGGGATGGCCATCTTCGACACGATGGAGTTCATCGAGTGCGACGTGGCCACCTATGCGATGGGGATGGCCGCCTCGATGGGGCAGTTCCTGCTCTCTGCGGGGGCCCGTGGCAAGCGATACGCGCTGCCGCACTGCCAGATTCTCATGCACCAGCCCTCGGCAGGCGTCGGGGGCACCGAGTCCGACATCTCGATCCAGGCCGAGCTGTTCAAGCGCCACAAGCGCGAGATGGCGGAGCTGATCGCCGAGCACACCGGCCAGCCGGTCGAGAAGATCACCGCTGACTTCGACCGGGACCGGTGGTTCTCCGCGCAGGAAGCGCTGGAGTACGGATTCGTCGACCACGTGATCTCCCGCGCCGGCCAGCTGCCGGACGCGGTCAGTGAGAACGGGAGTGCCCGGTGACCAGATTCGAGATGCCCGGGGGTAGAGCGCCCCAGGGCGCACAGTCCCGTTATGTGCTTCCGTCGTTCGTCGAGCGCACCAGCTACGGGGTCAAGGAGTCGAACCCGTACAACAAGCTGTTCGAGGAGCGCATCATCTTCCTCGGCGTGCAGATCGACGACGCATCGGCCAACGACGTCATGGCGCAGTTGTTGTGCCTGGAGTCGGCCGACCCGGACCGCGAGATCAGCATGTACATCAACTCGCCGGGTGGGTCGTTCACGTCCCTGATGGCGATCTACGACACGATGCAGTTCATCCGTCCCGACATCCAGACGGTCTGCCTCGGGCAGGCCGCGTCGGCCGCGGCCGTGCTGCTCGCCGCCGGTACCCCGGGCCGCAGGCTCGCGGTGCAGAACGCGCGGATCCTGATCCACCAGCCCGCCGTGGAGAGCATCTACGGCCAGGTGTCGGACCTGGAGATTCAGGCCGCGGAGATCTCGCGGATGCGGCGCCTGCTCGAGAGCACCCTCGCGAAGCACAGTGGCCGCACGCCGGAGCAGGTCCGTGAGGACATCGAGCGCGACAAGATCCTGACGGCCGAGGAGGCCAAGGACTACGGGATCGTCGACGAGATCATCCAGAGCCGCAAGCTCTCGGCGGTCTGACAGAGGACAAGGCGAGGTGGTGCGCCGGGGCTGTTCATCGACCCCGGCGCCTACCGTCCGCCGACGCGTCCGTGATTCGGGGCGGGCTGATGCTCCCCTGAGGACGTGTTCGACGGGTACCGTCACGAGGACGCTCCTACCGGGCCCGCCGGACGGGGTAGCGCTAGATGGGATTTGGGGTCTGCACTCATGGCACGCATCGGCGACGGCGGTGACCTGCTCAAGTGCTCGTTCTGCGGGAAGAGCCAGAAACAGGTCAAGAAACTGATCGCCGGTCCTGGCGTCTACATCTGCGACGAGTGCATCGATCTCTGCAACGAGATCATCGAGGAAGAGCTGGCCGAGGCCGGCGAGGTGAAGCTCGACGAGCTGCCCAAGCCCGCCGAGATCCACGACTTCCTCGACCAGTACGTGGTCGGGCAGAGCCAGACGAAGCGCACGCTGTCGGTAGCGGTCTACAACCACTACAAGCGCATCCAGGCGGGCGACAAGGGTCGCGGGCCCGACGGCGACGGCGTCGAGCTCGCGAAGTCCAACATTCTCATGCTCGGCCCCACGGGCTGTGGCAAGACGTACCTGGCGCAGACGCTCGCCAAACTGCTCAATGTCCCGTTCGCGCTCGCCGACGCCACGGCGCTCACCGAGGCCGGCTACGTGGGCGAGGACGTCGAGAACATTTTGCTCAAGCTCATCCAGGCGGCCGACTACGACGTCAAGCGGGCCGAGACCGGGATCATCTACATCGACGAGGTCGACAAGATCGCCCGCAAGTCGGAGAACCCTTCGATCACCCGCGACGTCTCCGGCGAGGGTGTGCAGCAGGCGCTGCTGAAGATTCTTGAGGGCACCACCGCGAGAGTGCCGCCGCAGGGCGGACGCAAGCATCCGCTCCAGGAGTTCATCCAGATCGACACGACGAACGTGCTGTTCATCGTGGCCGGGGCCTTTGCGGGTCTCGAGAAGATCATCGGTGACCGGGTGGGGCGCCGCGGGCTCGGCTTCGGCGCGGAGATCCGCTCGAAGAACGATCTCGAGTCGGCCGAGA
>JAODNO010000122.1 GCA_025465235.1 Pseudonocardia sp.
CCGGGGATCATCCGGCGGCCCTGCTCGGTACCGAAGGACACCGAGCCCACCGGGTCCACCGCCACGATCCGCACCGGGCGGTGCCACTCGCGGAAGTAACGCGCGCAGCCCATCAGGGTTCCGGTGGTCCCGGCACCGACGAACAGCACGTCCAGCTGCGGGAACTGGCGAGCGATAGCCGGTCCCGTCCTGCGGTAGTGCGCCTTCCAGGCCTCGGGGTTGGTGTACTGGTTGAGCCACACGTAGCGGTCGTCGGAGGCGCGTAGCGCGTGGATGTAGTTGATCCGCGCGCCGAGGAAGCCGCTGACGGGATCGGGCTCGGTGATGATGTGCACCTGGCTGCCCAACGCCTCCATCAGCCGACGGGTCGCGAGGTTGCAGCGGGTGTCGGTGACGCACAGGAACCCGTAGCCCTTGCTCGCCGCGATCATGCTCAGCGCCACGCCCAGGTTCCCCGACGAGGACTCGACCAGCACCGACCCGGGCCTCAGCAGTCCGTTCCGCTCGGCCGCCTCGACCATCTCGGTGGCGGCCTTCAGCTTCACCGAGCCGGCGAAGTTGAAGCCCTCACACTTCAGGAAGAGCGACCGCCCGAAGATCGACTCCAGGTCGACGTAGAGCTCGTCCTGATTGAAGACGTGCGGAACAGATATGACTGGCACCGTGGCCTCCTCATTTGCAGCAGAGCACTCGGCCGCTCAGCCGTACCGGCGCACCTCGTGGAAGAAGTCGTTAACGTCGTAAACGTGCACCCCATCGTGCTCCTGACGGGTAATACGATTCGGTATGACGTGCCGCGGCGCCAGGGGGGCACCCCCCGACGCCCGGGGGCTAGCCCCCGCAAGTCAAAGGTGATTTTCTTCGAGTGATCCCCTGCAGTGCGAGCGATTCCCCCTTCGCCAGGCTCCTGGTCGGCTGGCATGGGCTGATGTCCTCATCGATTCCGACGGCAGGCCTGCCCGCTTCCTGACTCGCACCCAAAGAGGGAGGAAGTGCCTGTCGAGCCGCTCCCGCTCGACGCTGGCGATGCCAGCCGGTACCCGTGCGAGAGTCCTATCGGTGCTGGTCATCGGGTTGGCGGCCCTACCACTGGTCACCGAAGACTCGACCAGATCCACCGTCTTTCCCACCACCTGAACTCCTTGCAGCAGAAATTCGCAGTTTCGTGACTCCCTTCAGGCGGGCACGCGACAGCCATTACCCGAACTGCGCGAAGGAATATCTACAAAGGTCATCTACATGTGCGCGGATCACCACCGGCACGCAAGATCAGCATGGGTGGGCTCCGCCCGAGCAAACCCACGATGGTCGAGCAAGGTCATGATTCCTCCTAGCGAGCCGATCTACTCGGCAGGCCTCCGACCACACCTGCGCGCGATCTTCCGGGCAGGTGTGCGCGGCGTGATCCGCAGTTCCGGCCGAAGCACCCGGGGCCCTGTCGGCCAATAGAGAGCCGCTGGGAGAATCGTGTGGCCGACCGGCAACGTTTCGCGGCGGCTCAGCGTTCACTCGCCCGGCGGTCTCCAGTGCGCGGGCCCGCTCGAATGCGAGTCATTCTTAGTGGAAATACTGATCATTGCACGCGATGTTCGCCCCTTGTGGTGAATCGGACAAGCCGCCGGGAGCTGGCGGTCACCGCGCATCACCCATCCGGACTAATTGTTACGGCGGTGTTTCGCCGCACTCCGTCGCCCTGCGGGGCGGCCGCGGGTGCTCTCCGGAGGTGAATCACCCGTCTGACGTGCGTGAGGCCACGATTGCCGCCTAAGGTCGGCATCTGGTGGACACCGAGACGGCGGCGAACCCGCTCACGCGGAGTGGCGACCGGCTTACTGCGGCGATACTCGGTCCGGGACGCCTACGGTGCCTGCCGGCAGTTGGCCGAAGTTATCAGCGGGCCCCGGCGGGGTGGTCCGCGGTGCCGGGGTGGTCTGCGGTGCCTGAGGGGTCCTCAGTGGCGCCTGCCACCAGGGCCACAGCGGCCGCGACGAGCTCGAGGAACCCCACGGCGGTGCCGGACGCGAGGACTGCACCGGAGTCGAGGGCGGTGCCGGAGTCGAAGGCGGTGCCGGACTGGGGGACTGCGCCTGACCCAACGGCGGTGCCGAACTCGTTTCAGCACTCGACGGCGGCTGGCTCGACGGCTCCTGGTTCGCAGGCGGGCTCGAGGGTGGGAGCGCCTCGGGTGCCGGTGCCGGTGCCGGTGCCGGTGCCGGTGCCGGTGCCGGTGCGCGGGCCGGTGCCGGTGCGACCGATGGCCTGGGAGCCGGCGGCGCGGGCGATGACTCCACAAGCACCGCCGCGGGGACGGGTACCTGGGTTTGCGTGGGCGGGCTCGGCTGCCGCACCGGCGCCGCGGCCTCCTCGGTGGGCGGCAACACTGGCGCGGGGACCGGCTGCGCCGGGGTCGGGGCGACGAGGTCGGGCCGGGCCTGGGCCGACGGTGGCGCTGCGGCGGGCCGCCGCTCCTGGGTCGGCAGGGCTGCCATCGACACCGTGACCGCGATCGACAGCGACAGCGCCATCGCAACCGCGACCGCCACCCCGAACAGGACCAGCCGTGGCAGCAGGGCCGTCCGAACGATCGGCGGCGCCGGCATCACGCGCCGCAGCGCCGGCTCGCGGGTCTCCCTAGCCGGGTTGCCCCGCCACCGGGTGCCGGTAGCGACCTCCTCCCCCTTCATGAGGAAGGCGTCGCTTCGAGCACGGAATCCGCACCCATCGTCACGCCGTAGTGGACGAAGGTCTGGACCCCGAGCGTGCAGTTGCTGCCGATCTTGGCGTGAGCGGGGTAGGCCGGCGAGGGCTCGATCAGGACCGACCCCGGCGTCAGCACCCCATCTCGCTCGGCGGCCTCCACCATCTCGGTCGCGGCCTTCAGCTTGATCGAGCCGGCGAAGTTGAACCCCTCACACTTCAGGAACAGCGAGTGCCCGAAGATCGACTCCAGGTCGACGTAGAGCTCGTCCTCGTTGTAGCCCTGAGGAACGGATATGACTGACACGATCATCTCCTCATGTGCGACAGAGCACTCGGCCACTCATCCGTACCGGCGCAGTTCGTGGAAGAAGTCCTCGATCACGTGCGACTCACCGGAGCGCGCCACCTCGTCGTAGACGTACTTGCCCACCGCGAGGTCGAGCACTCCGAGGCCGAAGGGCGAGAACACCACCGGCCGGTCCGCAGGCACCGTCACCCGCCCGGCCATCACATCGTCCAAGGTGCCGAGCAGGAAGTCCCGATTGCCCGTGAGCTGTTCGACCAGATGCGGCGAGGTGTTGGCCTTCAGGCAGTGCTCGACGTCGTCGACGATGTTGCTCGAGGCAAGCAGGATCTCCGGCGCGAGATCCCGCAGCGACACGTGCAGCACCAACGGGTTGTGTTCGAACCACGACAGTTCGCTGACGTGCGGCTGACCGGCGACGGTTGCGAAGACCAACATGTCGCTGTTGCGGATCAACTGCTCGGCGCTGTCGTGCACCGTGATCCGGCCGGCGGTGCCCGACTGCTCCAGGTGCCCGCGGAAGCCCTCCGCGCTGTCGGCGGACAGGTCGTGCACGCCGACCTCGTCGAACGACCAGCCGGTGCCGGCCAGGAAAGTGTGGATGTAGCGGGCGATCAGGCCCACCCCGAAGAACCCGACGCGGGTCGGGCGTGGCCGCCGGCGGCTGAGCCAGTCAGCGGCCAACGCCGCCGACGCGGCCGTCCTGGTGGCGCTGATGATCGAGCTTTCCAGGCAGGCAAACGGGTAGCCGGTGTCGTGGTCGTTGAGGATCAACACGGCCGAGGCCCTCGGGATGCCGGCCGCCACGTTCTCCGGGAAGCTCGAGATCCACTTGAGGCCATCCACCCGCACCTGCCCGCCGATCGACGCGGGCAACGCGATGATCCGGGCGGACGGGCGGTCGGGAAAGTTCAGGAAGTAGGACGGAGGGTTCACCGAATCGCCGGCGCCGTGCACCCGGTAGGTCGCCTCGACCAACTCCATGATCTGCTTCTCTCGCCCCTGCAGCGCGTGCTGCACCTGGGCACCGGAGATCACCGAGAACGGTGGCACGGATGTCATCTGGGGGTCACCCCGACCGTGGGCGAACAGTCGGTCATGCGCACCGGATCCGCCATGCCGACGAGCACTTCGCGCTGCCCCTCGAAGGGCTCCCTGCTGTGCGCGGTGCGGACGTTGTCGACGAGCATCAGGTCGCCGGACTGCCACGGCTCGCGTGCCGTGTTGGCGTCGTAGATGGTGTTGAGCAGCTCCACGACGTCCTCGCCGATCGGGTCGCCGTTGCCGAAGCGGGTGTTGAACGGCAGCCCGTCGGCGCCGTAGACGTCCACCAGGTACTCGCGCACCTCGGGGGCCATCGTCCACTCGTTGAGGAATGCGACCTGGTTGAACCAGCAGCGCCGGCCGGTGACCGGGTGTTGCACCACGGCGCTGCGGCGCTGCCTGGTGCGCAGTTCTCCGTCGGGCTGCCACTCGAACTCGATCGCGTTGGCGCGGCAGTAGCCCTCGACGGCGCCACGGTCCTCGGTGCCGAACGCCTCCGCGAAGGACGCGCCGATCTCGTCGTTGTAGCTGCGGGTGAGCATCCAGCCCTCCCGCTCGAACCTCTCCACCAGCTCAGGAGGCAGCGCGTCGAGCACGGTCGGCGAGTCGGTCACGCCGGTCGCCCCGCCGTCCGTGGCCGCGGTGAGGCACGCGAACAGCATCATGCCGGGGAACTCGAGCGTGTAGCTCAGTTCGTGGTGCATGCACATCGGCTGGTTCGACGGCCATTTCGTCGAGGAGTACACACCGTCCGAGTAGGCCTGCCGGGGCGCAAAGGACTCCCTGTCGGTCATCAGACCGTTGGCAAGCCGCTGGAAGACGGCACCGACCTCGGCCGGGTCACGCAACCCGAGTCCGCGGACCATGACCGCACCGTGCTCGGCGACGGCGGCGCGCAACGCGTCCCGGTTCTCGGCCACCCAACTCGGAGGGTCGCCGATGGCTTCGACGCGAAGCATCGGCGGTTTGCCGGGCTGCAGCTCCACATCGACCATGGACGCCGGGGATGAGGACGACATCGTTGGTTTCCTTTCAGTTGCTACTCGAAGAAGCCATCAGTTCGACCGCGCGCAGCACGACCTGTGCCGCCTCGGGGTCTGTGCGCCCTCGGGTTCCGACGGGGACTGCAGCAGCAGCCCGGGGCGCTGCTCGGACCTGCCGTCGACCAGGTGGGCCAGGTCGGCGAGGACCGGGTATCGGGTGATGTCTTTGAGGGACACCACACGTTGGAGGGCGATCGCCAGTTTCACTGCCGACAGCGACGTGCCGCCCCGGTCGATGAAGTGGTCGTGCCGGCTGATCTGCTCCTGGGGGACGCCGAGCACGGTGGCCCATGCAGCCGCGAGTCGCTGCTCGGTCGGGGTGCTGGGCGGGTCGTAGTCCTGCTCGACGACGTCGAGTTCCGCGGCGAGCGCCACGAGCGTCTTCTTGTCGATCTTACTGTTGGCGGTCAATGGCAGGGTGTGCTGCCAGTGGAAGGCCGCGGGCACCAAGTACTGGGGCAGCGACGCACCCAGCCGGTCTCGCAGGACGTCGACCTCGAGTGGCTGCCGGCGCGCGTAGAAGGCCACCAGGTGTTTGCTGTGGTCGGGCCGTTGTGCGAGGACGACGGCGCCGTCGCGGACCCCGGGCACCCGCAGC
>JAODNO010000137.1 GCA_025465235.1 Pseudonocardia sp.
GACATCCGTCTGGCGAACTCCGCGCGGCGCTCGGGGTTGCGGCTGAACACCCGCACGGACTCGATCGGCCGCACCGCGCACACGGCTTCCAGGTTGGTCTGCGCCTCCAGGCCCGACCCGATCAGTCCGACGGTGCGGGCGTCGGTCCGGGCGAGGTGCCGGGTGGCGACGCCGCTCGTGCCCCCGGTCCTCAGGGCGGTCAGGTAGGCCGCGTCCACTACGGTGAGCACCTCGCCACCGTGCAGTGCCGAGACCAGCACCGAGTAGCGGACACCGTCCTCGAGCGTGCCGTAGAAGAACTTCAGCCCCAGCACTCCAGCCGCCGGCAGGATCGCCGGCATGACCCGGAACAGAGTCGACCCCAGGTTCAGGTTGAGCCGGCCGGGCAGGACGGCACCGCCGTGCCGAGCCTCGGCGAGCAATGCCCGTTCCAACTCGTCGACGACGGCGGGCATGTCCGCGATCTCGCGGACGTCCTTGTCTCCGAGGATCAGAGTCACACGTTCTCCCAAACCAGACCTGCTATCGGCCGACCCAGGGGTGGCCGCACCACACCGGCGGTGGCGTCAGGGCGAAGCCTTCGCCACAGTCGTTATCCGGTCCGTTATCGAGGCGGCACACCGGGACCCCTCGGCCATTCGGCGTACCCCGTACGCCCAGTGGGCGGCGTTGCGCAGAGGCAACTCGGAGGATCAAACTCCGCTGACAAGATCGGTCCCCGAACGCACGGCTGCCGTGCGACCGGTCCCCCGACACTTGTGCGGGACGATCGGCGGCGAGCTCAGAGAGGAGCACAGCCTGGTGACAGCGACGAGCGACGCTTCTGCCCTCGCCCAACCCGAACCCACGCGACCCGCTGCCACCACGTGTGACAACGCGGCGGCGGCCGATCGGAGCGTGCTCCCCTCGCGGCTGCGCCGGCCCGGCCTGCCGCGCGACGTGCTGCGGCGACCGCGCCTGGACGACCTGGTCGCGGAGCTGCTGGACCGGTGCGGCGTCGTCGTCGTCACGGCAGCAGCCGGCAGCGGCAAGACGGTGCAGGCGCAGCTGTTCGCCGACACCCGTCCCGAGCCGACGTCATGGATCACCCTCGACGCCTCCCACCGGTCCGCGAGCCGCCTGCTGGCCAGCATTTCCGACGCGCTACGCGCCCACCGACGCGCCGACGCCGAGGCGGCCGGCCGGTCCGCGTTCCTGCTCGACGCCACCACCGAGGAGGCCGCCGCGCTCGCCGCGGGCACCGTCCGCGCAGAGCCGGCGCTGCTGGTGGTCGACGAGTGCGACCACCTCGACGGATCGCCCGAGGCGCTCGTCGCGCTGCGAACCTTCCTCGACTACTCCCCGGACGAGCTCGGGGTGCTGCTGCTGAGCCGTTCCGATCCGCCCGAGCCGTTGCACCGGCGCTTCCTGGAGGGCCGGATCGGCCTGGTCGACGACGTCGCGCTGCGGCTCACCGCGACCGAGACCCAGCAGCTCGCCGACCGGATCGGCAACGACGAGCACGACCCGGAGACGATCCGTAGGGCCACCGGCGGCTGGGCTGCGGGCACCGTGCTCGGGTTCCGCTACGGCCTGCACGAGCAGGGGCTGACCAGGGACCTGCCCGCAGCCCTGATGAACGACGTGCTCCGCGTCATCCCCGACGCCGAGCGACAGTTCCTGCTGGACACCTCGGTGCCCGACGTGCTCACCCGCGAGGCGGCCGCAGCCCTCTGCGGTCCGAGCGCGCACTCGCTCTGGGACACCGTCCGCAGCTACCACCTCCCGGCCACCACCGTGACCAGGACGACCGTGGTCTACCACTCGTTGTTCCGCTCGTTCCTGCACCGGCAGCTGCTCGCCCAGGACCCGGCGCGCCATCATCGTCTCGTCCAGCGCTACGCCGCCTTCCTCGAAGAGCACGGCCATGACGAGGAGGCGACCGAGCTCTACATCTCGATCGACGACCTGGACCACGCCTGCGCGACGGCCGCGACCGCCGTCGACAGGCTGTGCGCCCGCTCGGACTGGGGCACCTTCCTGCGCTGGGCCGCTCGGCTGGGCGAGCAGCGGCTGCACGCCCGGCCGCGTATGGTCGCCGCGCTTGTGCGCTCGCTGTTCGGGCAGCGCCGGTTCGACGAGACCGTCGAGCTGGTCCGGAGTCTGGATCGGAGCGGCAGGTTGCGTGCGGCGATGGAAGCCGACCCGGCGTTGCTGGCCACCGCGGCATGGGCGCTGCAGGCCCACCCCGCGGAGGCCCGTCGCTTCCTCGACCGCTATGACGGCGATTACCGGGCCGACGTCGTACGGTTCATGCTCGCCGTCTGCACAGACCTCAGCCCGGCGACTCCGCCGCTCGGCTCGGACTGGGGCGACTTCGAACGGATCATGAGCTGGGGCCTGCTGCTGCAGGGCCGCATCACCGAGTTGCAGCGGTTCATCCCCACCGACCCGGACGCCCCGGTCGTCAACCCGAACGTGATCCTGGCGCCGGTGTTCAGCGGCGACTTCGACGAGGCCCGCAACCTGTGGAACCGGGTGCCTCAGGAGATCCAGGACCGGCCGCAGTCACACTTCATCGAGTCGTTTCTGCTGCTCACCGAGGGCGAGCCAGAGCTCGCGCTGTCAGCCGTGCAGGTGGCGCTCACCGACAGCCGCAAGACCTCTTTCTTCCTCTCCCCCGCCTACGAGGTCTTCTCCGGCTACATCCTGCTGCGGCTCGGTCGAATCGACGATGCGATCGCCCTGCTCCAGGCCGCCGTCGAGCACAACGCCGAGTCCGGCCAGACCGCGCTGCTGGAGTGGGGCCAGGCGTACCTCGGGCTGGCGATGATCGCCGCCGACCGGGTCGACGCCGCCCTGCCGTTGCTGGGCGAGTGCGTCCGGTCGATGAGCCGCGCGCACCGCAGGCTGTTCCTGCCCTTCGCCGCCGCCTGCCTGTCCGAGGCGGAGGCCCGGCGCGGGGACGAGGAGGCCGCGCACGCCGCAGCCGACCTGGCCTACCACAGCGCCGCGATGACCGGCAGCATGGCGGCACTGCTGCCGGCACTGCGGGTGTTTCCCGACGTCGTCACCCGCGAGGACGGCCGTGACCCGACCGGGATGCGCTGGCGACGACTCGTCGTCGCGCCGTCGGCCCGGCTCCGCCGTCGGCCCTCAGCCGGAGGCAACCTGCGGGTGCGGCTGCAGCCCTTCGGCCCGGATCGCGACATCTGGATCGGTGGCGAGCCGCAGCACATCGGCCGAATGAAGATCATCGAGCTGATGGCCCTGCTGGTCCTGCACCCCGGGGGGATCGAGCGTGGCCGCCTACAGACAGCGCTGTTCCCGGACGCGAACCTGCGTAACGGTGGGAACCACTTCCGCCAGATCGCGTTCAAGTTCCGCCAGATCACCGGGCTGTCACTGCACCGCCGGGAGGGCAACCTGGTCGGGCTCCCGCCGAACGCGCTGGTCGAGTCCGACGACCTGCGGTGCGAGGAACTGCTACGCGCGACGAGTTGGGTCACCGGGGAGGACCGCGTGACGAGACTGCGTTCCGCACTGGAGCTGGTGCGGGGGCCTTATCTGAGCGGCAGCGACCTGGAGTGGGCCGAGGAACGGCGCAACCACCTCGACGTCGTGCAGGAGGAGGGCCGACTCGAGCTCGTCCGCCTGCTGCTCGAGCTCGGGCTGCCCGAGGAGGCCCGGGACGAGTGCGAAGCAGTCCTGATGGCCAACCGGTACAGCGACCCGGGCTACCGGCTGCTGGTGCAGATCGAGCAGATCATCGGCAGTGAGAGCTCGGTCCTCGCGGCGTACCGCAGGGCGGTGGTGGCGCTGGAGGAGCTGGGGCTCAGCCCGGGCGACGCCCGGCACCTGCTCGAGGGACCGCCGGCCACGCAGGCTGGGACCCGCGCTCCGGGTGCCGGCGGGCTGCGATCCGGTGCCGGCCGTGGTGCACTCGTCTCGCGCTGAGATCCCTGGCTCCAGGTGTCGCGGCGCGGGGCGCAACGTGATAACGGGGCTGATAACGAACAATCGCCGACGCTGATGCCGTGACCATCGGACCGTTGGCTGGAATCCGGGTAGTCGAAGCGGGGCGGTTCGCCTCCGCCCCGTCGTGCGGCACCGTCCTCGCGGACTGGGGCGCGGAGGTGATCAAGCTCGAGCCGCCGGGGGGCGACCCGGCACGCGGACCCGGCTCGCTGGAGGGTGGGCAGGGGCTCAACCCCCGCTTCGACGTGCACAATCGCTCCCGGCGCAGCGTGGTCCTCGACCTCGCCACCAAGGACGGGCACCGACACGGAACGCAGCTGGTCGGCTCGGCCGACGTCTTCGTCACCAACCTCCGGCCGGCCGCACTGACCCGGCTCGGCATCGACGAACCGACCCTCCGCACCGCCTTCCCCCGGCTGGTCTACGCCCAGGTCACCGGCTACGGCCTCGGTGCGGCCGAGAACATTCGCAGTTACGACCACGGGGCGTTCTGGGCCTATTCCGGGATGGCGGCGCTGTTCGGCGACTCCGAAGGAGCTCCGCCTCAGCCTGCCGGCGGCATGGGTGACCGGGCGAGCGGTACGGCGCTGGCCGGTGCGGTGGCCGCGGCGCTGTTCGCCAGGGAGCGCACCGGCCGGGGCGACCACGTGACGGTGTCGCTCCTGCGCACGGCGATCTGGCTGATGGCCTCCGACGCGGCGGACGCGTTGCACCGGCCCGACCGGCCGCGAGAGCTGTCCCGCGCTGCCGCACCGATACCGACGGTCAACTGCTTCCGCTGCCTGGACGGCCGGTGGATCTGGTTGCAGTCCATGCTCCCCGAACTCGACTGGGACGTCCTGCTGGAGGCGCTCGACGCGCACTGGCTCGACGACGACCCGCGTTTCCGCGGCGGCCAGCAGTGCCGGGTCCAGCAGGCCCGCTCGGCCCTCGTGGAAGCACTCGACGAGATCTTCCGGCGCCGCACGGCCGAGGAGTGGGTCGGGCGTCTGCGGGCCGCCGGCCTGACGGTCGCCGCGGTCCGGACCCTCGCCGAGGCGGTCAGCGACCCGGTCGTCCTGGCCAGCGGCGCGATCCGCGACGCACGGCACGGCGAGACGATGTACCCGACGGTGAACTCCCCCTGCTCGTTCGGCGACGGCCTGGCCGACGCCCGGCCCGCGCCCGCACCCGGTGCCGACACCGACGAGGTGCTCGCCGAGCTGAGCCTGGACGAACCGGTTCTCACCACTCCGGTTCTCGACGGCGGGCCCGCCGGCCCGGTCACCGCGTAACGCGGTCGCTAACGCGACCAGGCGATCTTCCTCACGCTGGCGAGGTGACGGACACCACTCATACGCCGGCCTTTCCCGTTGTCGTCGCACACGAGGAGCTCAAGGTGAACGAAGAAGTTCCCTTCCGATCGTCCCGGCATACCCGCAGGGTGGTTGCCGCGGCCAGTCTGGGTACCGCGTTCGAGTACTACGACATGCACATCTACGGCCTGGCGGCCTCGCTGGTCTTCGCCGCCGCCTACTTCCCCAGCGGGGAGCCATCCTCGGCGGCGCTGGCGGCCTTCGCCACCTTCGCGGTCGCCTACTTCGCGCGGCCGCTTGGCGCGATCGTCTTCGGTCACCTCGGCGACCGGATCGGCCGCAAGCAGACGCTCCAGCTGACCTTCCTGGTGATGGGGATCGCGACGGTGCTGATCGGCTTACTGCCGACCTACGCCGCGGTCGGCGTGGCCGCTCCGGTCCTGCTCGTGCTGTTGCGGCTGCTACAGGGCTTCGCTGTGGGCGGCGAGACCGGTGGGGCCTGGGTAACGCTGGTGGAGTACGCGCCCGCAAACCGCCGCGGCTTCTACGGGGCGTTCGTGATGGCCGCCTCAGGCCTGGGCGCAATCATCGGGTCGGTCGTGTTCGTATTCCTCGGGGCGGCGCTGTCGGAGGAGGCGTTCGGCTCCTGGGGATGGCGGCTGCCGTTCCTGGTCACCGTCCTGCTGATCCCGCTGGGCCTGTACCTGCGGCACCGGGTCGAGGAGACCCCGGAGTTCCGGTCGCTGCTGGCCGCCGGCCGCGAGGTGCGGGTTCCGATCGTCACCGTGCTGCGTGAGCACTGGCAGGTGGTGCTGCTTGCCGCTGGGATCTCGACGCCCTTCCTCGCGGCCACCTATGTCACCACGTTCTACGGCACCAGCTTCCTGCGCACCGTCCAGGGTGCCTCGACGACGTTCGCGCTGGCACTTCCGCTGGTCTTCCTGACCACCCAGATGGTCCTGTCCCCGGTGTTCGGGCACCTGTCCGACCTCTGGGAACGCAGGCGGGTGTTCAGAGCTGCCCTGGCTGGCCTGCTGGTCTACGCGATCCCGTTCTTCCTGTTGCTGGGCTCCAAGAACGTGGCACTGATCCTGCTGGCGGTGTTCCTGATGGGCATCGTGGCCGCCGCGATCGGCGGGACGCTGGGCACGTTCCTGTCCGAGCAGTTCGCAGGCAACGTCCGCTACACCGGGCTGTCGGTCGGCTACCAGCTCGGTTCGATCCTCGGCGGTGGGCTGTCGCCGTTGATCGCCACCGCGATCCTCACCTGGAGCGGTAACAGCTGGACCGTCGGGCTGTACCTCGCCGCCGTAAGCATCGTCGCGCTGCTGTGCATGACCCGCCTGCACGGCGTTTCCCTCGGCTCGGCCACATCGGACGACGATCCCGACGAACGCCCCGCCGACGCGGCCGTGGTCGAGGCCACCCCACCCACCCGGGCCTGAGGTCTGGGCAGGCAGGCGGGTGCCGTCCGTCGCTCGGTCAGAGCTGCGCGATGGACGGTGCCCCTGCCCGCCCGCCGGGCACGACGTCGTGATCGGTTCACGAGACGTGCGGCGGGCCCGCGCCTGCGACGAACCGCCGCTCGATTGCGCTCACCCCGTTCCGCCGGCCCGGAGCGGCCGGAAGAAGGACCGGACGTCCTCCGCGAGCAGCTGTGGCTGCTCGAGCGCGGCGAAGTGCCCACCGCGGGGCATATCACTCCACTGGCGGACGTCGAGGAAGCGCTCCACCCAGCCGCGCACCGGCGGGGAGGTCTCGGCGGGGAAGACCGCGCAACCCGCCGGTACCGGGACCTTCTGCGTCCAGGGCCGGCGACCGTGCTCGCGGTACAGGCGCATCGAGGGCCCGATGCTGTTGGTCACCCAGTAGGTGGTCACGATCGTCAACAGGTCGTCACGGTCGACCGCGTCCGGCCCGTCGCTCCAATAGTGGAACTTCTCGGCGATCCAGGCTGCCAGCCCGGCTGGGGAGTCGGCCAGCCCGAACGCGGCGGTCTGCGGGCGGGTCGCCTGCAGGTGCAGGTAGCCGGCACCCTCCAGGCCGAACGTGCGGGCCGCCTGCAGCGCCTCCCGGTCGGCGGGGCCGAGGTCGGAGCCGTCGTGGTCGGGCGGC
>JAODNO010000144.1 GCA_025465235.1 Pseudonocardia sp.
CGCGTCACCGGGCTTCCTGCTCTTCGAGGACGAAGGCCACGAGGTACGCGGCACCGAGAACAAGATGCTGTTCGTCCGCGAGGTGGTGCGCTGGGTGACCGCGCACCTGCAGCAGGTCGGGGAGCAGACAGCCTGACTACGCCTTGCTGAACGACTCCATGATCGTGCGTTCGTTGCCGTCGGTGCTTATCACGAAGCGGTAGGGCTCGCGAGTGGTCCTGCCGTTCTGCTCGGCGAACACCACCGTGGCCTCCACGGTGTCATCGCCGGTCTGACGGATGTTCTCCAGGCTCACCGACTGCATCCGCCCATAGAAGCTCTCGAAGCCGGAGCGTCCTCCGGAAGCATCCTGTGCAGTCGGGCTGAGCAGATTCCACGCAGCAGCGGTGTTGCCCGGGAGCAGCGAGTAATAGTTCTGGACGAACCCGACCGGGTCGCTGGGCGCCGACTGTGGAGTCGGCTCGGGCGAGGTGGTGGGCGCCGGGGTGCGGCTGTGGGTCGGGTTGGGCTCGGGGCTCGCGGGCACGCTGGTGCCGGGAGGGGCCGCCGGCGCCGGAACCGCCGGCGTGTCGACGACAGACGGAGCGGCCTGCGACCCCGCCGGCCTGCCTCCCGGCGCCGACACGAGTACCGCTGCCGCGATCCCGCCGCCCAGCAACAGCAGCGCCAGCACGGCGAGCAGCGCCGGCCTGCCCCAGCGGCGTCTGGGGGCCGGCTCAGGCCCGCTCGGCGGCGCGGTGGAGACGGTGGTGGGAGGGCTCGGTGGGGCCGGGGCGACGGTGGTGGCAGCACCCATGATGGCGGTGGACCCGGCGGTGGCGGCCACGGTCGGCGCGGCAACTCGGCCCTCGCGGCCCTCCGCGACCGCCGCGAGGGCGTTGCGGGCCTGCGTGGCCGAGGGGCGGTCGGCGGGATCGGTGCTCAGCAGCCACATGATCACGCCCGTGAGCGGGCCGGACTGCTTCGGCGTGCGCACCTCGCCCATGGCGACCTTGTGCAACAGCGCGTAGGCGTTGTCGTTGAGCCCGAACGGCGGGGTGCCCTCCACCGCCGCGTACAGCGTGGCCCCGAGGGCGAACACGTCGGAGGCCGCCGTCGGCTCGGCACCACGGGCGACCTCCGGCGAGAGGAAGGCCGGGGTGCCGGCGATGAGCCCGGTGCGGGTGAGCTGCACGTCGTCGACCGCCCGGGAGACGCCGAAGTCGGTGAGCTTGACGCGCCCGTCCTCGGCCAGGAGCACGTTGCCCGGCTTCACATCACGGTGCACGACCCCGGCGACATGGGCGGCGGCCAGGCCGTCGGCCACCTGGCGGCCCACGTCGGCGACCTCCCGCGGCTCGAGCGCGCCCTTCTCACCGAGCACCTGGGCCAGCGACTTCGAGGGGAGGTACTCCATCACGAGCCACGGCCGGTCCTCGTGCACCACGACGTCGAACATGCTGATCACGTGCGGGTGCTGCAGCCGCGCCCCGATCCGGCCCTCCCGCAGGATGCGCTGTCGCGACTCCTCCAGCGCGTCGCCGCCCGCGGCCGTGGGTGGGACGGCCGCCGCGAGCAACTCCTTCACGGCAACGGTGCGGTTGAGCAGCTCATCGGTGCCCCGCCACACCGCACCCATGGCGCCAGCCCCGATCCGCTCGTCCAGGCGGTACCGGTTGCCGACGCGGATGGGGGCCTCCTCGGATCGCGAGCGCTCGCTCATCGCCCGTCAGGGTAGCGATCGCCACTACAGCACCGCCGAACGCGGTCCCTCTCGCATTCTGTCATCTCGGTAGGCTGAGCTTGATCGCGCACCCGGACCACGAACCATAGCCGCACCGGTCGTCGCGCACCCTGCTGGCGATGGCGATCTGCTGCTCCCGCGTGGCCCGGTGCGCCGCAGGCGCGAACTCGGTGCCCCCGTAGGCGCGCCAGGTGGCTGCATCGAACTGCAGTCCGCCGAAGTAGCCGTTGCCGGTGTCGATCGCCCAGTTGCCCGACGACTCGCACCGGGCGAGCCGGTCCCACACAGGCTCCGAAGTAGGGCCCGCCGTGCCGCTCGGCCCCCGCGTGGACGCCCCGGTGACGTAACGATCGTAGCCAGGCACCGTGGCACGCGCCTCCACAGAGGCGCCACTCCACAGGTCTATCGAGACGACGCCGCCCAGCACCGCGGCCACGGCGAGCACCGCGAACACCGGTGGCAGAACGGCATCAGAGCATCGCGGACGAAGCACGGGCGGACGCTAGGCAGGCAGGTGGCCCGCGCGAGGCCGAACGACGGAAAGCGTGCTGGGCACGACCGCCGTTCGGCGGGAGGAAATCTGCTTTCCCGCAGGTCGCGACGGAGGGAACCCGAGCTGACAGCCGTCCTCGTGGCGGACCGGCGCGATTCACGACCGTGACCGATCGGGCCTGCGTCCGCCCGCGAGGCGGCCTGCGCGCGCCATTGGGCGCACCGATTACGACATACCACACCAGCCGTACGCCGAGAGGGTGATCGGGCCGACGATGCCACCCGTTGGAGGGGGTCTGGGGGGATCATGGGACACGGCGGTTCAACCACAAGCGACGACGAAGGCGGAGAGTACATGAAGATCGCGGACATCCTCGCCGCAAAGGGACGGACCGTACATTCCGTGTTGCCGTGGCTCACCGTGGGCGAGGTCGCCGAGCGGCTCGGCCGGCTGGGGATCGGTGCTGTCCTCGTGTGCGACGAGAACAAGGCGATCCGCGGCATCGTGTCCGAGCGCGACATCGTTCGGGCGCTCGGCCGGGACGGTGCAGCACTCCTCACCAAGCAGGTCAGCGAGCTCATGACCCGGCATGTGAGCACGTGCGAGCCGGAGGAGACGGTGGCCCACGCGATGGCCAGGATGACCGCCGGACGCTACCGGCACCTGCCGGTGGTGGTCGACGGCACGCTGGTCGGCATGGTCAGCATCGGTGACCTGGTGAAGAACCGTCTCAAGGAGATGGAGCTGGAGACCGGTGTGCTGCGCGACGTCGTGATCGCGCGCTACTGACCGCCCAACGACGCTCCCGCGGCGGAGCAGGCGAGCGGGAGCGCCGTTCCTGGGTGCGGCTGCACGGCTCAGTCGAACTCCGGGCCCTCGGTGCGGGTCCTCTTGAGCTCGAAGAAGTGCGGGTAGCCCGCCAGCAGCCGGGCGCCGTCGAACACCTTGCCCGCGTCCTCGCCGCGCGGGATCCGGGAGAGCACGGGGCCGAAGAACGCGACGCCGTCGATGTGGATCGTCGGGGTGCCCACGTCGAGGCCCACCGGCTCCATGCCGCGCCGGTGGCTCTCGCGCAGCTCCTCGTCGAAGTCTGTACTGGAGGCGGCGCCGGCAAGGGAGGCCGGGAGGTCGAGCTCGGCGAGTGCCTCCTTGATTACGACGTCGAAGTCCTTGTTGCCCCCGTTGTGGATGCGGGTGCCGAGGGCGGTGTAGAGCGGCTCGAGGATCTCCTGGCCGTGGTCGCGGGCGGCGGCGATGGCGACGCGCACCGGGGCCCACGCCCTGTCCATCATGTCCCGGTAGTTCTCCGGCAGGTCGCGGTCCTCGTTCAGCACCGAAAGGCTCATCACGTGCCAGTCGATCTTCACATCGCGGACCTCGCGGACCTCCAGCATCCACCGGGAGGTGATCCACGCCCACGGGCAGAGCGGGTCGAACCAGAAGTCGACGTGGGCGGTCTCGGTGCTCGTCACGGTTCTCCGATCAAGGACGCGTCAACAGTCAGCAACGCCAACAACCCGCTACGTGGCCGCGACATTCCCATGGCGCCATCTCACCGGCGCCGCGCCGCGGCACATGGTTGGATCGGCAGCCAGCCAGCCAGCCAGACCGTCCATCCATCCGACGTAGGAGTCCCGACACCGCATGGCACCGCCGAACCTGACCCGCACCGACGCCGAGCGGCGGGCCGCGCTGCTGGAGGTCGCCGACTACGCGGTCGAGCTCGACCTGACCGACGGTGGCGGAAAGCCGGGCGAGACCACCTTCGCCACCACCACGACCGTCCGCTTCCGGTGTAGCGAGCCCGGCGCCGACAGCTGGATCGACTTCGTGGGCGCCGAGGTCACCTCGGCCACCCTCAACGGCGAGCCGCTCGACGTATCCGGCTACCGGGAGGAGGACGGCATCGCCCTGCCCTCCCTCGCTGCCGAGAACGAGCTGCGTGTGGAGGCCAACGGTCGGTATATGAACACGGGCGAGGGGCTGCACCGGTTCGTCGACCCGGTCGACGGCGGGGTGTACCTCTACTCGCAGTTCGAGACGGCCGACGCCAAGCGCCTGTTCGCCTGCTTCGACCAGCCCGACCTCAAGGCCCGCTACACGCTGACGGTCACCGCACCCGCGGACTGGAAGGTCGTCTCCAACTCGGTCATCGAGGAGACGGTCGAGGGTCCGGGCGGCGCTGCGGAGCACCACTTCGCCACCAGTGCGATCCTGAGCACCTACCTGGTCGCGCTGATCGCCGGACCGTACGCGGAGTGGCGGGACACCTACTCCGACGAGCACGGTGAGATCCCACTCGGCATCTACTGCCGCGCCTCGCTGGCCCCGCACATGGACGCGGAGCGGTTGTTCACCGAGACCAGGCAGGGCTTCGACTTCTACCACCGCAACTTCGGTGTCCGGTATCCGTTCGGCAAGTACGACCAG
>JAODNO010000148.1 GCA_025465235.1 Pseudonocardia sp.
GACGTCGCGCTGCCCGAGACGATGAAACGTTCCATGTCACGCCAGGCCGAAGCCGAACGCTAGCGACGGTCCAGCGTGATCACCGCAGAGGGCGAGATGCAGGCCTCACATAAACTGGCCCAGGCCGCCGAGGTGATGACCGAGCATCCCGCAGCATTGCAGCTGCGCCTCCTGCAGACCGTCGTCGAGGTTGCCGCCGAGAAGAACTCCACCCTCGTGCTGCCCTTCCCCGTTGAGCTGCTCCGCTTCCTCGAACGATCCACACCGTCGGAAGCGGCCGCCTCCCAGGCGACCGAACCCGAGGTCCCCGAGGTCACCGAGCCGACCCCGCCGCCGGCCGTGACGGCCCCGGAGCCGGCGTCCGCGCCCGTGGGCTTGTCGAAGCCGCAGGCGGTGAGCTCATCGACGCCGCAAGCGGTGGGCTCGGCGTCGCCGCAAGCAGTGAACTCGGCAACGTCGCAACCCGTGAACTCGGCGACACCGGAAACGGTGGGCTCCTCGGAGCCGGAGGCCCTGCCCTCACCGAGCCCGGCGGCGGTGGCCTCGTCGAGGCCCGCGGCTGTGGCCTCATCGAACTAGCTCGACTCGTGGTCCCGTGCCGCTAGTTGCGCCCCGGCAGAGGACGAGGTCGGCGAGCCTCCTGTGGGTGCACGATCGTGGGTTGCGGCATGGTCGACGGATGACTCCCTCCCCGGCCGACCGGCCCGCAACCCTGACCGCGTCCGGAGGCCTGCGCGATCTGATGCAGTACGCGGCCGACCGCGTCGTCGGCTACCGGGAGCGGGTCGGCGACGGGCCCGTCTTCCCCTCCGCGGTCGACCTCGACGACGTCCGTGCCGCGCTCGGCTCGCTGCCCGACGAGCCGACCCCGGCGACTGCCGTGGTCGAGCAGCTGGCGGACGCGGTCGAGCGGGCCCTGGTGGCAAGCACCGGCCCGCGTTACTTCGGGTTCGTGACCGGCGGCGTGCTCGACGCCGCGACGGCAGCGGACGTACTGACCACGGGGTGGGACCAGAACGCGTTCAACCCGCTGACCTCCCCCGCGGCCGCGGTCCTCGAGGAGGTGACCGGCGCCTGGCTCACGGATCTCCTCGGCCTCCCCGCCGGGGTGTCGTTCGGCTTCGTGACCGGCGGCCAGGGCGGCAACACCGTCTGTCTCGCCGCCGCCCGGCACGGCGTGCTCTCCGATGCGGGCTGGGACGTCGAACGCCGGGGTCTGCACGGCGCGCCACCGGTCCGGGTGGTGGCCGGCACGGGACGGCACGCCACGATCGACAGGGCGCTACGCCTGCTGGGGCTGGGAACCGACGCCCTCGTCCCGGTGCGGACCAGCCTGCAGGGCTCGATCGACGTCGAGGATCTCGGACGGGCGCTGGCCAGCACGAGCGCGGACCCGACCATCGTCTGTCTACAGGCCGGTGAGGTGAACACCGGCGCGTTCGACGACTTCCCCACGGCGATCGCGAGCGCGCACGAGCACGGCGCGTGGGTCCACGTCGACGGGGCGTTCGGGCTGTGGGCCGCCGTCGGCCGGGCCACCCGCCACCTGGTGGCCGGGGTGGAACGGGCCGACTCGTGGTCCACGGACGGCCACAAGTGGCTCAACGTCCCCTACGACGCCGGCTACGCGTTCTGCGCCCATCCGGCCGCGCACGTCGCAGCGACCTCCTACAGCGCCGCCTACCTCACCGGGCAGGGTTCCGACGCGCTACGGGGGCCCGGCGACTACGTGCTGGAGTCCTCCCGCCGGGCCCGCGGCTTCACGACGTGGGCGGCGCTGCGTCAGCTCGGCCGGTCCGGAGTTGCCGAACTGGTCGACCGCTGCTGCGCGCTCGCCCGCCGGTTCGCCCACCAGCTCGCCACCGTCGACGGAGTCACGGTCGTCAACGACGTCGTGCTGAACCAGGTGCTCGTCCGCTTCGGCGACGACGAGCAGACCAACCGGGTGATCGACGCCGTCCAGCGCTCCGGCGAGTGCTGGATGGGCGGCACGACCTGGCACGGCATGCGCCTGATGCGCATCTCCGTGTCGAGCTGGCGCACCACGGAGGCCGACGTCGACCGCTCCGTCGCCGCCATCGTCGCGGCACTCCAACAGCGGCCCTGACCGCAGGGATCGCCGCGTTGCGCGCTCAAACTCCGGCTCGGTGCGCAGCGACGGAGGAGGAGTGCCAGTCGAGGCAGACCGCGGTGGCGTCGTCGTTGAGCTCGCCGTTGCAGGACTCGGTGACGGCACGGGTGACGTGCCGGACGAACTCGGGGGGCGTGAGGTCGCGGTGTTCGGCGAGCATGGCGCCGAGGCGGCGATAGCCGAACTCCCGCTCGCCGCGCTGGTGCGCCTCGGTGATGCCGTCTGTGAACAGCAGCAGCCGGTCACCGGGCTCCAACCGGAACGGGTGCAGCGGGTAGCGAGCCGACGACGTGAGCCCCAGCGGCAGCGCGGGCGCAACGACGAACTCGCTCACCGCACCGTCGCGCAGCAGCAGCGGCGGTGGATGCCCCGCGTTGAGCAGCATCCCCTCGCCGCTGTCGACGTCGAGCTCGAGGACGAGCCCGGTCACGAAATCCGGCCCGGGAAACTGCTCCACCAGGTACCGGTTGGCCGCGTCGGCCTGCTCCACGATCGAGCAGTGCGCGCGGCGGGCGTTGCGCATCGCGGTGACCGACAGGCTGGCCAGCAGCGCGGCCCGCAGCCCGTGACCGGCCGCATCGCTGACCGCCACCGTCAACCGGTGCGCGCTGATCGCATAGTCGAAGTTGTCGCCCCCGATCTCGTACGCCGGCTCCACCGTGCCGGCGATGGAGAACCCGGGGAGCTCGAAGGCCAGGCTCGGCAGTAACTCCCATTGGATCTCCGCGGCCAACCCCAGCTCCCGACGCCGCCGCAGCATCTCGAACCGGTCGGTGTAGCGGCGCGCCCCGGTCAGCACATGCCCCAACACCCGCGACACGTCCTCGAGAACCTCCTCCACCTCCCGGTCCAGGTCGTGACCGGGCAGGGTGACGGCCAGTACCCCCAGTCGCTCGGCGCGGACCGACACCGGGAGATAGACCACCAGCGCCGGCCCACCCGTCGCACCGGGCGCGGCACCGGCGGCCGGGGCCTCGTCTGGGTGGTGCAGAACGGCGGTGATGCTGCGCTGCTCGCGGTAGGCCTCTCCGGCGGCGCTGAGGGCCAGGTCCTGTGGCTCGATCCGGGCCGTACCCGGGCCGCGGGTGACCGGCTCCAGGGTCGCCTCGGCGTAGTCGGCCAGCAGCAGGACGCAGGCTCGGGCGGACACGTGCCGGGCCAACCAGCTCGCGCAGACGTCGACGAGATCTGTGGGTGGCGCTTCGTCCAGGCTCCGCAACAGCACGCCGACCCCGCGTCGAGCCGCGGCGATCTGCTCCGTCATCGCGCCCACCCTGCCACCACCGGTGCCGCCCGCGTCAGGGTCCAACCGGGCGTGGCAGAGCAGGACTCGTGTTGCAGTGCCGGGACATGTCGAGCGGCTCGCTCAGCGTGTCGACGGGGAGACGACGTTGTGGTTCAGGCGTCGGCGCTCCCGGACCGGGACCGAAGCGGCGTCCAGGAGACGACCCTGAAGGTGTACCCGGGAGCCCCACACGGGCTCACGGGCGCCTATGAGAAGGAGTTCAACGCGATCCGCTCGCGTTCCTCAACGGCTGAATCTCGTCCACGCCTCCTCGACCGCCGTAGCCGGCCTGTGGTGGGGTGGAGCGGCCGATCGGCCGACAGGACGGGGACTCGACAGTGACTGACCACGTGTATCACGTCACCGAGATCGTCGGGACGTCGACGGAGAGCGTCGACGACGCCATCCGCATGGCGATCCGGCGCTCGGCACGCACGCTGCGCAACCTCGACTGGTTCGAGACCGTCGAGATCCGCGGGCACCTGGAGGACGGCGAGGTCGAGCATTTCCAGGTGACGCTCAAGGTCGGGTTCCGCCTCGACGAGCTGGACTAGCGGGCACCACCGGGAGCGGACGCAGACCGGCTCGGCTCCCGCAGGAGCCGAGCCGGTCGTTCCGGATCAGTGCGTGAGCGCGTGGGCCCGCTTCTTGGCGTCCTTCGCCACGCCCTCGGCCTGGTGGGCGGCCTCGGCGCCGAGCGCGGAGGCCCGGGCGGCGACGTCATGGCCGAGCTTGGATGCCTGGTCGAGGATGCTCGTGCTCGTCCTCTTCTCCAGTGCCGCACGCTTCTTGCCGGCCGCCTTCTGCAGCTCGGCGGTGCGCTTGGCCGCCCGCTTCTGCAGCTCGGCGCCTCGCTTCTCCGCGACCTTCTGCAGCTTCGCCCCGCGCTTCTCAGCCCGCTTCCTGGCCTTGGCGGCGCGCTTGGCCCAGTCGGCCGACACATCGTGGGCCCGCGAGGTGAGCTCGGAGCCGGCGCGCGAGGCCCGAGCGGCCGCTCCGGCACCCGGCGCGAGACCGGCCAGACCGGCGGCGATTCCCGCGACCGCGCCTGAAGCGTCGGACGCCCTGCCGGTGAGCTTGCCGCTGACGTCGTGGGCGGCGCCCGTCACGCGACCTGTCACATCCGCGGCGCTGCCGGAGATCGCCGCCGCCTGGGCGGCGGCCAGCTTGGCGGCCTTGCGGCCGCGCCAGCCCAGCGAGGGCTTGCCCTCGGTGTCTGCGGCGGCGATCAGGAGGCCACCGAGCACGCCCATGTTCTTCAGGAAGTGGATGAGCTGTTCCTGCTTCTTCTGCTCGTCCGTCTCCTCCCAGAACCGGTGCCCGGCGAGCGTGGTGGGGATCACGGACGCGGCAAGGGCGGCCGACGACAGGCGCGGGAACTTGCCGAGCGCCAGCAACGAACCGGCGACGACCTTGACGCCTCCGTCGATCTTCACCAGCAGCTCGTCATCCGGGCGATGATCGATGGGCGCCACCTCAATGGCCTTGTCGATGGCGGGCGCGACCGCGTCGAGCACCGGCTTCGCCGCCTGCACGTGCCCCTGGGGCGACCGGAGGGTCTGGATGCCGCCGTAGACGAACAGGGCGGCGAGCATAGGTCGAGCGACTCGTCGAAGGAGCATGTCGAGCGATACCCCACGGGGACCTGGACGAAACGCTGTTGATCGACTCCGGGTGCCATCATGCCGGGGTGACGGACACCAGGCTGGCCATCGGACTCGACATCGGGGGCACCAAGATCGCGGGGGCGGTGGTCGACGTGCACGGCACCGTCGTGGCCGAGCTCGTCGAGCCGACGCCGGAGGAGTCCAGCGGGGAGGCCGTCACCGAGGTCCTGCTCTCCCTGATCGAGCGCTTCCGCGCCGAGCACTCCATCGCGACGATCGGCGTCGGCGCGGCCGGGATCGTGCAGTGGCCCGAGGGCAGGATGCTCTGGGCGCCGAACAACGCCTACCGCGACTGGCCGGTGCGCGAGCAGCTGGAGAAGTCGAGCAGCCTTCCCGTCGTCGTCGACAACGACGCCAACGTCGCCGCGCTCGCCGAGGCCCGGCTCGGGGAGCCGTACCCGAACATGGTGCTGGTGACGGTGGGCACCGGGATCGGCGGCGGCCTCGTGCTCGACAGCCAGATCTACCGCGGCCCCACCGGGCTCGGCGCCGAGCTCGGCCACATCATCCTCAATCCCGACGGCCCCCGGTGCGGCTGCGGCAACCACGGCTGCTTCGAGGCGTACGCGTCGGGCACCGCGCTCACGCGGATGGGCCGTGGCGCCGCGGACGACGACCCCGAGGGGCTGATCGCGCGCCTCGGCGTCGAGGACGGCGAGGTGACCGGGCACACCGTCGTCAAGGCCGTTCACCAGGGCGACGAGACCGCGAAGGCACTGTTCGCCCGGCTCGGGCGCTGGCTCGGTGTCGGCATCGCATCCCTGGCCAACATCTTCGAGGTCGACGCCGTGGTCGTCGGCGGCGGGCTGGTCGAGACCGGAGAGCTGCTCCTGGCCCCGGCCCGGGCGGCCGCGCGGGAGTTCGCCTACGCCCCCACCGCGCGTGGCAACGCCCCGATCGTCCCGGCGACGTTCGGCGGCGACGCCGGCAAGATCGGCGCCGCCCTGCTCGCTTTGGAGCACGGCTGACGGCCGTCATCGCCCGCCTTTAGGGTGTGGCGCGTGCCACTCGTACTCGGTCCCGTCCTGCGTCACGTCGGCGAGACCACCGCCTCGGTCTGGGTCCAAACCGACAGTGCCGCCACCGTCTCGGTGCTCGGCTCCGAGGCGCGCACGTTCGAGGTCTCCGGCCACCATTACGCGCTCGTACCCGTCAGCGGGCTCACGCCCGACAGCCGCACCCCGTACCAGGTGGAGATCGACGGCGAGCGGGTGTGGCCACCGTCCACCAGCCCGTTCCCGCCGAGCCTGATCCGCACCCGCGGCCCGGAGTCCGACCGCAGCAACCGGATCATCTTCGGGTCCTGCCGGTACCCCAAGGCGACCGACCCGCGCCTCGCCGCGGAGCTCGGCATCGACGCGCTCGACGCGTACGCGGCCCGGATGACCAAGCGCGCCCCAGAGGACTGGCCCGACGCGCTGCTGCTGCTCGGGGACCAGGTGTACGCCGACGAGCTGAGCCCGCGGAACCGCCGCCGGATCGCGGGCCGCCGCGACCGCCACCCGGACTGGCCCGACGACGAGATCGTCGGCTTCGATGAGTACGTCGGGCTCTACCGGGACGCGTGGACCGACCCGGAGATCCGCTGGCTGTTGTCCACCGTCCCCACCGCGATGATCTTCGACGACCACGACGTGCGCGACGACTGGAACACCTCGGCCAGGTGGCGGGAGGAGATGCGCGCGATGCCGTGGTGGCGCGACCGCATCCGCTCCGCGCTCGCGTCGTACTGGGTCTACCAGCACATCGGCAACGTCCCGACCGCCGATCTCACCTCGAACCCCGACTACCGGAAGATCATGGAGCACGAGGGCGACACGTGGCCGCTGCTCGTCGAGCTGGCCGACCGCGCCGACGCCGAGGGCGACGGCGCGAAGGGCGTGCGGTTCAGCTTCCGCTGGGACCT
>JAODNO010000149.1 GCA_025465235.1 Pseudonocardia sp.
CCACCCGGACAAGCTGTCGATGGAGCGCACCGAGGACTCGGCGTTCGGTCCGGTGGACCGGATCGGCCAGCTCACCATGCGCAACCTCGACATCGCCGACTCGCGCGCCAAGCTCGAGCAGTACGCCCGCCTCGGCATGGTCGGCACCACCCATCCTGCACTCATCGGTGCCGCCCAGGCAGCCTCGGCCGGACTGATCGGCGCGATGCCGCAGGGCGGCGCCGAGGTCATCGCCTCACGCGGCGAGGGGTCCGGCAACGACGAGATGCTCGACCGCGCCGCGATGGAGTCCGGCACCGACTGACTGACCGGCTCGTTGAGGTGGGTGTTGCGGCCCGACGATTTGGACAGCCGGCCCGCAGCACTGCCGGCGGATGACCTCCGCCCGCCGCACCGGATCGCCGGCTACCGTCGAACTCATCGCATTGCGCGTCCTGCCTCGTGGGCCGCCGCCAAGAACGTCTGCGCGGCTGGGGCGATCCCGTCGGCGTGGTAGGCGACCCCGATGCTGAGGTGTGGTCGGGGTTCGCTGATGGGTCGGTAGACGACTCCCGCCCGAGCAAGACGCTGGGTCTCGGACGCGATGAAGCCGAGTCCGACTCCGGACGCGACCAATGCGATGATCGATTGCGCCGGGAACGCCTCCATGGCGATCTTCAGAGTGAACCCCGCCTCCTGGCACATCATGATCACCGTGTCGTAGAGCTGGGGGGCGATCTCCCGAGGGAAGATCACGACCGGCTCGCCGTCGAGATCGGCCAGCGCGACGGACGCTTGCTCGGCCAGTCGGTGCCTCTCCGGTAGCGCGACCTGGTAGGCGACGCGACCGATCTGCTCGGTCCTCAGCGCGGTCTCCTCCAGCGGCGGGTGCACGATCCCGATGTCGATGTCGCCGCGCATCAGCGACTTCTCCTGGTCGGCGGTGGTCATCTCGTGGACGACCAGGCCGACGGCGGGCAGCTCGCTCCGGAACCGTGCCACCACCTCCGGGAAGACCACGAAGAGCGCTGGCGCGGTGACCCCAATGGTCAGCTGTCCGATCTCGCCGCGGTCGGTGCGCTGCGCCAGCTCGGCGGACAGGTCCATCTGCCGGATCGTCTTGCGCGCCTCGGCCAGGAACACCTCGCCGGCTCGAGTCAGCGATACGACCCTCTTCGTGCGGTGGGCCAGCCTGACGCCGAGCTCCCGTTCCAGCTTGAGGATCTGCTGGCTCATCGCCGGCTGGCTGACGTGGCAACGCTCGGCGGCTCGGTGGAAGTGCAGTTCCTCGGCGAGCGCCACGAAGCAGTCCAGGCCGACACGGTCCATCCAGACAGCATCTCCTTGATAAGCAGACCAGATCAATAGATCCGAACTAGAAGTTGGACGTGATCGGTTGGCGGCTCTTAGCGTGGCACCACCCGAACGAGGAGTCACGCCGGATGTCGATGTCGACAACTGATGGTCCGCCGATCCGCATCACTGCCGTCGACACGATCGTGGTCAACGCGGAACTGCGGAACTGGATCATGGTGAAGGTTCGCACCGACCAGGATGGTCTGTACGGCTGGGGCGAGGCCAGCCTCAACTGGAAGACCCGAGCCGTCGTCGGTGCGCTCGAGGACCTGGCGCCGCTGCTGATCGGTCGCGACCCGCGCGATATCGAGCAGATCGTGCGCGTGCTGAACAAGCACAGCTACTACCGCCTCGGCATCATCGGCGCCACGGCGATCAGCGGCATCGAGCACGCGTTGTGGGACATCTTCGGCAAGTCCGTCGGTGAACCGGTGTGGCGGTTGCTCGGCGGCCGGGTGCGCGACACGGTGCGCGTCTACACGCATCTCGGACTCGGCGACATGCGCGCGGTCTACGAGACCGTCGACGTGGGCCCGCTGCGGGAGAAGGCGGCCGCCGTCGTCGAGCAGGGCTACGACGCGCTCAAGGTCGTCATCATCCCCTACGGCCACCACCTGACCGTCGCCGCCGAGCGGCGCAACGTCGACAAGCTGATGTCGACGCTGCGTTCGACCGTCGGGCCGGACGTCGACATCATGGTCGACTTCCACGGCCGCCCGGCGTCGGTCGCTGCCGCTCTGCAGTACGTCGACGTGCTCGCCCCGTACGACCCGCTGTTCTGCGAGGAACCCGTCCAGCCCGGGGACACCGAAGCGCTCAGGCAGGTCGCGGAGCGTGCCCGCTGCCCGATCGCAGCGGGGGAGCGGCTCGTCGGCCTGCGGGAGTTCCTCCCGGTCTTCGCGGCGAAGGCCGTGCACGTCGCCCAACCCGACCTCAACCACACCGGTGGGCTGCTGGAGGGCAAGCGCATCGCCGCGGTGGCCGACACCGAGATGGTCGGCGTCGCGCCGCACAACCCGAACGGGCCGATCGCCGGCGCTGCCGCCCTGCACTTCGACGTCAGCACCCCCAACTTCCTGATCCAGGAGGAGATGAGCGGCGCCGTGAGCTGGTACGACGACGTCGTCAGCACGCCGATGCAACGCGTCGGCAACCATTGGGCGGTGCCGTTCGCGCCGGGGCTGGGTGTGGAGGTCGACGAGCGCGAGGCGGCGAAGCACCCCTATGAGCCCGAGGTGGCGCACAGCAGCGCAGCGGTCCTCGCCGACGGAACGGTGGTGGACTGGTGAGCCGCTCCGCACGGACGTTCTCCCAGCCGGGCGGCGTTTTCAACGCCACCCCACCCCGAGTCGTCTTCGGCCGGGGCAGCGCTGCTGACCTGCGCGCCGAAGTCGAGAATCTCGGTGCCGAACGGGCTCTCGTCGTCACCACATCGGGCCGCGTCGCGCTCGGTGACCGGATCGCCGCCGGGATCGGTGACCGGTGCGCCGGGTTGCTGCCCGAGGCGATCAGCCAGGTGCCCATCGAGCTGGCCCGGCGCGGGCGTGACAAAGCCGCCAGCGCCGGTGCCGACTGCCTGGTCGCGGTCGGTGGCGGGGCCGCCACCGGACTGTGCAAGGGCATCGCCTACGAGTCGCAGCTGCCGATCATCGCGGTGCCGACCACGTACTCGGGCTCGGAGATGACCGGTTTCTGCGGCATGACCATCGACGGCGTCAAGCACATGCACGAGAGCATCGCCATGCGACCGTCGACGGTCGTCTACGACGCGGAGCTGTCACGTTCCCTGCCGGTCGCGGCGAGCGCGGCCAGTGCCATGAACGCGCTGGCGCACTGCATCGACGCGATCTACCTGCCCACGATCAGCCCGCTGCTGGTGCCGGCGGCCGTCGAGGGCGCGCAGGTCGTGGCCGACGCGCTGCCGCGCCTGCTCGCCACCCCTGACGACCTCGGTGTACGGAGCGACATGCTCTACGGCGCCTACCTCGGTGGCGCCGCGCTCACCGGCGGGTTCGCCATCCAGCACGCGATCGCGCACATGCTGGGCGGGAGCTTCGGCATCGAGCACGGCGTCGCGCACGCCGTGGTGCTGCCCTACGTCACGGCGCACCTCGTGGAAGCGGCGCCCGAGCCGCTCGGGCGCATCGCCGAAGCCGTCGGCGCGGGCGATGACCTCGCCGGATTCGTCTGGGACCTCGTCTCGAGCTCCGGTCTGCCGCTGCGGCTGGCTGACGTCGGCGTCGGCCCCGCCGACACCGAGCGGGCCGTGGAGATCTCGACCACCGCCGACGATCACGACGATCCGCGGCTGGCCGGCAACCCGGCGCCGGTGACCGAGGCCGCCGTCCGCTCGATCCTCGCGGCCGCGGCGGCGGGCGCCCGACCGGGCGGTACTCGATGAAGATCATCATGATCGGCGAGGCCGCTGACCACGAGGCCGATCTGCGCCGCGGCCTGGACCGACAGCACGACATCGTCGCCCTGCCCGCCGAAGCCGCCCACTCGGGCCGCGACGACGCCCGCATCGAGCCGGACGACGTGGTCGTGACGCTGCGCTGGTCGCGACCCGACGGCGAGGTCCCGTCGTTCCGGTTGCTGCACGTGCCGGGCGCCGGCCTCGACGGCCTCGACCTGTCCGCGCTGCATCCCGAGACGGTGGTCACGAACGTCTACGAGCACGAGATCCCGATCGCCGAGTTCGTGCTCGCGCGACTGCTCGAATGGGAGGTCCGCGCGACAGCGATGCAGGACGCGTTCACACCGGCGGCATGGCCGCAGCTCTACCGGCATCGGAACCCGCACGGCGAACTGCACGGCAAGACGCTCGGCATCGTCGGCTACGGGCGCATTGGCCGGGCGATCGCCGCGCGCGCCGCGGCGTTCGGGGTGCGCGTCCGTGCCGTCGACGACGCGGCCGCCCCCGATGGCACGGCGGAGATCGCGTCGACCGATCTCCTTCCCGACGTGCTGGCCGGCTGCGACTACGTCGTCCTCGCCTGCCCGCTCACGGCGGCCACCACCGGCCTCATCGACGCCGCGGTCCTGGGTCGCATGCCGGCCCACGCGGTGCTCGTCAACGTGTCGCGGGCCGAGATCGTCGACGAGGCCGCGCTCTACGCCGCGCTGCGTGACGGCGGGATCGGCGGAGCGGTCCTCGACGTCTGGTACCGCTACCCCGCGTCGGCGACGGACACCGCGGCTCCGGCGGAGCACCCGTTCTGGAACCTGCCCAACGCCTGGTGCACCCCGCACTCCAGCGCGTGGACCCACCAGCTTCCGGTCCGCCGCTACGCGGTCGTCGCGGAGAACGTCAACCGGCTCGTCTCGGGGGAACCGCTGCGCAACGTCGTTCGCGCGGCACACCTGCACGGACTCTGAACACCGCCAGCTCAAGGAGGAGCCGCATGGACGTCAACCCGACTCGCGACCAGGTGTGGGAGGAGTCGCGCAAGCGGCTCATCCCGGGAACGGTCATCGGAAGCCTCATCGAGTGGTACGACATCGCGGTCTACGGCCAGGCCGCGGCGTTGGTGTTCGGCACGCTGTTCTTCCCGCAGTTCTCCAGCACCGCCGGCCAGGTCGCCGCCTTCGCGACGTTCGGTGTCGGGTACTTCGCCCGGCCGCTCGGCGCCGTGCTGTTCGGCCACATCGGCGACAAGTACGGCCGACGGATCGCCCTGGTCGGAACCCTCCTGCTGATGGGTGCGGCCTCCGTCCTGATCGGTTTTCTGCCCACGTATACGAGTGTCGGGCTCCTCGCACCCGTGCTGTTGGTGATCCTCCGACTGCTGCAGGGACTCGGAGTGGGAGCGGAATACGTGGGTGCGGTGACCATGGTCGCCGAGTTCGCGCCGACCCGGCGCCGTGGCTACTACGCATCGATGCCGGCCGCGGGCGTGTTCCTCGGGATCGGCCTGGCCGCCGCCGTCAGCGCCGCGGTCGCCACCCTGCCGAAAGACCAGCTGATGAGCTGGGGCTGGCGGGTGCCGTTCCTGCTCAGCGTGATCGTGGTCGGGGTCGGGCTGGTGATCCGCCTGCGCGTGCCGGAGACCCCCGTCTTCGAGGACCTCCGCAAGGCGCGGGCCCGGACCAAGGTGCCGGCTCTGACGATGATCAGGGTGATGCCGAAGCGGTTCGTGCTGGTGATGGTGTCCAACTGCGTGATCGCACTGAACATATACGTGGTGCAGACGTACTCGCTGAGTTACCTCTCGGACAAGGGTGTCGCCAAGTCCACCGCGCTGGTGGCCCTCCTGTTCGGTTGCGCCGTGGGTGCCGTCGCCATCCCGCTCGTGGGCACGTTCGCCGACAGGTCCGGACGCAGGCCCGCCTACCTCCTGGTCACCGCGATCTGCGCGGTGGTGCCGTTCCCGTTCTTCTGGCTGCTCGACACCCGCAACACCGCGCTGATCCTGATCGCCTTCGGGCTCGCGTTCGGCAGCTGCCTCGCGGTGTTCGGTTCCCAGGCCGCCTACTACGCCGAGCTCTTCCCCTCCGCGTACCGCTTCAGCGGCTTCGCCCTGAGCCGCGAGATCACCGGGGCCGTGCTCTCCGGGCCGGCGCCGGTCATCGCCGTCGCGCTGGTCGCACTCGGTGGCGGCAACGCGTACCTGCTCGCGCTGGCCATGATGGTTGTCGCGGTCGCCAGCTTCCTCGCCGTCCTCGCCCTCCCGGAGACCCGGGGCATCGAGTTGACCGAGGTTGGCGATGCCGATCCGGGGTCCAGCGCCCGGGTGGACTCACGCGACACGATCGCGCTGTCCGACGGGGTGATCTCGTGAGCGCGTGATCGCGCGCGAGGAATCCGACGAAGCAGAGATCGTCGACGACATCTTCTGGCCCACCGGAAACCAGCGCATGGTCCGTTTGCCCCAGGAACGGCTGACCAAGATCGAATAGCTCGTCCGGATATACCCGTCAAGTCCTGCGACCTCCCAAGGAGGATGCACTCACCCAGCTCCCGACCAACGGTCTCCCAGCAGGATCGACCTGATGCCGAGCTGCTCTGGCGCTACCACCGGCTCGGTCATGAACTGCGCCGCTGCGCCGCCGCCATCGGGTTGGGCAGCCACGACCTCGGCGTGGCGACGTACGCGGCGCAGTTGTACCTCCGCGGACTGTTCCCGCTGATCGTTTTCACTGGGGGCACATCGCCCACCACCCGAAACCGCTTCCCCCAGGGCGAGGCCGCTCACGACCGCACGCACGCGATCGAGCTGGAGGTGCCGGACTCCGCCATTATCGTCGAACTGACAGCCACCAAAACCGGCGCGAACATCACGAAGTCCCGGTCCGTTCTCGAGGCCGCGGCACACCACCAAACAGCATCCTGCTGATCTCGAAGCCCTACGCACAGCGCCGCAGCTACGCGACGAGCGGAAGCTCTGGCCCGAGGTGGACGTCGTCTGTGCCTCGATGCCGCTCGGCTACGACGAGTACGTGAAGAGCATCGGCGACGAGAACCTCGTCATCGACATGATGGCCGAGGACATTCAGCGGATCATCGAGTGCGCAACGCGGGGGTTCACGGTTCGCAGAATGTGCCTGCTGACGTTCTCGACGCCTATCAGCGGCTTCGCTCGGCAGGCTTCGACAGTCGCCAGGTAGCACTCAAAGACTCATAGGGCGAGTGGGGGAAGGGGGTTCCCGCCCCGACCGGCCGCTTGACGTGCGGCGCCGCCCGGAACTCACGGGCCAGCACGGTGCGAGCACGGACTGCGCGGCCGGGGTCACACCGGCTTCTGCGAGCGCAACGTTGATCGCGTCGGCCATGATCCGGCCTGCTCCTCGGAGATCGCGGCGAGATTGCGGTCGATCTGTAGGCGCGCCATCGCCGACAGGACGGTCAGGTGCGCCCTGCCCGCTCATGCCGTCGAGGATGCCGCCGCAAGCCCGAGCCGCCGCGCCGCAGCCGCGAAATAGGGATGGTGCAGGTCAGCGTTCGGTGTCGCGG
>JAODNO010000158.1 GCA_025465235.1 Pseudonocardia sp.
GTGGTCGGTACCGGTGGCGACCAGGCGCACACCGTGAACATCTCCTCGATGGCCGCCGTCGTCGTCGCCGCGGCGGGAGTGCCGGTCGTCAAGCACGGCAACAGGGCGGCATCGTCGGCGAGCGGGGCTGCCGACGTGCTCGAGGCTCTCGGGGTCGCCGTCGACCTGCCGGGTGACGGCGTCGCCGCGTGCGTCGCCGAGGTCGGGATCGGGTTCTGCTTCGCACCGGTGTTCCACCCGAGCTTCCGGCACACGGCCGGTCCGCGCCGTGAGCTGGGCGTGCCCACGGCGATGAACGTGCTCGGCCCGCTGACGAACCCGGCGCAGCCCCTGGCGGCCCTGGTCGGCTGCGCCGATGCCCGGCTCGCTCCCGTGCTCGCCGAGGTGTTCGCGAGCCGCGGGTCGTCCGCGCTCATCGTGCGCGGCGACGACGGGCTCGACGAGCTGACCACGACGACCACCAGCACGGTCTGGGTGGCGGCCGCGGGCGAGGTGCGCACCGAGACCGTCGATCCGGCTGCGTTCGGCATCGCCCCCGCCACCCGGGAAGACCTGCGCGGAGGCTCAGCCGAGGTCAACGCCGAGGTGTTCCGCGCACTGGTCGCGGGCGATCGCGGCCCGGTGCGCGCCGCGGTGCTGCTCAACGCAGCGGGCGCCCTGATCGCGTTCGACGGGCCACCCGCCAACCTGGCCGACGCCTTCCCCGCGGCACTGGAGCGCGTGGCGGCGGCGATCGACTCGGGCGCGGCCGAGCGGCTGCTCGAGCGCTGGGCCGTGTTCTCCACCTCCCTGCGCGACTGACCCGGACACGCCCTAGTCCAGGCCGACCGAGAAGGTGGCCTCGCTGTCGGCGCGGGAGTACGAGCGGAAGGCGATGTGGGTGTCGGTGCGCCGCACGCCCTCGACCTTGCTGAGCCCTCCGGCGATCACGTCGGCCAACTGGTCGTGCTGTGCCACCTTGACCACGGCGATGAGGTCGACGTCACCGGCGCAGGAGTAGACCTCGGTGACTCCGTCGAGGTCGGCGATGGCCTGAGCCGTCTCCGGGATCCGGTCGGCGGCGGTGTGCACCAGGACGATCGCGGTGATCACGACGGCTCCTCGGGTAGGACGGCTGACGGCCGGACATTAGTCCACGTCGACCTCGATCGGCCGCGCCCGCTCCGCCCAGCGGCTCCAGCGTGCCGCGCCCCGCGCGGGCTCGGCCCATGCCGGCTCGGCGTGGACCAGGCGGGTGCCGCCCGTGGTGAGCCAGCGGTGCAGCAGCCGTACCTCCTCGACGGGTGCTCCCCGTAACGGTCCAGCGCCGGCGAGCACGGTCTGCGCGCCGAGACGCAGTGCGTCGATCACCGGCATGGGTGCGACGCCGCGGCGGGCGACCCCGGCGGCGGCGAGCCGGCCGAACCGGAGCACCGCGATCTCCCAGCCGCCGCGACCGTCGGGTCTGGCGCCGACCACCTCGGGCAGCGCGGCGAGCGTGGCGAGTCGCTGCGCGCGCTCGAGCCCGACGATCAGGGCTGCCAACTGGTCACGGGTGCGCGCAGCAGCCTCGAAGCGCTCCCGCCCGGCGAGCGTGTCGACCCGGGCGGCCATCGTCTGCAGCGCGGCGTCGTCGCGGCCGCCGATCAGGTCGTGCAGCGCCTGAACGGCTGGGGCGTACTGCTCGGGTGACTGCAGCCCTGCGCATGGCGCGGCGCATCGGCCGAGCTCATGCAGCGCGCAGGGCGCTGCCGACGCCCCGCGGGCGGGGATGCGCTGCGTGCACGGCCGCAGGGGTACGACGTCGAGCACCGTGTCGACCGCCGCGGCGGCGGCACGCCGGGACCCGAACGGGCCCAGGGCCCCGCTGCGGGGCGTGGTGACCACCGAGAGCCGCGGGAACGCCTCCGCGGTGGGGGTGACCCACCACCCGCGGTGCGGACGCCGGGACCGGCGGTTGTAGCGCGGCTGGTGCGCCGCGATCAGCCGCAGCTCCCGCACCGCCGCCTCCAGGGCGTGGGCGCAGACGACGGTGTCCACCCGTTCGGCGAGCGCCACCATGTCGCGCACCCGACGGCGACGCTCCCCGGAGGTGAAGTAGCTGCGTACCCGCCGCTGCAGGTCGCCGCTGGTGCCGACGTAGAGCACCTCGTCGCGCGGGCCGCGGAACAGGTAGACCCCCGGCGCCGCCGGAACCCCGGCTGCCAGCACGCGCTTCTTCCGCTGCTGCTGGGTGGGCCGGTGCTGCGCAGACTCGCGGGCGAGCCCGAGGAGCTCCTCGAGGCTCTGCACGCCGAGGTTGCCCACCCGTTCGAGCAGATGGTGCAGCACCTCGACAGTGGCGCGGGCGTCCGCGAGCGCGCGGTGGGTGGGCTTCGTGGTCGTACCGAACAGCTGGGCCAGCGCGCCGAGCCGGACGCTCGGTGCCTCGTCCGGGGGAAGGACGGCGCGGGCCAGGCGGGCGGTGCAGAGCACCGGAGGACGGGGCCATGGGCGGCCGTGCCGCTCACATGCGGCGCGGAGGAAGCCGGCGTCGAACGGGGCGTTGTGGGCGACCAGCACCGAACCGCTCAGGAACTCCAGCAGGGTGGGCAGGACGGCGGACAGCCGGGGTGCGCCGGTGATCATCGCGGTGGTGATGCCGGTGAGAGCCACGATGCCCGGCGGTACGCCGGTTCCGGGGTCGACGAGCGTGGCGAGCTCGCCGATCCGCTCGCCACCGCGCACCTTCACGGCGCCGATCTCGGTGATCGCGTCGTTGCCCGCCGAGCCGCCGGTGGTCTCCAGGTCGAGCACGACGAACGTCACCTCACGCAGTGGCGTGCCGAGCTCGTCGAACGACAGCTGGGGCGAGGGACCGGGCACGGCGCCGGACGCTAGTGGCGATCACCGACACAAATCTGCTCGGATCCTGTGGGCTACGCCGCCACATTGTGGGTGGTGCCGACGTAACGCGGATAACCTGGAGCGATGTCAGGGCCCGACGGTACCGCCTGGCCGCCGGAGAGCGGCGGGACCGGGCTGTCGGCTGCCGGTGGTGGAGCGGGCGCGTCCGAGGCCGTCAAATGGGAGCGCCTCCCGGACGCCGTCCGCGCCCGGCTCGCCGACACGGCGGCCACCGCGGTGGGGGCGATGCCCGCTGCCGACGTGCCGGTGTCGCTGCGCCGTCTCGCCCGTTTCACTCCGGCCAAGCGTGCCAAGCTGGGTGGCCCGGCCCTGACAGCCGAGCTGGCGGCGTCCGCGGCGTTCCGCGCGGCGGTCGTCGCGTGGTGGGAGGAGCACCGGCCAGGTGAGCTGACCGTGGCCGCCGACGATGCGCTCACCGCGGCGGCCGCCGCGGTGCTGGCCGACGACCCGTACGCAGCCGAGGTGGTGGCTGCGGCAGCCCGTCGCGGCGAGACCGTCGGGCTGCGTGCCGAGCGGGATGCGGCCCTCTCCCGGGTGGACAAACTGACCGTCGAGCTCGACCGGTTGCGCGGCGAGCTGACCGAGGCGCGGGCGCAGGCGCGCCTGGCGGGGGAGCAGCGCGACGCCGAGTACCAGCAACTACGGCGGCGCGTCTCGGAACAGGGCGCGAAGCTGCGGGCTGCCGTCGACGGGCGGGTCTCCGCCGAGCAGGCCGCGGAGGAGCTGCGCCGCTCGGCGGAGAGCGACCTCGCTGCCGCCAGGGCGGAGCGCGATCGCGAGCGCGGCAGGGCCGAGGTGGAGCGCAGACGGGCCGACCGCGCCGCGGCCGAGGTGGCGGCGGCGCGGCAGGCCGCCCGCGAGGCCCGCAAGGCCGACGAGGTCCGTCTGGAACTGCTCATCGAGACCCTCGGCGGCGCCGTGAAGGGGCTACGCCGCGAGCTGGCCCTCGGCGGGGGCGGGCCGCGGCCTGCCGACCTGATCGCCGGCGCCCAGGGCGCGCGCGCGGGGGCGGCGATCGACGGGCTCGCCGGGCTGGACGCGTTGCTCGCTGTGCCGTCGGTCCACCTGATCGTCGACGGCTACAACGTCAGCAAGACGGGTTATCCGGAGCTGCCGCTTGCCGACCAGCGCACCCGGCTCGTCGGGCAGCTCGCTGCCCTCGCCGCGCGCATGGGGGTCGAGATCACGGTCGTGTTCGACGGGGCAGGCGTGGTCACCGCCCCGCACCGGGGGTCGCGCGGGGTGCGCGTGCTGTTCAGCGACCGCGGAGTGCTGGCCGACGACGTGATCCGGGACCTGGCGGCGGCGGAGCCGGAGGGGCGCCCGGTGCTCGTGGCCACGTCGGACCGTGCGGTCGTCGACTCGGTGCGCCGGTGCGGGGCCTACTCCGTGCCGTCCGCGGTCCTGCTGGGGCGGTTGGCCCGGGGCTGACGCAGAACTGCAGGAGAAACTGTCGGTGGGTGCTCCTAACGTCCGCGGCATCGGGATTGTCCGACCGCGAGGGAGCAGAAATGATCATTGACTGTGACAGCTGCGAGGTCCGCGGCAACGCCTGCGGGGATTGCGTGATCGGCGTTCTGCTCGGCACGCCGGCCCCACGAACGGCCGGAGTCGAGGAACCGGAACTGCCGTCCGGCGCGTCCATCGTGCAACTCGACGCACCGGAACGGCGTGCCTTGGATGTGCTCGCGGATCAAGGCCTCGTGCCGAGATTGCGGTTGGTGGACACCCGCGCGCGCCGAGCGTCCACCCTTTCGGATGACGGTGGATCCGCTCGTAACGCTGTGTGACATCACAGCGTTGTAGAACCCGTTTGACTGCGCTTTGCGTTCGGTTAGTGGACCGACCTCCGCGTGACACCCCCATGACCCGCCCTTGGCCGAGGTTGGCCTCCTCCGTAATCTCCGCGAGACCTTGTGGTTCTTCAGCCATTCGACGGGAATGGCGACACAAGGTCACCGCACAGTCGTCCGATCGGTGGCTGAATTCGCCCGATCGGGGACCGTGCGGGTGGCGAGAGGAGATCCATCCGCGTGGTGTCGCCTCGGCGTACCCCATCCGGTCGCAGGATTCGGCGGATCGAGTTCCGGTCCATGCTTCGCCGGCGCTGCGCGCCGTCAGCAGGAGCCCTCGTCCTCGCCTCGCTCCTCGCCCTCGTCGTCGGTGTCGCGCCGGCCAGTGCCCAGTCCCCGCCCCCGCCCCCGCCCCCACCTCCGACCAACGCTGCCGAAGCTGCCGCGCAGCTCAACCAGGTGCAGCACGACGCGGAGGCCCTCACCGAGCAGTGGCACGCGGCCCAGGACACGGTGACCGCCCGCCAGGCCGAGCTCCAGACGCTGCAGGCCGCCGTCGCGCCCGCGAAGGCCGCCGTCGACGCGGCCAAGGCCAACGAGGAGCAGTACCGCCGGCAGGTCGACGCGCTCGCGATGGGCACGTTCGAGAGCGGCAACCTCGACCAGTTCAACGCCTTGCTCGCGAGCGGGTCGCCGCAGGACTTCCTGGACCAGATGTCGGCTCTGGAGACACTCTCGGCCGACTACAAGGACGCGCTGGCGCAGCTGCAGGCCGTCGTCGACCAGACGGCCAAGGCCCAGTCCGACGCTGGTGACGCCGTCGCGCGGGCACAAGCCGCTGCCGACGAGGCTGCCAAGGCTGAGCAGGACGTCGCGGGGCGCAAGCGCGACGCGGAAACGCGTATCAACGACGCCGAGCAGCTCCTCAAGCGTCTGTCACCCCAGCAGCGGCGCGACCGCAACGGCCCGGACGTAGGCGCCCCGAGCGGTTCCATCACCGGCACCGGGGTGGGGGTCGAGGCCCTCCGTGCGGCGGCAACCCAGCTCGGCAAGCCCTACAAGTGGGGCGCCACGGGTCCCAGTAGCTTCGACTGCTCCGGGCTCACCAGCTGGTCGTTCAAGCAGGCCGGCGTGACCCTCCCGCGGTCGAGCTTCCAGCAGGCGCGAGTGGGCAGCTCCGTGTCGTGGGACAACATGCGGCCCGGCGACCTCGTCTTCTACTACTCGCCCCCGAGCCATGTCGGTATCTACGCCGGCGGCGGAAAAATGATCGACGCCCCGCAGACGGGCGACGTCGTGAAGTACCAGACGGTGTCGAGCAGCGCCTTCAGCGGCGCCCGCCGCCTCTAGAAGACCTCGTCCGCTCCCCACAAACGGGCAGCGGCCGGCCGGGCCACCACGGCCGGCCGGCCGCCGCCCGACTCCCGCCGGCCGCACGTCCGTCCACCCGAGGCTGGACTAGCGTCGCGCGGGTGCCGTCCACGTTGCTGGTGACCAACGACTTTCCGCCCCGCACCGGCGGCATCCAGAGCTACCTCGAGGCGTTCGCCGACCGGCTCCCCGCCGGTGACCTCGCCGTGTACGCGCCGGCCTGGTCCGGCGCTGCGCAGTTCGACGCCGCCCGCCCCTACCCGGTGCATCGGCACCCTACCTCCCTCATGGTGCCGACCCCTGGCGTCGCCCGTCGGGCCGCCACGCTGGCGCGCGAGCACGGTGTGAGCACGATCTGGTTCGGCGCATCGGCCCCGCTGGCCCTCCTCGGGCCAGGGCTGCGGCGCAAGGCCGGGATCGCGCGCATCGTGGCCAGCACCCACGGCCACGAGGTTGGCTGGTCGATGCTGCCCGGCGCCCGGCAGGCGCTCCGTCGGATCGGCTCGCACACCGATGCGCTCACCACGATCTCGCAGTACACCCGCGGCCGGATCGCGGCCGCGTTCGGCCCATGCGCGGCGCTGGAGGTCGTGCCGTCGGGGATCGACGCCGAGGTGTTCCGCCCCGACCCCGCCGCTCGTGTCGCGCTGCGCCGCCGCTACGGCCTCGGTGATGCTCCCGTCGTCAGCTGCGTGTCCCGGCTCGTCGCGCGGAAGGGACAGGACGCGCTGATCAGAGCGCTGCCCCGGGTGCGGAGCCAGGTGCCGGGAGCCCGTCTGCTCCTGGTCGGAAGCGGGCCCTACGCCGACCGGCTGCGCCGGCTGGCGGTCGACGCCGGCGTCGCCGAGCACGTCGTGTTCACCGGAGCCGTGCCGGCAGCGGAGCTACCGGCGCACCACGCCGTCGGGGACGTGTTCGCCCTGCCGTGCCGCACCCGGGGCGGCGGGCTCGACGTGGAAGGGCTGGGCATCGTCCTCCTGGAAGCGGCCGCGTCGGGGTTGCCGGTGGTGGCCGGAGACTCGGGCGGTGCTCCGGAGACCGTGCAGGACGGCCGCACCGGTCACGTCGTCGGTGGCCGGGACCTCGACGCGCTGGTCGAGGCCGTGGCCGGCCTGCTTGCCCACCCGGAGCGCGCGCGGGCGATGGGCGCGGCGGGCCGGGAGTGGATGCTGCGCGAGTGGGCCTGGCCGGCCCGGGTTGCCCGGCTGAGCGCCCTACTCACGGGCACCCCCATCAAGGCACCCGCCTGAATGCCCTCCGACACCACCCCCGCCTGCACCCGCCCATGCACGACATGGACACACGTCGATCTGTGGCAGCGGCCTCGATTCGCGACACGTGTCCATGTCACACCCATGACGCCGGCCCCGGTCAGGCGGGGGACTTCGTCGTGTTGTAGATGCTCGCGATGTCGTCGGCGAAGGTCTTCGCCACCACGGCGCGCTTGACCTTCATCGTCGGGGTCATCTCGCCGCCTGCCTCGGTGAAGTCGACGGGCAGGATGCGGAACTCGCGGATCTGCTCGGCACGGGAGACGGCCTTGTTGGCCTCCGCGACGGCGTTGCCGATATCGGCGCGCAGGTCGGGGTCGCTCACGAGGTCGGCCGCGCCGTCGCCGGCCGGCTTGCCGTTGCGTTCGCGCCAGCCTGGCAGGGCGTCGCCGTCGATCGTCACCAGGGCCGCGATGAACGGCTGCGCGTCCCCGACCACCATGCACTGGCTCACCAGCGGATGCGCGCGCAGCCGGTCCTCGAGCACGGCGGGCGCGACGTTCTTGCCGCCCGCCGTCACGATGATCTCCTTCTTCCGGCCGGTGATCGAGAGGAAGCCGGCCTCGTCGACCTCGCCCAGGTCGCCGCTGTGGAACCAGCCGTCCTCGAGCGCCTCTGCGGTGGCGGTCTCGTTCTTCCAGTACCGCTGGAAGACGACCGGGCCCTTCACCAGGATCTCGCCGTCGTCGGCGATGCGGACGGAGTGGCCGGACAAGGGTCGCCCGACCGAGCCGATCCGCTGAGCGGTGAGTGTGTTGATCGTGATCGCCGCGCTGGTCTCGGTGAGGCCGTAGCCCTCGAGGATGGGCAGCCCGATCCCCCGGAAGAAGTGTCCGAGCCGCTCGCCGAGCGGTGCGCTTCCGGAACCTGCCGCCACGACGTCGCCGCCGACGGCGGCGCGCAGCTTGCCGTAGACGAGCTTGTCGAACAGCGCGTGCCGGAGCCGGAGGCCGAGCCCCGGGTCACCCGTGTCGCGGGCCCGGCTCCACGCGATCGCGGTGTCGGCGGCCGCGTCGAAGATGCGTCCCTTGCCGTCGTCGTGGGCGCGCTGGCGGGCGCCGTTGTACACCTTCTCGAACACGCGCGGGACCGCGAGCAGGAACGTCGGACGGAACGCCTGCAGGTCGGGCAGCAGGGTGGACACGTCCGGCGTGTGGCCGATGACGGTGCGGTTGGCGACGGCGCAGTACTGGAGCGCGCGACCGAACACGTGCGCGAGCGGCAGGAACAGCAGGAACGACGCCCCCGCGCTGAGTACCTGCGGGAACTCCTGCGCCAACCCCTTGACCTCCCAGAGGAGGTTGCGGTGGGTGAGCTCGCAGCCCTTGGGACGGCCTGTGGTGCCGGAGGTGTAGATCAGGCTGGCCAGGTCATCCGCCCGTACGGCACGCCGTCGGACGTGCACCTCGTCGGCCGGGGTGTCGCTGCCCAGAGCGGCGAGCTGCTCGATCGCCGGGGGCGTCTCCGGGCCGACGGCAGCCGCCTCGATCTGCCACACGTGCCGCAGTGCCGGGATGTCGGCGGAGACGCTCTCCACCAGCGCCCGGTGCTTGTCCGACTCGACGACGACGGCGACGGCCTCGGAGTCGGTGAGGATCCAGTTGATCTGTTCTGCAGAGGATGTCTCGTAGATCGGCACCGTGACGCAGCCAACGGCCAGGACGGCGTAGTCGATCACCGCCCACTCGAAGCGGGTGCGGGACAGGAGGGCGACTCGGTCGCCGGGCTCGACCCCGGCCGCGATCAGCCCGCGCGCCACTGCAGTGACCTCGTCGGCGAACTGCCCCGCGGTCACCTCCGACCATGTGCCGTCGCTGCTGCTGCTCCGGCGGCGGAAGGCCGGCGCCGACCCGTTCTGGGCGGCATTGTCAAAGACGGCATCGACGAGGTTGTCCTCGTCGCCGACACGGAACGTTGCAGGCACGCTGTACTCGCGCACGGTCATGACCTCCTGGCCAGCGCTGGCTGTGGTTCAGCGCAACCTACCGTGCAGTACGGAGTGCAGCGAGTGCCGACCACGCAGGGTGTGGACCGCTCCGGCAGGCTGTCTCCATGCCGTCGGTGGACGTGGTGGACGAGACCTTTCTCGCCGTGGCGCCCGAGGTGGTCGCCGCCGAGTTCGCGCAACCCGTGCGGTGGCCGCAGCTGTGGCCTGACCTGCGTCTCGAGGTCATGGCCGATCGTGGGGTCCAGGGCATGCGCTGGACGGTGCAGGGGGCGCTCGTCGGGAGCATGGAGGTCTGGCTGGAGCCCGTGCTCGACGGGACCGTGCTGCACTACTTCCTGCGCGCCGACCCCGCCGGACCGGACGGTACCCCGTGCCCCGCATCGGCACGGCGCGCTGCGGCGGAGGCGCGTAGACGGCAGCGGGCGGCGAAGGCCATCGCGTTCGCGTGCAAGGACCGGTTGGAGGCGGGGCGCGCGCCCGGCGAGCCACCGACGTAAATTGATGACCATGCGCGTGCACGTGGTCTCCGACGTGCACGGCAACGTCGAAGCGCTGGCCCGGGCCGGTGACGGCGCGGACGCGCTGGTGGTGCTGGGCGACCTCGTCGACTACGTCGACTACGCCGCTCCCGAGGCCGGCATCCTCGGGCGGGTCCTCGGCCCCGACGTCAGCAGGCGTTTCGCGCAGCTGCGGACCAACGGCGCACCCGGTGAGCTCGTCGACTACGTCCGTGGCGCGTGGTCACGGGTGGAGGACGCGGCGGTCGTCGTCGAGCAGGCCGTCCGGGAGCAGTACGACCGGATGTTCGCGGCGATGACCGCTCCGACCTACGCGATCCCCGGCAACGTCGACCTCCCGCGGCTGTGGCCCGGGTACGCGCGGCCCGGACTCTGCCTGCCCGACGGCCAGGTCGTCGAGGTGGGCGGGCTGCAGTTCGGGTTTGTCGGCGGGGCACCACTGCCACCGGGGCAGGCGCCCCGCCGCGGCGGTCCCTGGACGCCCCACCTGCGTCTCGCCGAGGAGTTCGCCGCCGCGGTGCACGATCTCGGCCCGGTCGACGTGCTGTGCAGCCACGTGCCGCCCGCGGTCCCGGAACTGGCCTTCGACGTGGTGTCGCGGCGCCCGGAAGCGGCCGCGCCCGCCCTGCTCGACATCATCCACCGGGACCGGCCACGGGCGGCCCTGTTCGGGCACGTCCACCAGCCACTGGCCGCGCGGGCGCGGGTGGGGCGAACCGAGTGCGTCAACGTCGGGCACTTCCGCCGGACGGGCGTGCCGTACGTACTGCGCTGGTGATCCATCGATCCGGAGTGTCGATGTTCGGGCCCGCAACCGACCCTTCGGTAACCTGCCGCCATGGCCGACGCTACGACCTCCACGATCACCATCGCCGCGGCGCCGGAGCGCGTGATGGCGGTGATCGCCGACTTCCCGGCCTACCCGGAGTGGGCGTCGCAGGTGAAGAGCGTCGAGGTGCTCGGCAGCGACGCCCATGGCCGCGCCGAGCGTGTGAAGTTCACCATGGACGCCGGCCCGATCAAGGACTCCTACACGCTCGACTACACCTGGGCCTCCGATGCGAGGTCGGTGAGCTGGACGTTGGTGAAGGGCCAGATCCAGAAGGCGCAGACCGGGTCCTACACGGTGGAGGGCACCGGGTCGGAGAGCACCGTCACCTACAGCCTGGCGGTCGACCTGAACATCCCGATGATCGGGATGCTGCGGCGCAAGGCGGAGAAGGTGATCATCGACACTGCACTCAAGGGGCTGAAGCGACGTGTCGAGAGCGCCCCCTGACCCATCGTCCCTGATCCCGCGTCTACCCTCCGCGTCGTGCGCGTCGTCCTGTTCACCGGCAAGGGAGGCGTCGGGAAGACAACTCTCGCCGCGGCCACGGCGACGATGCTCGCGCGCTCGGGCCGCAAGGTGCTGGCCGTCTCCACCGATCCCGCGCACTCACTGGGCGATGCGCTGGAGGCGGATCTCGGCGGCGAGCCCGTGGAGCTCGAGGCTGGGCTCTGTGCCGCGCACATCGACACCAGGGCGCTGCTCGACGACTCGTGGGGACGGCTGCAGGTGCACCTCCGCACGATGCTGTCCGGCGCAGGCGTCGACGAGCTGGTGGCCGACGAGCTGACGGTGCTGCCCGGCGTCGAGGAACTGCTCGCGCTGGCTGAGGTGCGCCGTGCCGCCGAGACGGGCCTCTGGGAGGTCGTGGTCGTCGACTGCGGACCCACGGCCGAGACGCTGCGGCTGCTGGCGCTGCCGGAGGCTTTGTCGGGCTACCTGGAGCGGCTGTTCCCCGCCCATCGGCGCGCCGTGCGCGGCCTGCTCGCCGGGCTGACCGGAGCCGGCCGCGATGCGCAGCCTGCCTGGGACCGCACGATCGACGCACTCGACGGGCTTGCCGAGCAGCTCACCGGTCTCCGCTCGATGCTCGCCGACCACACCAGGACCTCGATCAGGCTGGTGCTCACCCCGGAGCGGGTCGTGGTCGCCGAGACCCGGCGCACGCTCACCGCGCTCGCCCTGCACGGGCTGCACGTCGACGCGCTGGTCGCCAACCGGGTGCTCCCCGGGCCGCCGCCCTCGCTGCGGGGCCCCGCCGCCAGGTGGCTGCGCGAACGCCACGCCGAGCAACAGGCCGTGCTCGCGGAGCTGGCCACGGCACCGGTGCCGTTGCGCACCGCCGCCCACACAGCCGCCGAGCCGACCGGCGTCGCGGCGCTGCTGGCGGTGGCGCAGTCGCTGTACGGCTCCACCGACCCCGCCCCACCGGCGGGCCCCCTGGCCGCCCCGCTCCTGCAGGTGCGGCGCACCGCCGGCAGTGGTACATCGCCCGACTCCGAGTTCGAGCTCGTGCTGCGGCTCCCCGGCGTCGCCGCCGGGTCGCTGGACCTCGCCCGTGTCGACGACGAGCTGGCCGTCACCGCCGGCGGCACGCGCCGCATGGTGGCGCTGCCGTCGGTGCTGCGCCGCTGCACGGTGACCGGCGCCCGCCTCTCCGGCGACGACCTCTGTGTGGTGTTCACCCCGGACCCGTCGGTCTGGCTCCGGTGACGGCGACCCCGGGAGGCTGCGGCGAGCACGCCGGGCTCAGCGCAGAGCTGCGCGCGCTCGCCCTGAGCGCGCTCGACCGGCTCGAACCCGTGCTCGAGCGGATGCGTACCGAGCCGACCGCGCGGACCGCCGAGACCTGCACGGCGTGCCCCGTGTGTGTGCTGATCGCGGCGCTACGCGGGGAGCACCCGGACCTCGCCGGCCGGCTCGCCGAGCACGCCACCGGGCTCGTGGCGGTGCTGCGGGCTGCGCTGGAGGAGGGCGTACCCGCGAGCGAGAGCTCCCCGGCGCCGGAACCCGAACCCGAACCGGCCGCGCCTGCACGTCAGGTCCAGCACATCCCGATCGACCGTGGGCCGGCGGTCGGATGACCGCCAGCAGGGGGGCCTCCCGGTTGGCAACGTCTCCCCCCGTGCTGACCGTCGGAGTCGATGTCGGGGGCACGAGCGTGCGCGCCGGCGTCGTCGACGCGGAGGGGAACGTCCACGACACGGCCCGCACCCCGACGCCACGCAGCGAGGCCGCGCTGGAGGCCGCCCTCGCGGGCGTCATCAACGAGCTGGCCGCCCGGCACCGGATCGGTGCGGTCGGGCTCGCCCTGGCCGGCTTCGTCACTCCCGACCGGCGCGGGGTCCGGTTCGCCCCGCACCTGTCCTGGCGCGACGCTCCCGTCGCCGACCGGATCGCGGAGCGCGTGGGGCTGCCCGTCGTCGTCGAACACGATGCCAACGCAGCGGCGCTGGCCGAACGCCACTTCGGCGCCGCGTCCGGTGCGTCCACGACGGTCTTCGTCGCGCTCGGCACCGGGATCGGCTCGGCCCTGCTCGTCGACGGCAAGCTCTACCGCGGCGCCTTCGGTGTGGCGCCCGAGCTGGGCCACCTGCGCGTCGTGCCGGACGGCCGCCCATGTCCCTGTGGCAAGAACGGCTGCTGGGAGCGGTACTGCAGCGGCACCGCGCTCGCCACGACCGCTGTCGAGCTGCTGGCCCGTGATCCCGGGCGCTCGCCGGTGCTACGCCGGCTCGTTGCCGGCGACCCGGGGCGCGTCACGGGCCAGCGGGTGGCCGCCGCCGCTCGCGAGGGCGACCCTGTCGCCTGCGCCGCCATGGACGAGCTCGCGCGCTGGCTGGGGGAGGGGCTCGCACTGGTGGCGGACGTCTTCGACCCGGAGCTGGTGGTCATCGGGGGCGGGGTGTCCGTATCGGCCCCGTTGTTCCTCGACGAGGCCCGCGAGCACTACGCCGCCACCGTCACGGGGGCGGGACGCCGGCCGCTCGCCCGGATCCGCACAGCCCAGCTCGGAGAGGCCGCCGCCGTGGTGGGAGCTGCGCAGCTCGCGCGTGAGGTCGTACTGCGGCCCTGAGCGCCCTGCGCTCAGACCACGGCCCCGTCGTCGCCGTCGTCCTTGGCTTTGTCCGGTGGGTCCGGCCACAGGCGCAGGACGAGCCAACCCAGCCCGGCTGCGAGCCCGAGGAGCCCGAGCGGCAGCCCGTAGAGCGAGGGGACGCCGATCCAGCCCGGCGCGATGATGAGCACCAGACCCAGCGCGAGCAGCACCAGGCCGACCAGCGCGGGTGGCCCGAGCCGGGGGAGCGGCGGGGGTTCGGGCGGGACGAAGTGCTCGTCGTCGGCGGCGGGAGCCGGGTCAAGGAGAGGGGCGGGGCGGGGCTCGAACAGCGCGCCGGCCGGCTCGGCCCCCCCGGGCCACTCCGGCACCTCGCCCTCGCGCCGCCACTCGGCCACGATGGCGTCGAACTCGTCGGGAGCAGCGCCCCCTTCGGGCTGCGCGCGCTCGTCGGGATCCCGGTTCACGCGGCCTCCTCACTCGTGTCCGCGGCCGGCACAGTGCAAGCCCGTCGCCGATGCAGCGGGAGGGCCGCCCCCGCCGTGACGACCATCCTGGCACGGCAGGTCAACGAAGAGGAGGAGCTGGAGGCGCGGCGTCCGCTCCGATCATCGTGCCCGTTGTCGATGCGTGAGGAGCGTCCGTAGGCTGGCGCAGTCGAGCCGGAGGGGGCACGCCCAGGTGCTGTACTGGTGGTCGAAGTTCGTGCTCCTCGGTCCGTTGCTCCGGCTGCTCTGCCGGCCCACGATCGAGGGAGTCGAGAACGTGCCGGAGCGGGGCGGAGCCATTCTCGCCAGCAACCACCTCGCGGTCGTCGACTCGTTCTTCCTCCCGCTGCTGGTCCCGCGGCGCATCACGTTCCTCGCGAAGCGCGAGTACTTCACGCAACCCGGGCTCGTCGGCCGGCTGAAGAAGACCTTCTTCTCGGGTGTGGGACAGGTGCCGATCGACCGGTCCGGCGGCTCGGCGGCCCAGGCGGCGATGGCCACGGCGGTGCGGCTGCTGCGCGAGGACAAACTGCTCGGCATCTACCCGGAGGGCACGCGCTCGCCCGACGGCCGCTTGTACAAGGGCAAGACGGGTGTGGCCAGGATGACACTGGAGGCCGGCGTCCCCGTCGTCCCAGTCGCGATGATCGGCACCGACAAGGTGAACCCGATCGGGTCTCGAATGTGGCGGCCGCGCAAGGTACACATCAAGATCGGCGAGCCGCTCGACTTCTCCCGCTACGCGGGAATGGCGGGCGACCGGTTCATCGAGCGCTCGATGACCGACGAAATCATGTATGCCCTGATGGAGCTGTCGGGCCAGACCTACGTCGATATGTACGCGGCGTCGGTTAAGGAGCGGGCGGCCAAGGCGAAGTCCGACGCCTCGCATGCGGGCGAGGACGAGGGGCGCGCCTCCAGCCGGGTGCCGGGCACCCGCGCAAGCTAGCCCATGTGGGTCTGCTTGCCCCAGTTGGCGCACAGCTCTCGGCGGGGGCTGTAATACAGTTGGGCGATGTCGCGATGGGTCCATGTGGACAGACGGGTCAGTCTCCCCTCCGACGATTCGCCCACGACCTTCGTCCGCGCCGACGACGTGCCCACCGCGCTCGTGCCTGTTGTGACGACTCCGGCGCCCACACCTCCGCCGCCCGGGTGGGTCCGCAGAATCGCGCCGTGGGCGGCGTTCGCCGTCGTCGCCGTGGTGGTCGTCGCCGGGACGACCGCGTGGTCGGCGTCGCTGCGCGGCCCCGACAAGACCTTCGTCCCGGCAGCCTCGCCGATGCCATCCCAGCTGCCGACGCCCACACCCGTCACCCCATCGCCGGAGGCGTCCGCTGCGCCGCAGGCCGTGACGTCGCAGCCCCGGGTCACGCGCACGGTTACGACGACGACCACACCACTTCCGCGGCCGCCCAGTCCGGTCGCAGCTGCACCCGCTCCCCAGACCGCCGTTACGCCTGCCGCTCCCACGTCAGCAAGCCCCACCCCGTCACCGTCAGCGGCAGTGACGACGGCGCCATCTGCCACCCCGGCGCTGATCCCCCGCTCGTGCGGGTCGTCGGGGCGCACCACAAGCGGAGCCTGCGCCAGCTCCACGACGCCTACCGGTACACCCTGACCTGGCGGGGACGCATTTTCGCGCATCAAGCAGGGCAGGTCGGGTGCTCGACCGTCGGCGATGACCCGCAAGCACCTACAGTCACCCGTGGCCCGACTCGGACGGCCGGACGCGCGAGGCGGTCGACCTGATGCCGTCCGAGTGGCTGAACGTGCGTTGACCAGCGGGACAGGACGGATATGCGCTTCTTCTACGACTGCGAGTTCATCGAGGACGGGACGACCATCGACCTGGTGTCGATCGGCGTGGTCGGGGAGGACGGCCGCGAGTTCTACGCCGTCTCGGCGGAGTTCGACCCGTCGCGGGCCGGCGCCTGGGTGCGGGCCAACGTGCTCCCCAAGCTCCCCTCACCGTCCGACCCGGCTTGGCGCTCACGCACCCGGCTGCGCGCGGATCTGCTGGAGTTCCTGACCTCCGCCCCGGGGGAGGTCGAGCTGTGGGCCTGGATCGCGGCGTACGACCACGTCGCGCTCTGCCAGCTGTGGGGGGCGATGCCGGCGCTGCCGCGAGCGCTGCCCCGGTTCACCCGTGAGCTCCGGCAGCGCTGGGAGGACACGGGACGGCCCCCGCTTCCACCGCCGACCTCGGACGCCCACGACGCGCTCGCCGACGCCCGGCTGAACGCGAAGCGCTGGGAGGCCATCGAGTCGGCTGTGGCCGCCCGCTGACCTGCAGCGGGCGGCCACCGATCGGTGCGCCCGGGTCACACGAAGATGCTGACCCCACCGGGTCCGACGAGCAGGCCGACGATGATGAGCACGATGCCCCAAATGAGCTGTTTGCGCAGGATCGCGAGCACGCCGGCAATGACGAGTACGACGGCGATGATCCACAGTAGGGTTGCCATGCACGGGAGTGCCCTGATCACTCGCTAATGGAATCGGGCCATTCGGGTGACCATTGCGCGCGTACGGCCCGTACGAGGGCCGTCGCAGAGGGGCTCCGAACGGTGTAACACCCCTCGACGGCGGCTGCCTTTTCTCGTGGTTGCGGAGCCCGGCCACGGTCTGCGCCTCACACGGCCTACTCTGAAAACTGTGAACTGGACGGTCGACGCACCGGTCGAAGTGCTGCCCGAGCTGCCCCCCTTGCCTCCCGAACTGCGCGCCCGCCTGGACGACGCGCTGGCTCGTCCCGCCGCCCAGCAGCCCGACTGGCCCGACGCCGCACACGTCGCACACGTTCGTACCGTGCTCGAGAGCGTCCCTCCGGTCACCCTGCCGCCGGAGGTCGACCGGCTCCGGGAGCGGCTGGCCCAGGTCGCCCGCGGGGAGGCCTTCCTCCTCCAGGGCGGCGACTGCGCCGAGACCTTCGTCGACAACACCGAGCCGCACCTCCGCGCCACGATCCGCACGCTGCTGCAGATGGCGATCGTCCTCACCTATGGCGCGTCGCTGCCGGTGGTGAAGGTGGGGCGGATCGCGGGGCAGTATGCGAAGCCCCGCAGCGCGCCCGTCGACGCGCTGGGCCTGCCCTCCTACCGCGGCGACATCGTCAACTCGCTGGTCGCGCACCCGGCCGCACGGGTGCCCGACCCGTCCCGCATGGTGCGTGCCTACGCCAACGCCAGCGCGGCCATGAACCTGGTGCGTGCGCTGACGGCCACCGGCATGGCCGACCTCACGATGGTGCACGACTGGAACAAGGACTTCGTGCGCACGTCGCCGGCGGGTGAGCGGTTCGAGAACATCGCGGCGGAGATCGAGCGGGCCCTGCGGTTCATGGACGCGTGCGGCGTGGACGACCACAACCTGCACAGCGTCGAGTTCTACGCCAGCCACGAGGCACTGCTGATCGACTACGAGCGGGCGATGCTCCGGCTGGACGCAAGCAGGCCCGAGGCGCGGCTCTACGACCTCTCGGCGCACTTCGTGTGGATCGGGGAGCGCACCCGCCAGCTCGACGGCGCCCACGTGGCCTTCGCCGAGCTGCTGGCCAACCCGATCGGGCTCAAGATCGGCCCGACCACCACGCCTGAGCTCGCGGTCGAGTACGTCGAGCGGCTCGACCCGGACGGCACGCCGGGGCGGCTCACCCTGGTCAGCCGGATGGGCAATGGCAAGGTCCGCGACACGCTGCCGCCGATCGTCGAGAAGGTGGAGGCGTCCGGGCACAAGGTCATCTGGCAGTGCGACCCGATGCACGGCAACACCGTCGAGTCCACCACCGGCTACAAGACCCGCCACTTCGACCGGATCGTCGACGAGGTGCAGGGCTTCTTCGAGGTTCACAGGGCGTTGG
>JAODNO010000159.1 GCA_025465235.1 Pseudonocardia sp.
TCGACCCTGCCTGCGCCGTGGCGGCGCGACCAGGCCCGTGTCCCCGCGCCAGCACCCGGGGCTGCCCGGGACCGCCAGCCCCTCGTGCCGGGATGGGCGGAGCCGGTGCGGGCGGGCTCCGCGCTCCCGGCGCGCACCAGGGCGGCTGAACGTGTTGCCCCCGCCGGGTTCGACGCGGGGCAGTTCCGCACACTGGCCCGCGCCCTGCCGGACATCCGGTTCGTGCTGGGTGCGGGGTGCCTGCTCGGCCCACGGCTCTGCCGGCTGGCGGAGCTGCCCAACGTGCACGTCCTGCTCACCGAGATCCTGCCGTGGATCGGCTCGCCGGACTTCGCGCACGCCTTCGGGCAGCTCCTGGCGGCGTACGGGCCGGAGCGGCTGCTGTTCGGCAGCGGCTACCCGCTGGTGCGGCCCGGACGGCTGGTGCGCGAGCTCGGTGCCTACCGGTTCCCGGACGAGCTGCGTCACCGCTACCCGCGCTTCGACACGGCTGCCAAGCGAGCTGTGCTCGGCGGCAACGCGGCGCGGCTCTACCGCATCGGGAGGCCGGTCCTGACAGCGCCGGCCGTGGCCGCAGGGGCCTAGTACACCTACTCCCGTGCGCGGATACGAGTGCTAGAGCACTCGTATCCGCGCACGGGCCTGGTGTCACCTTTCGGGCACCGGCTCCGTGCCGGGGATGGCCGTCGGGTGGGAGATCGAGACCCTGGCCGTCTCCGGCATCAGCAGGATCGGGACGATCGCGATCGCCGCAGCGGCCATGAGGTAGAAGGCGGGGATCGCGGTGTTGCCGGTGGCGTCGATCAGGGCGGTGATGATCAGCGGGGCGGTGCCGCCGAACGCCGCGGTGGACGTGGAGTAGCCGATGGAGAAGCCCCCGTAACGGTTGCGCGTCGGGAACATGGCCGGCAACGCCGATCCGATCGTGCCCAGCATCAGCACCAGCAGCAGCGCGAGGATCGCTATGCCGACGGTCACCGGCAGTGGGTCGCGCATGCCGATCAGCGCGATGGCCGGGTAGCTGAGCAGCAGGAAGCCGATTGCCGATGCGAGCAGCAGCGGCTTGCGCCCGACCCGGTCCGACAATGCGCCGACCGGTGCGATCACCGCCATCATCCCGAGCATCACGCCGATGATGATCAGCAGCGACTCGCTCTCGCTGATCTGCAGCACCTGCGTCAGATACGTCGGCATGTATGTGAGCAGCGTGTAGACGGCGACGTTGAGGAGGATCACGAAGCCGATCAGGTTGAGGATCTGCGGCCAGACGGCCTGCATGCACTCGCGGAACGGGGCCTGCGCGGTCTCGCCGGCGTTCTGGGCGTCGCGGAACGCCGGGGTGTCCTCGAGCCGGTATCGCAGGTAGAAGCCGATGAGGCCGAGCGGCCCGGCGATCAGGAACGGGATGCGCCACCCCCAGGTGAACAGCGCCTCGTCGGGCAGCCCGAGCTGGACGGCGGTGGCGAGGCTCGCGCCCAGCACGTAACCGGCGAGCGTGCCGAACTCGAGAAAGCTGCCGTAGAAGCCGCGCTTGTTGTCGGGCGCGTACTCGGCGATGAACGTGGCCGCGCCCCCGTACTCGCCGCCGGTGGAGAAGCCCTGGACGAGGCGCGCGAGCAGCAGCAGGATCGGCGCCGCGATGCCGATCGAGTGATAGCTCGGGATGAGGCCGATGCAGACCGTGGCCCCCGACATCATGATGATCGTGAAGGCCAGCACCCGGCGGCGGCCGAACTTGTCGCCGAGCGGGCCGAGCAGCACCCCGCCGAACGGCCGCAGCACGAACGGGATCGCGATGCCGGCGAACACCAGCATGGTCTGCGCTGTGCGGTCGGCATCCGGGAAGAAGTTGAGTCCGATGGCCGTGACGAGGTAGCTGTAGATCGCGTAGTCGAACCACTCCACGGCGTTGCCCATGGCCGCGCCGGCCACGGCGCGCCGCACCGTGCGGTCGTCGGCCTGGCCGACCGACGCTCGTTTCCCTTCGACGCTCATGATCGACGACCCCCGTTCGGCGTTTGCCCGGCGACGCTAGCCCGGAGGGGTGGTCGGCGCAGGTCGGGGAAACCGCCGGGGAGGTCGGTCAGGAGGGATCAGGAGGCCAACCTGCCGCCAACGGCGTCATACCCCCCGACGGGCCGGACCAGGCATAGGCCCAGCAGGACTGCCGTCCGGGCGCCGCCGCGAGCCGCACCCGCCGGTACTCGACGCCCTCGTAGTCGTCGAGGGCTCGGAGAACGGCCGCCGGGTCGCGTAGCGGGACCAACCAGCCGGGTGCACGGTCGCCCGTGCCCGGAAGCAGCGCCGGGTAACCGAGCCCGGTGTCGAGCACAGTGCCGTCGACAGCGCCGCGATGTGGCTCACCGTCCGCATGCGCGGCGACCCTGTGCCATGAGGGGCAGCCCGGTTGCAGCAGCCCGTAGGCGAACAGCGCTGCGGGCCATTCGTCGGGATGCGGTTCGCCGTGCACGGTGTCGGCGTCGAGGCCGTCGTCAGCGGCGGCTTCCCCCGTGAGCTCGACGGCCGCGGCCTGGGGCAGATCGACGCACCGCGCCGCGCGGCCGTCGACGAGCAGCGGGCGGCGGGTGGCCGCGTGACCGAGGTAGCACCACGGGGAGTCGACGCGCATGCCATCCTCGAGCCGTACGTCCCCCGTGCGCAGCCTGGCCAGCCGGAACCGGTCGTCACGCCCCTCACAGCGATCCAGCACGGCGATCTGCTCCGGAGTGGCGAGCCACACGGCGTGGTCCTCGACGGAGCCCGCGGAGGCGGCCAGCACCGCGGGCCGCTGGCCGTCGCGGTGCCGCAGCCCCGCGGCCCACACTGCGCTCACGTCGCGGGTGGTCGCTCGCAGCACGACCACGGGGTCGGCGCCCAGCCCCAGCTCGCGCCGCAACCACGTGATCTTGCTGGGGCAGCGGTTGGAGCCGTAGGTCAGCACGGGCACGCGCGCCGCGGCAGGTGCGGAGCCGTGCCCGGCGAGCCAGGTGTCGAGCGGGACGTCACCGAGGAGCCAGCCTGCCCGAGGATCGGGGCGCAGGGGGTACGAGACCTCGTCGACGTGCACGAACGAGGACGGCGGGACCGCGCCTGGATAGGGATCGGCCGGGAAGTCGGCATCGGGCCAGCTCACGTCTCGACGGTAACGCGACCACGAGCGAACCAGTTTCCACGACACTAGGCTCGACCCGTGCTGCCGCGGACGAGCGACTGCGGGGACAGCCGGGGCGCACTGGTGGACCAGACGGCGCTGCCGGAGCTGCGGATGGCTCCGGCGTGCCGCTCCGGCTGATGCTCGGTGCGACCGTGCTCGGGTTCAGCGGGTACTCCCTGCTGCTGCCGGTCGTGCCGCTCTGGGCGGCGCGGTGCTCATGCTGGCCACGGTCGTCACCCAGCTGGCCGTGCCGTGGCTGCTCGTGCGCGTTGGTCGCCGAGCTCGTACCGCCTGCGCAACACGGGCGCGCCGTGGCCCGGTACGGCCTCGCCGTCGGACTGCCGCAGCTCGGGCTGCTTGCCGCGGGCGTTGCGGTCGTCGAGCAGCTGGGCTTCGCTGTGGTGTTCGTCGCCGCCGGGCATCACCGACGCGCTCCGCGTTCGGCCCGGTCCTGGCCATGCTCTCCTGCGCGATCGCGCAGGGCGGGCTGATCACGTTCCTCCCGCTCGTCGCGTCCGGCGCGGGACTGCTGGTCGCGGTTGCGCTGCTGGTGACCGCGACGGGCGCGCTGCTCGGGCGGATCGCGGCAGGCCACCTGGTGGATCGCCGCGGATGGGGTGGGCGGCTGCTCGGGGCCGGGGCTCCTGCTGGCGGCGGCGGGCATGGCGGCGGAGGCCGGCGCCGTGACTCTCGGCGCCGGGGATGTCGCCGGTGGGCTCCTGCTGGTGGTCGGGGCGGGAGCGGTCGGGGTCGGGTTCGGTCTGGTGCAGAACGACGCCCTGACCGCCTTGTTCGCCGCGTTCGGCAGCGCCCGGTACGGCGCGGCCAGCGCGACGTGGAACATCGCCCTAGACGCGGGGACCGGGCTCGGTGCCCTCGCCCTCGGGGCGGTGGCGGAGCCCTTCGGGTACGGCTCGGCATTCGCGCTGCCGGCCGTGCTGTGCGGCCTCGCCGCCTGCGCGCGGAACCGGGTGGTCCAGCCGCGGCCCGGCGTGTGACCAGTCGTCAGACCGGCGCGGCCGTCGGGATGCCGTACTCCTGCGCAGCGTCGAGGAGGCGCTGGTCGTAGCTCAGCAGGACGTCCAGCTCCTCCCGCACGAGCAGTGCGGAGGCGAGGTGGGTGGCGTCGAGCGCGACGTACCGCGAGGCGTGCTGGCGCAGCTCACGGATACCGATGCTCTCGCGCTGCTCTAGTGGCCCCGCGCGATCCACTCCTCGAGGTGGGGTGCCTCCGCCCCGATCGTGGTGGAGTCGCCGTGGCCGGGGCGCACGACCGTGTCGCCCGGCAGCGTGAGCAGCTTCTCGCGGATCGATTGGATGATCGTGTCGAAGCTGGAGTACGACCGTCCGGTTGCTCCTGGCCCGCCCTTGAAAAGGGTGTCGCCGCTGAAGACGGTGCCGAGCTCGGGCGCGTACAGGCACGACGAGCCGGGGGAGTGCCCGGGCGTGCGCAACACCCGCAGCTCCACCCCGCCCACAGTGAGCACCTCGCCGTCGGCGAGCTCCTGGTCCGGTTGCCGGTTGGGGTGGGTCATCTCCCACAGCGGCGCCTCGGCAGGGTCGAGCAGGATCGGGGCGCCGGACCGGTCGGCCAGTGCCGGTGCCCGGTTCACATGGTCGTTGTGGGCGTGGGTGCACACGACGGCCACCACCCGCCGCCCGCCGACGGCCGCTTCGATCTTCTCCTCGTCGTGCGCCGCGTCGATGACGAGCACCTCGTTCTCGTCGCCGACGATCCACACGTTGTTCTCGACGTCCCACGTGCCGCCGTCCAGCGAGAACGTCCCGGACGTGATGACGTGGTCGATCGGGCCGGGGGGCGTCACAGCACGACCACCGATCGCAGCACTTCGCCCTTGTGCATCTTCTCGAACGCGGCCTCGACGTCCTCGAGCCCGATCGTCTCGCTGACGAACTTGTCGAGCGGCAGCCTGCCCTGCAGGTGCAAATCGACGAGCATCGGGAAGTCGCGGCTGGGCAGGCAGTCGCCGTACCAGGACGACTTGGTGGCGCCACCGCGGCCGAAGACGTCGATCAGCGGCAGGTCGATCGTCAAGTCCGGCGTCGGCACGCCGACGAGCACGACGGTGCCGGCCAGGTCCCGGGCGTAGAACGCCTGCTTGAACGTCTCGGGCCGGCCGACCGCGTCGACCACGACGTTGGCGCCGTTGCCGTCGGTCAGCGCCTGCACGCCCTCGACCGGGTCCTGCTCGCGCGAGTTGATCGTGTGGGTGGCGCCGAACTCCTTCGCCCACTGCAGCTTCCGGTCGTCCACGTCGATCCCGATGATCGTGGTGGCCCCGGCCAGGTACGCGCCGGCGATCGCGGCGTTGCCCACGCCGCCGCAGCCGATGACGGCGATCGAGTCGCCGCGCCGGACCTTGCCGGTGTTGATCGCCGCGCAGATGCCGGCCATCACGCCGCAGCCGAGCAGGCCGGCCGCCTCCGGCTTGACCGCGGGGTTCACCTTCGTGCACTGCCCGGCGTGGACCAGCGTCTTCTCGATGAACGCCCCGATGCCGAGCGCCGGGGTGAGCTCCTCGCCCGACTCGAGCGTCATCTTCTGCGAGGCGTTGTGGGTGGAGAAGCAGTACCACGGCTCGCCGCGGCGGCAGGCGCGGCAGGTGCCGTCGACGGCCCGCCAGTTGAGGATCACGAAGTCGCCGGGCGCCACCTCGGTGACGCCGTCACCCACCGACTCGACGATCCCGGCCGCCTCGTGGCCGAGCAAGAACGGGAACTCGTCGTTGATCCCGCCCTCGCGGTAGTGCAGGTCGGTGTGGCAGACCCCGCAGGCCTGCACCTGCACCACCGCCTCGCCCGGGCCCGGATCCGGCACGATGATCGTCTCCAGCGAGACCGGCGCGCCCTTGCTTCGCGCCACGACCCCGCGGACCTTCTGTGGCATGTTCGCCCCCGCCTCTCTGTTCTGGACGACTCATGCGAAGCGTGCCACGGGACGGCGCAGCGGGTAGCTTTCGGCCTCGTGATCGACCGGGTGGATGACGGCACCGACGAGGAGCGCGTCGCGGTACTGCGCCTCGACCACGGGCCGGTCGGCGCGATGGACATCGAGCTGTGCGAGGCGATCGCGGAGCGGTTCCGCGCCCTCGATGCCGACCCCGTCCGGGCCGTCGTCGTCACCGGAACGGGCCGCGCCTTCTCGGCAGGTGTCGACCTGAAGCGCTTCCTCGATGAGGGGGCGCCGTACGTCGAGAGGTTCCTGCCGGCGCTGTGTGACTCGTTCCGTGCGGTGTTCGAGCTGTCGAAGCCCGTGGTCGCCGCCGTCAACGGGCACGCGATCGCCGGGGGCTGCGTGCTGGCCGCATGTGCGGACGTCCGGCTGATGGCGGAGGGCGGTGGGCGGATCGGCGTGCCGGAGGCTCGGGTGGGCCCGCCGTTCCCGCGGATCGCGATCGAGGTGCTGCGGCATGCCGTGGGCGACGTGCCCGCGCGCCGACTGATGGTCGGTGCCCTGACCTACACCCCGGCCGAGGCGTTGGCCATGGGGCTCGTCGACCGGGTGCTGCCGCCGGAGGAGGTGCTCCCGCAGGCAGTCGCCATGGCGAGGGCGATGGCCACCGAGGTGCCCTCCGACACGTTCGCCCTGACGAAGGCCCAGTTGAACCGCGACGCCCTGGAGCGCACGGCTCGGTACGCCGACGAGGATGCGGCGGTGACGGGGCTGTGGAGCCGACGGGCCGAGGACGGCTGGACGGCGCGGTACCTGGAGTCCCTCACACGGAGGTGAGCGTGGCGATCACGGCGTCCACGTAGCCGGGCAGCTCGGCGCCCCGGGGTGTTGCGTCGGGGGTGGCGTGCGCGAGCTGCGTATGCCCGAGGTAGGCCGTGTAGGCCAGCAGGCTCCGTTGCCGGGCCTGCTCGGCGGAGAAGCCGAGTGCGGTGAACAGGTCGGTGACGTAGTCGAGCCGCCGGCGCGTGACACGAGCGAGCACGGGCGCCACCAGCGGATGGCCTGCAGTGGGCTGGAGGGCGAGTTCCACGCGGTCGCCGGGGTGGCCGGCGTCGCCCCGGAGCGCCACGGTGAGCAGGAGGCGGAGCCTGCGCCGCATGTCAGGCTCGGCCTCGACGAGCGCGATGACCTCGTCGGTGTGCGTCTCCTCCCAGCGCAGCAGCGCCGCTTCCAGCAGCGCGTCGCGGCCGCTGAAGTGCCAGTAGAAGCTGCCTTTCGTGGTGCCCAGCCGCGCGGCGATGGGCTCGACCGCCACCGCGGCCACTCCGCCCTCCGCGAGGGCGTCGAGGGCGGCCGCCGCCCAGTCCTGCGCGGACAACCGCTTCCGCTCTGCCACGTCCATACGCTACCGTACGGCAAACATACGGTGGCGTACGGAGGTGGGGGATGGTCCGCAACGTCCACGAACGGCTGGTGCCCGCACCGCTCATCGAGGTCGGCCCGCTGCTCGACCGGCTCGGTGGTCCGGACGATGTGCTGTGGCCGTCGCCTGCATGGGTGCCGATGCTGCTCGACGGTCCTCTCGCAGTCGGGGTGGCGGGCGGCCACGGCCCGATCCGTTACCGCGTCACGGCGTACGAGCCGGGCAGGCGGGTGGAGTTCGCGTTCGATCCGCGGTCGGGTCTGCACGGCATGCACACCTTCACCGCCGAAGCCGCGGGTCCCGATGCCACGGTGCTTCGCCACGTCCTGGCGGGCAGTCTGAGCGGTGTCGCCAGGCTGACCTGGCCGCTCGCCATCCGCTGGTTGCACGACGCCGTGCTCGAGGAGCTCCTCGACAACGCCGGGCGTGCGGTCGGCGCACCGCCGGCGCGCCCGGCTCGGTGGTCGCCGTGGGTCCGGCTCATGCACAGGTTCGAGGGGTCGCGCGCCCGAGCCGTTCCGGTGCCGGCAACTCCCCTGCTCGGGGACGTCCTCCCGCGGGTGGACTGGACGGACGCCTACGCCGTGGCACGCAGACCGGGCACCCCCACCGACCCGCAGGCCTGGGCGGATGCCGCGTTCCGTACCCCGCCGCTCTGGGTGATGGTCGCGGTCGGCGTGCGGGAGGCGCTCGTCGGCCTCGTGGGCATCGACCGCGGCGGATCGTCGTCGTTCGACACGGTCAGGCGGCGGCCCGACGAGGTGCTCCTCGCCACCGACGAGCGCCACCTCGACTTCCGCGCGTCCGTGCTCGTCGAGCCGGACCGGGTGGTGCTGAGCACCGTCGTGCAGGTCCACAACGCCCGCGGCCGGGCGTACTCGGCGCTCGTCCGGCGGGTGCACCCGATGGTCGTGCGCGCGATGCTCACGAGGGCCGCCCGGCTGTTGTCGCGTTCGTCCAATCCGGCGGGTGCCGCATCCACGAGGATCGAGACATGACGAGCACGAGGGGACGGTTCGACCTCACGCGCTGGGACGAGGAGGTGATCGACGACGCCGAGGGCGCCAAGCTGGTCCGGGTGAGCAACTCCAAGACGTTCGAGGGCGGCGTCTCCGGCACGAGCGACGCCGAGCTGCTGCAGGCTCTCGCCCAGGAGGGCTCGGCGGCCTACGTCGGCATCGAGCGGGTACGCGGCGAGATCGACGGCCGGAAGGGCACCTTCGTCCTGCGCCACTCCGCATCCGGAAGCGCGAGCGGGGGTGACTTCCGCGTGGACGTGGTGCCCGACTCCGCCACCGGCGATCTCGCCGGCCTGCGCGGCGAGCTCTCGATCGTCAAGTCGCCCGATGGCGAACACACCTACACGTTCGACTACGAGCTGCCCTGACGGGCGCCGTCAGTGCGCAGGGGCGCGGGCTCGCCCAGCGCGTCGGCGATCAGGGCCGGGATCTCGCGCTTCCCCGAGCCGTCGGTGGCGATCACGACGTAGACGGTGCGGCCCGCGCAGGTGACCTCGGTGCCGTCCCGGAGCACCTCGAAGTCCAGTGCGAAGCTCGCGCGCCCGATGCGCGCCGTGGCAACCGCGACCTCGATCCCGTCCTGCCAGCGCACGCCCGAGCGCCAGTCGATCTCCGAGCGCACGAGCTGCACGTCGTAGCCGGCCTCCACCATCGTCCGGTAGGGCAGGCCGCGAGCCGCGAGGAAGGCCGTCATGGCGTCGTCGAAGTACGCGAGGTACCACGAGTTGAAGACCACGCCCTGCGCGTCGACCTCGAGGTAGCGGACCGAGACCGGGTGGGTGAAGACCCCGCCCATCACCTCAGCCTGTGTTCTCGTGCGTCCCGACGATCACAGCGCGGGCCAGGGTGTGGCTGAACAGGTTGAACCCGAGGAACGCGGGAGTCGCGTCCGCCGGAACCCCGAGCTTCTCCACGTCCACGGCGTGCACGACGATGTAGTAGCGGTGCGGCCCGTGCCCGGGCGGCGGGGCCGCTCCGACGAAGCGCTTGGCTCCGGCGTCGTTGGCCAGCTGGATGGCGCCTTCGGGCAGCCCGGAGCCCTCGTCGTCGCCCGCGCCCGTCGGCAGCGAGGTGACCGACACCGGAATGTCCGCCACCGACCAGTGCCAGAAGCCCGAGCCGGTCGGGGCGTCCGGGTCGTACACGGTGACGGCGAAGGATCTGGTCTCCTCGGGGAACCCGCTCCACTCGAGCTGGGGTGAGGCGTCCTCGCCCCCGGCCCCCAGCATCCCGCTGAGCTGGGCGGTGCCGAGCGGTCGGCCGTCGGTGACGTCGGTGCTCGTCACCGTGAACGACCCGACATCGGGCAGCTCGTCGTACGGATTGCGGCTCATCGTCGGTCCTTTCTCTCGTTTTCACGAGCGATGGCGTGGCTTGCGCCCCCGATCATCGTCCACAGCCCGAGGGGCTAGCCTATGCGCTCGCGAATGGTCCGGTTGACCGCTCGCCCGAACGCCGTGACGACGCCGCGAACGGTGACAGGCTTGAGCTGCGACAGGGCGGCGGCCAGCTGCGTGCGCTCCTCCGCGGGGCGCCCGCGGTCGCGATAGGGCTGGAGCACCTCGTCCTGGAACAGCTTCATCAGGTCCTCGGCCAGCGCCGTGGTGTGCTGCTCGATGAGCTGGTGCGCGCGTCGCCACACCTCGGTCGGGAGCGCGGAGTCGAGCACGGCGAGACCGGTGGTGAGCATGCTGGTGCCGTGTAGCCGCACCCGGCCGTCCTCGAGCACCGTGACGGCGCCGAGGTCCACCAGCGCGTGGAGGTCGTCGGGGCGCAGGATGCGACCGGCACGGCGGTCCAGCTCCGCGCGGTCGATCTCCTCGATCTGTTCGGGGACCCACGGCGTGAGCAACGCGCGCTGCAGGGCGAGCTCCGCCGCGCCTGCCGACTGCGGTAGCCGCTCCAGGTGGCTCTCGATGGCCGACAGCGTGAACCCGAGCGCCGACAGTTCGCTGACCAGCTCCAGCCAGGCCAGGTGGTCCTCCCCGTACAGCCCGGTGCGCCCACGCAGCTGCGGGGGCGGGAGCAGGCCGCGGCCGGCGTAGAAGCGGATGTTGCGGACGGTGATCCCCGTGCGCTCGGCCAGCTGGTCGATGGTCATGAGCCGGCCCTGGTCGGGTACGGATGGTGCCGTCATGGGGCCTAGATTACGTCACGTCTTGACCTATGTGACAGTGCTGCTGTAGCAAAGGAGGCGCTGGTCCCACAGCGCGTAGAGCTCGGCCGTCGATGAGAGGTTCGTATGAGCGAGATCCCCGAGGCATACGTCTTCGATGCCATCCGCACCCCGCGCGGCCGGGGCAAGGCCTCCGGGTCGCTGCACGAGGTGAAGCCCGTCTCCCTGGTCATCGGCCTGATCGACGAGCTCAGGAGCAGGTTCCCCGAGCTCGACCCCGCCACGATCGACGACGTGGTGCTCGGCGTCGTGTCGCCCATCGGCGACCAGGGTGGCGATATCGCCAAGACCGCGGCCATCGCGGCCGGGCTCCCGCACACCGTCGCGGGTGTACAGCTCAACCGGTTCTGTGCGTCGGGCCTCGAGGCCGTCAACGTCGCGGCGCAGAAGGTCCGCTCCGGGATGGAGGAGATGGTCCTCGCCGGTGGCGTGGAGGCGATGTCGCGCGTGCCGATGGGCTCCGACGGCGGTGCGTGGGCGATGGACCCGGACACCAGTTACCAGACCGGGTTCGTCCCGCAGGGGATCGGGGCCGACCTGATCGCCACGCTTGAGGGCTTCTCCCGCGAGCACGTCGACACGTTCGCCGTCGAGTCGCAGACGCGCGCAGCGAAGGCCTGGGCCAACGGCTACTTCGCCCGCTCGGTGGTGCCGGTGAAGGACCGCAACGGCATCGCTGTGCTGGACCGCGACGAGCACATCCGGGCAGGTGCCACCCTGGAGAGCCTCGCGGGCCTGCAGCCGTCGTTCGCCATGATGGGCGAAGCTGGCGGGTTCGACGCCGTGGCGCTCCAGCGCTACCACTGGGTCGAGAAGATCGACCACGTGCACCATGCCGGCAACTCCTCCGGCATCGTCGACGGCGCCGCCCTGTGCCTCATCGGCACCGAGGCCGCGGGCAAGGCCGCCGGGCTCAGGCCGCGCGCCCGCATCGTCTCCACCGCGCTGTCCGGCGCCGACCCCACCATCATGCTCACCGGCCCGGCCCCGGCCAGCCGGAAGGCGCTGGCGAAGGCAGGCCTGACGGTGGACGACATCGACCTTTTCGAGATCAACGAGGCGTTCGCCGCCGTTGCGCTGCGGTTCATGCGCGACCTCGACCTGCCGCACGACAAGGTCAACGTCAACGGCGGCGCCATCGCCATGGGCCACCCGCTCGGTGCCACCGGCGCGATGATCCTCGGCACCCTCATCGACGAGCTGGAGCGGCGTGACCTGCGCTACGGCCTCGCCACGCTGTGCGTCGGCGGCGGGATGGGGATCGCCACGGTCGTCGAGCGCCTCGCGTGAAACCTGCTGGCCAGGGCCGAGTCATCAGCTGGGAAAGGGACGGAAAGCAGCAGTGAGCGAGCAGCAGAAGGCGGTCCGCTGGGAGCGCGGCGGGGACGGCATCGCGATCGTCACCCTCGACGACCCCGGCCGCAGCGCCAACACGATGAACGACCGCTACCGGGAAGCGATGGGCGAGGTCGTCGCCGAGATCGTCGCGGCGAAGGACGACCTCGTCGGGGTGATCGTCACGTCGGCCAAGAAGACCTTCTTCGCCGGGGGCGACCTCGATTCCCTCTCCAGGGCCACCGCGGCCGACGCACCAGCGGTGATGGAGAACGTCACCGAGGTCAAGGCGCAGCTGCGCAAGCTGGAGACCCTGGGCAAGCCGGTGGTCGCGGCGATGAACGGCACCGCGCTCGGGGGCGGCCTGGAGATCGGGTTGGCCTGTCACCACCGGATCGGGCTGGACGCCCCCGGCGTGGTCTACGGGCTGCCCGAGGTGACGCTGGGTCTGCTGCCCGGCGGCGGTGGCGTCACGCGCATCACCCGCATGCTCGGCATCGCCGACGGGTTCATGAAGGTCCTCGCGCAGGGGCAGCGGCACAAGCCCGCCGCCGCGCTGGAGATCGGCATCGTCGACGAGCTCGCCGCCACGCCGGAGGAGATGCTCGACAAGGCGCGGGCCTGGATCGCGGCGAACGCGGGCCCGGAGCCGGTCGCTCAGCCGTGGGACAAGCCGGGCTTCAAGATCCCCGGCGGAACGCCGTCCAGCCCCAAGCTGGCCGCATTCCTGCCGGCGTTCCCGGCCAACCTGCGCAAGCAGCTCAAGGGAGCGCCGATGCCGGCGCCGCGCAACATCCTCAGCGCGGCCGTGGAGGGCACGCAGGTCGACTTCGACACCGCGCTGCGCATCGAGAGCCGCTACTTCACCGAGCTGGTCACCGGCCAGGTCTCGAAGAACATGACCAAGGCGTTCTTCTTCGACCTGCAGCACATCAACGGTGGCGGATCGCGTCCCGACGGATATGACAGGTACACGCCGCGCAAGGTCGCGGTGCTCGGCGCCGGGATGATGGGCGCCGGAATCGCCTACGCCTGCGCGCTGTCGGGCTGGGAGGTCGTGCTCAAGGACGTCACGCTGGAGGCGGCCGAGAAGGGCAAGACCTACTCCGAGGGACTCGTCGCCAAGGGCGTCAAGCGCGGGAAGACCACTCTGGAGAAGGGCGAGGCGCTGTTGGAGCGCATCACCCCGACCGGGGACTACAACGACCTCGCCGGCTGCGACATCGTCATCGAGGCGGTGTTCGAGTCGGTGCAGCTCAAGCAGGAGGTCTTCCGCGAGGCGGCGAAGTACATCGAGCCGGACGCCCTGTTGTGTTCGAACACCTCCACGCTGCCGATCACCGAGCTCGCCGCGGGCATCGACCGTCCGGGTGACTTCATCGGGCTGCACTTCTTCTCCCCGGTGGACAAGATGCCGCTCGTGGAGATCATCCGCGGGGAGCGCACGTCGGACGCGACGCTGGCCAAGGCGTTCGACGTGACGATCGGACTGAGGAAGACCCCGATCGTCGTCAACGACAGCCGCGGCTTCTTCACCAGCCGCGTGATCGGCACGTTCCTCAACGAGGGCGTCGCGATGCTCGCCGAGGGCATCGACCCGCAGACGATCGAGCAGGCGTCGTCGCAGGCCGGGTACCCGGCCCCGGTGCTGCAGCTGATGGACGAGCTGACGCTGACCCTGCCGCGCAAGATCCGCCAGGAGTCGAGGGCGGCCGTCGAGGCGGCGGGCGGCACCTGGGTCGCCCACCCGGCCGACGCGATCATCGACCGCCTGGTGGAGGAGTTCGACCGCCAGGGCAAGAGT
>JAODNO010000170.1 GCA_025465235.1 Pseudonocardia sp.
CTCCTGGAGCTGGCCGACGAGCTCGAGCTCGACGAGGCCATGACGTCGCGCCTGCTCGATCTGCCCGTCGTCTACGCGAGCGGCCGGGCAGGGCGCGCCTCCCGTAACCGGCCCGCCGACGGGGATCTCCCCGACGAGCCCGGCCTCGAGTCGCTGTTCGACGTGATCGCCGAGACGGTCCCGCCGCCCGCGGACGACCCGGACGCCCCTCTGCAGGCGCACGTCACGAACCTCGACGCCACCCCGTTCCTCGGCCGCATCGCGCTGTGCCGGATCCGCGCCGGTGTCATCCGCCGCGGCCAGCAGGTCGCGTGGTGCACCGAGGACGGCAAGACCACCCGTGTCAAGATCACCGAGCTGCTGCGCACCGAGGCACTCAGCCGCGTGTCGGCCGAGTCGGCCAGCGCAGGTGACCTCGTGGCCGTCGCGGGCATCCCGGACGTCACCATCGGCGACACCCTCGCCGACCCGGAGAACCCGGTGGCCCTGCCGCGCATCCACGTGGACGAGCCGGCCATCTCGGTGACGATCGGCATCAACACCTCGCCGCTCGTGGGCCGCGACCCGCACCCCGGCGGCAAGCTCACCGCGCGCCAGGTCAAGGGCAGGCTCGAGTCCGAGCTCGTCGGCAACGTGAGCCTTCGGGTGCTGCCCACGGCCCGTCCCGACACCTGGGAGGTGCAGGGTCGTGGCGAGCTGGCGTTGGCCATCCTCGTGGAGACGATGCGCCGCGAGGGCTTCGAGATGACCGTCGGCAAGCCCGAGGTCGTCACGAAGATGGTCGACGGCAAGGTGCACGAGCCGTTCGAGCAGCTGTCCTGCGACGTGCCTACCGAGAGCCTCGGTGCCGTCACGCAGCTGGTGTCCGGCCGTAAGGGTGAGCTGAGCCAGATGGTGCACGGCGAGAGCCGGGTCCGGCTGGACTACCGCGTCCCGTCCCGCGGACTGATCGGCTTCCGCACCGAGTTTCTGACGATCACGCGCGGCGCCGGCATCGCCAGCCATGTCTTCGACGGCTACGGCCCGTGGGTCGGGGAGATCAACAACCGCCTCCGTGGCTCGCTGATCGCCGACCGGAGCGGGCCGGTCACCGGATACGCCGTCGATGCGCTCGCCGACCGCGGCGTGCTGTTCGTCGGCCCCGGCACGATCGTCTACGGCGGCATGGTCATCGGGGAGTACACGCGCAACGAGGACCTCGAGGTCAACATCGTGCGCGAGAAGAAGCTCACGAACATGCGCAAGTCCACGGCGGACGAGCTGGTCAAGCTGACCCCGCCGACGGTGCTCAACCTCGAACAGGCCCTGGAGTTCTGCGCCAACGACGAATGTGTGGAGGTCACGCCGGAGTCGGTGCGGATCCGCAAGGTCGAGCTCGACTCGCACACCCGCGCGCGGATGCGCTCGCGTGCGCGGTCGGTCTCCTGACCGCCCCACCCGATCGGGGGCACCTGACGGCGGTGCGAGGATGACCGCCCGTGGGCGGGGTGCCCGCCGGATCAGGTGGAGGTTCAGGGTGCCGATGCGTGCTCCCTCGGCACGGCGTACGGGGGCAGCCCTGTTGTTGCTGCTCGCCGTGCTGCTGGCCGGGTGCACGAACGTGCCCGTCCAACAGCCGCCAGCGCCGGTCCCGACGCCGCCGCCCCAACCCACGCGGCTCGTCGTCGGCGTCGGCGACCTCGGCGCCGGCTTCAACCCGCACCTGCTCGCGGATCTCTCGCCGGTGACGACGGCATTGGCGGCGCTCGTGCTGCCGTCGGTGTTCCGTCCGGACGCGAACGGCGTCATGCAGCTCGACAGAACCATCGCGACCAGCGCCCAGGTGGTTTCCACCGCGCCGTTCACGGTGAGCTATGAGCTCAACCTCGAGGCGTCCTGGTCGTCGAACGCGCCGATCGCCGCCGAGGACTTCGTCTACCTGTGGGAGCAGATGCGCAGCCAGCCCGGCGTCGCCGACGCTGCGGGCTACCGGCTGATCACCGACGTGCGCTCGCGCGCCGGGGGCAAGGCCGTCGACGTCGTGTTCTCGCAGGCCTACCCCGCGTGGAAGACGCTGTTCTCCGACCTGTTGCCCGCGGCGATCCTCAAGGACGCGCCGGGATCGTGGACGGGAGCGCTCACCGGCGGTCTGCCCGCCTCCGGCGGACCCTTCCGCATCTCGTCGGTCGACCGTGCCCGCGGCGAGATCGTCCTGGACCGCAACGATCTCTACTGGGACACGCCGACGGTGCTCGATGAGCTCGTGCTGCGCAGGATGGACGGGCCCGTGCTCGCCGCCGGACTGGCCAGCGGCGAGGTGAACGTGGCCCTACCCGAGTCGACTCCGGCGATCCGCCAGATTCTCGGGGGGCTGCAGCCCGCCCCCAAGCTGCAGCCGGCGCCGGAGCCGGTCGTCACGCAGCTCGGTATGCGCGCGGACACCGGTCCGCTCGCCGACCCGCGTGCCCGCCGCGGCATCGCGCTCCTCGTCAACCGCGAGGCGGTGCGCGCCGCCGTGGCCCCCGAGGCACTCCCGGCCGACTCCTTCGGGCTCGCGCCCTCCCAACCCGGCTACGCCTCCACCGCACCTCCCGACGCCCCACTCCGCCCCAACCCGGTGGCGGCGGCCCAGCAGCTCGCCGCCGCGGGCTGGACGCGCGACCTGACCACCGGGCGCTGGGCCGTCGGCGGAGCACCGGTCCAGCTCGTGCTGGCCGCCGCGGCCGAGCGGCCCGAGGACGTGCGCGTGGCGCAGGCGATCGCGGGGCAGCTTCAGGCCGCGGGCGTCGGCGTCACGGTGATCGCCCCGCCGGGCGCGCAGCTGTTCGCGCAGCAGGTGGTCCCGGCCGTCCCGCCCACGCCGACGGCCGGCCCGACTCCCACCACCACGCCCCTGCCGTCGTCGGGATCGCCCCCTGTACGCCCGAGCCGGGTAGCGCCGCCGGCCGCGGCCCCGGCGGCCCCGGCTCCAGCGACTCCGACCGCGTCTCCGACGACGACGCCGCCGGCCCCGCCGGGCGATGTCGAGGCGGACATGATGATCGTGCCGCGCACGGTCGGCGGGGATCTCGACACGCAGCTCGCCTCCGACTACGGCTGCCCGGCCCCGACAGCGCTCGTGCCCAATCCGCCCCGCTCACCGACGGGGTTCTGCTTCCCAGCGCTGCAGCCGTTGTTCGACGAGCTGCTGTCTGCCGCGCCGCGGCCGACCACCGCAGGCGTGGTGGAAGGGGTGCTGTGGGCACAGCTGCCGGTGCTCCCGCTGTTCCAGCCCGTGACTCTGGTGGTCAGCACGCCCGCAGCCGACGCCGCGACGAATGTCGGACCGGGACCGCTGCAGACGGGCCCCCTGACGGGAGCCCAGCGGTGGCGAGCTCCGAACGAGTGACATGATGCCGCCGCGCGGTGGTTACTGACAGGTAATGTGCTTGTGTCCGTGGGTTCATCCCTGATCACCCTTTGGTCACGATCAGAGAACCGTGGATGACGCACGAGATCTCGGTTCCTACCGTGCCCTGGGTCGGTGCGGCCCGGTCCGTTGACATGGACAGGGTCAGTCGCCGCGCGCACGCGGGCGTCCGACCAGGACGTCCAGTAGAGAGAGGTCAGGGAGTCGATGACGAGAACGAGGGCTGCGTCCCTTGTCGCGATGTCTGCGGCGGCGGCACTGGTGCTCGCCGCCTGCGGTGGCGGTGGCGGTGGCGGTGGCGGTCAAGGTGGCGGCGGCTCGTCCACGGCGACGGGTCTCTTCCAGAACTGCGCCGACGCGAACACCTGCAACGCCGTGCCGGCCGACCAGTTGAAGCAGGGCGGGCAGGTCAGCTTCGCGATCGAGAAGAACATCGACAACTGGAACCTGAACTCGTCAGAGGGCAACGTCTTCGAGACGAACATGGCGCTGAAGCCGCTGCTCCCGTACACGTTCATCACCACCCCCGACCTGAAGTCGACGCTGAACCCCGACTACGTCACCTCGGCCGACGTCACCAGCACGAGCCCGTTCGTCGTCACCTACAAGATCAACCCCAAGGCGTCGTGGGACGACGGCACACCCGTCACCGCCGACGACTTCGTGTTCAACTGGAAGACCCAGGACGGCCGCGACTGCCCGGCGTGCGAGACCGCGGGCAACGGCGGCTACGACCAGATCGCCAGCGTGGTGGGCTCGGACGGCGGCAAGACGGTCACGGTCACCTTCTCGAAGCCCTACACCGACTGGAAGGGCGTGTTCAACTCGGCCGCACCGCTCTACCCGGCGCACATCGCCGCGCAGCACGGCGACCTGAACACTCCGGCCGGCCTCAAGTCGGGCTTCGACTACCTCGGCTCAACCCCGGTCAACTACACGGCAGGCCCGTACAAGGTCGACAGCTGGCAGCCCAACGTCGCGCTGACGCTGGTGCCGAACCCGGCCTGGTGGGGCACCAAGCCGAAGCTCGACCGCCTGGTGTTCCGCGTCATCACCGACGCCACCCAGGAGCCGCTCGCGCTGCAGAACAACGAGGTCCAGGTCATCTACCCGCAGCCGCAGGTCGACCTGGTGAGTCAGGTGGCGCAGATCCCGAACGTGTCGCAGACGCAGGGTCTGGGCCTGACCTGGGAGCACTTCGACTTCAACCTGGTCAACCCGTTCCTCGCCGACAAGGCGCTGCGCCAGGCGATGTACACGGCGATCAACCGGGACGACATCATCGCCAAGACCGTCGGGCAGTTCAACCCGGAGGTGAAGCCGCTGAACAGCCACATGTTCATCCCGCAGCAGGACGGCTACACCGACGCCGTCACCCCCACGGGACAGGGCTCGGGCAACATCGACGCGGCCAAGAAGATCCTGACCGACGCCGGCTACACCGGCGTGGGCACCGCTCTGGTGGCGCCCAACGGCCAGGCCGTGCCGAGCTTCCGCATCCGCTACACGGTCGGCAACGCGGTGCGGCAGAGCGAGTGCGAGCTGTTCGCCTCCTACGTGAAGAACCTCGGAATCAACGTCACCGTCGTGCCGACCGACTCGCTGGGTAAAACCACCAGCAGCGGCGACTTCGACATCATCGTGTTCGCCTGGGTGCAGTCGCCGTTCGTGTTCGGCGGTGCCCAGCAGCTGTGGCTCTCCACTTCGGGGTCGAACTACGGGAAGTACAACAACCCGCAGGTCGACCAGCTGATCAACGAGGCGGCCGCCTCCACGGACATTGCGGCGGCCACGAAACAGCTGAACGATGCTGACAAGATCATGTCGGACGACGCCTACGTCCTTCCGCTGTACCAGAAGCCGACCTTCGTCGCAGTGCAGAACACCGTCGCCAACGTCCGGAACAACTCCTCGCTCGACGGCCCGCCCTACAACGCAGCCGAATGGGGTCTGCGGTCGCAGTGAAATCTGCGCACGCAGTGACCGTGGCCACACAGTGATCGTGGGCCGGGCACCGGACGGTGGACGCCGTTCGGGGCCCGGTCCACGGCCCGTTTACGCTGGGCCAACTTCGGTCTCGTCGCCGCCAGAAGCAGCCTCGGACCCATTCAGCCACACATCAGGAGAAGCAGGACAACCTCCATGCTCGCCTTCGCCGTGCGCCGGATCGCGATCTCGATCCCGGTCCTCCTCGTTGCCGCGTTCGTCGTCTTCGCCCTCGGCACGTTCGCGGGCAATCCGCTGGATCCACTGCTGGCCAAGAACCCACCTGCGCCACCGAACGTCATCGCGGCCGAAACCGTTCGCCTGCACCTCGACCAGCCGTTGATCCCGCGGTTCTTCTCGTGGCTCGGCGGTCTGCTCCTGCACGGTGACTTCGGCCCGTCGGTGGTCTCCACGCAGGACATCGGTGCCGAACTGGGCTCCCGGCTCCTGGTCACGCTGCGGCTCATCGCGCTGGCGATGGTGATCGCGCTCGTGCTCGCGGTGCTCGTCGGAGTGATCACCGCGGTGAAGCAGTACAGCATCACCGACTACTCGGCCACGTTCCTCGGCTTCCTCTTCATCGCGATGCCGTCGTTCTGGCTCGCGATCCTGCTCAAGCAGGCCGGCATCGACTTCAACGTGACCGTGGGCGACCAGGTGCTCTACACGATCGGCGCGAGCTCGGTGCCCCCGCCACCGGACACCTGGGACAGGATCGTCGACATCCTCGGGCACATGGTGCTGCCCACCATCTCCCTCGCGCTCATCTCGTACGCGTCGTGGAGCCGGTTCCAGCGCGCCTCGATGCTGGAGGTGCTCAACAGCGACTACATCCGCCTCGCGAGGTCCAAGGGCCTGCCACGGCGCACCGTGCTGGTGCGCCACGGGCTGCGCACCGCGCTGATCCCGCTCACCACGGTGACCGCGCTCGACCTCGCAGCGATCATCGGTGGTGCCGTCGTCACCGAGCGGGTGTTCCAGTGGAAGGGCATGGGCGACTTCCTGCTCACGTCCATCCAAACCGACGACGTCTACGCCACGTCGTCGTGGCTGCTCCTCTCGGCGGTCTTCGTGATCCTCTTCAACCTGGCAGCAGACCTGCTCTACGCCGTCCTCGACCCCAGGATCCGCTATGCCTGAGACTCCCACGACGCTCGCGACCACCCCGGCGGGTGCCGACGCGCAGGACCGCGAGTTCACGGTCGAACAGCGCAGCCAGTTCCAGCTCGTGCTGCGGCGCTTCCTGCAGCACCGGCTCGCGATGGTGAGTCTGGTCGTGCTGGTACTGGTCGTGCTGCTGGCCTACGTCGGCGGCTGGCTCTGGAAGTACGAGGCGGGCCAGATCACGCCTGACAACTCGCAGCCGCCCTCGTTCGACCACCCCTTCGGCACGGACGCCGTGGGCAAGGACCAGTTCGCGCAGGTGCTGCGCGGCACCCGGATCTCCCTGCAGATCTCGGTGATGGTGGCCCTGCTGTCCACGTTCGTCGGCACGCTGTGGGGTGCGGTGGCCGGCTACTTCGGAGGTGTCGTCGACTCCGCCATGATGCGGTTCTCCGACCTGGTGCTGACGCTTCCCCTGATCGCGGTGGCCGCCATGCTCGCCCACCTCTTCGGCGGCTCCTGGTACCTGATCGCCATGGTCATCGCCGGCCTCACCTGGGCTTACGTCTCCCGAGTGGCCCGCAGTGTGGTGCTGTCGCTGCGCGAGAAGGAGTTCGTGGAGGCCGCCCGGGCCCTCGGCGCCACCGACACCCGCATCATCCTGCGGCACCTCGTGCCCAACTCCCTCGGCTCGATCATCGTGAACGCCACGCTCCTCGTGGCCACGGCGATCCTCACCGAGACGGCGCTCTCCTATCTCGGCTTCGGTGTGCAGAACCCGGATACGTCGCTCGGCCTGCTGGTGAGCGAGGCGCAGACGGCCCTCACCACCCGGCCGTGGCTCTTCTACTTCCCGGGCCTGTTCATCATCCTGATCGCTCTCACCATCAACTTCATCGGGGACGGTCTGCGCGACGCACTCGACCCGCAGCAGAGGAAGGTGCGCCAGTGACGGAGGACCTCCTCGCCACCTCGAAGAACGGTGCCGCAACCGATGTCGTTCTCGAGGTCAGCGACCTCACCGTCGGATTCCCGAGCGACGACGGGCTGGTCCAGGCCGTCCGCGGGGTCAGCTACGGGCTGCGCCGGAGCGAGGTCCTCGGAATCGTCGGCGAGTCCGGGTCCGGCAAGTCGGTCACCTCACTCGCCGTGATGGGCCTGCTTCCCGGCAATGCGAAGGTGTCGGGCTCGGTGCGTTTCCGCGGCAAGGAGCTGCTTGGGGCCCCTGAGGCCGAGCTGAACAAGGTGCGCGGCCGCAACGTCGCGATGATCTTCCAGGACCCGATGACGTCACTGAACCCGGTCTACTCGGTCGGGTTCCAGGTGGCCGAGGCCGTACGCGCGCACCACGCCGTCAGCAAGGCGGCTGCCCTGGACCGCGCCGCCGAGCTGCTGGAGCTCGTGCGCATCCCGAACCCGCGCCAGCGGCTGGACAACTACCCGCACGAGATGTCGGGCGGCATGCGCCAGCGGGTGGTGATCGCGATCGCGATGGCCAACAACCCCGAGGTGATCATCGCCGACGAGCCGACCACCGCGCTCGACGTCACGGTGCAGGCACAGATCATGGAGTCCCTGCAGCTCGCGCAGCAGGAGACGGGTGCGGCGATGGTGCTGATCACGCACGACCTCGGAGTCATCGCCGGACAGGCGGACCGCGTGATGGTCATGTACGCGGGCAAGCTGGTGGAGGTCGGCACAGCGGAGGACGTCTTCTACACCCCGCGGATGCCCTACACGTTCGGCCTGCTGGGCAGCCTGCCCCGGCTCGACCGGCCCAGCGAGCGGCTCACACCGATCCAGGGCGCGCCTCCGTCGGTGGTCAACATGCCGCCGGGCTGTCCGTTCACACCGCGCTGCCCGCTCTCCGTCGCTGTCTGTGAGGAGGTCGAGCCGGCGCTGGCGCCGACCACGGGGCCGGAGCACCTCGCCGCCTGCCACCGCTCCGACGCGCTCATCGGGGCCACCCCCGGCGACGTGTTCGAGACCGATGTCGTCGACACCGAGGCGCTCGCGCACTTCGTGACCGAGACCGAGGGGCAGGCATGACCGCACCGGCCATGCACGAGAGCGGTTCGGCGGCTACCGATCCCGAGCCGATCCTGTCGGCGCGCAACCTCGTCAAGCACTTCCCGATCCGCTCGACGGGTCTCGTCCGGCGTCAGGTCGGCGTGGTGCATGCCGTCTGCGACGTGTCGTTCGACCTCGGTCCCGGGGAGACGCTGGGTCTGGTCGGCGAGTCGGGCTGCGGCAAGTCGACCACGGCCCGGCTGGTCCTGAACCTCATCGAGGCGACGTCGGGCCAGGTCTTCTACAACGGCACGGACCTCACCGCGCTGTCCGCGAAGAAGATGCGCGAGCTGCGCCGGGACCTGCAGATCGTGTTCCAGGACCCCTACGCATCGCTCGACCCGCGGATGCCGGTGAACGAGATCGTGGCCGAGCCGCTGCGGATCCACGGCCGCTACGACGACGCCGGGAAAACGCAGGTCCGGGACCTGCTGCGCACCGTGGGTCTCAAGCCCGAGCACGGCAACCGGTTCCCGCACGAGTTCTCCGGGGGCCAGCGACAGCGGATCGGGGTCGCGCGGGCGCTCGCCCTCCGGCCCAAGGTGCTCGTGCTCGACGAGCCGGTGTCCGCGCTCGACGTGTCGATCCAGGCCGGCGTGCTCAACCTGCTCGACGAGCTGCAGAGCGAGCTGGGGCTGTCCTACCTGTTCGTCTCGCACGACCTGTCCGTGGTGCGCCACACCGCTGACCGGATCGCCGTGATGTACCTGGGCAGGATCGTGGAGACGGGCACCGCGAGCGAGCTCTTCGAGGGGCCGGCGCACCCGTACACCCAGGCGCTGATCTCGGCGATCCCGCTGCCCGATCCGCGCAAGCAGCGGGCCAGGGAGCGGATCACGGTGGTCGGTGACGTGCCGAGCCCGGCCGACCCGCCCAGCGGGTGCCGGTTCCGAACCCGCTGTCCCAAGTTCGCGGCCGAGCTGAGCGACGCCGAGCGCAGCCGGTGCGTGGAGGAGGTCCCGGAGCTGGTGGACCGAGGTCAGGGTCATCCGGCCGCGTGCCACTACGCAGAGCGCAAGGTCCTGATCTGACCTGCCTGGTCAGCCGGGAAGCAGGTGCTGCTCCTCGGCGTGGTGGCAGGCGCTCGGGTGGTGTCCGCCCGCCCGCGCCTCGAGCGCGGGTTCCTCGTCGGCGCAGATCTCGGTGGCCTTCCAGCACCTTGTCCGGAAGCGACAGCCGCTGGGCGGGTTCACCGGGCTCGGCACGTCGCCGGTGACGCGGATCCGCTGCCGCCCGGCGCGAACGGACGGGTCCGGCACCGGCACGGCGGAGAGCAGGGCCTGTGTGTACGGGTGCGACGGCCGGTTGTAGATCTCGTCCTCCGTCCCGATCTCGACGATCTTGCCCAGGTACATCACCGCCACCCGGTCCGACAGGTGCCGGACTACGGACAGGTCGTGGGCGATGAAGATGTAGGACAGCCCGAACTCGGCTTGCAGGTCGCCGAGCAGGTTCATCACCTGCGCCTGGATCGACACGTCCAGGGCGGATACCGGCTCGTCGCAGATCACCACCTCCGGACGAAGGGCGAGGGCCCGGGCGATGCCGATGCGCTGGCGTTGCCCACCGGAGAACTGGTGCGGATACCGGTTGATGTGCTCGGGGTTGAGCCCGACGACGTCGAGGAGCTCCTGCACCTTCCGCCGCCGCTCCCCGCGCGGCGCGACCTCGGGATGGATGTCGAACGGTTCGCCGACGATGTCGCCGACGGTCATGCGCGGGTTCAGCGACGTATACGGGTCCTGCAACACGATCTAGATCGACCGCCGCAGCGCCTGCAGGCTGCGGCCGCGCTTGGCGAAGACGTCCTCGCCGTGGAAGCGGACCCGTCCGGACGTCGGTGGCTCCAGGCGCATCAGCACCTGCGCGAGTGTCGACTTCCCGCAGCCTGACTCGCCGACGATGCCCAGCGTCTCACCGCGTCGCAGGTCGAACGACACCCCGTCGACGGCGCGGACGTGCCCGACCGTGCGTTTGAACACCACCCCGAGCTGTACCGGGAAGCGCTTGACGAGGTCGTCGACCTGCAGGATCGGTTCCGTCCCGTACGGGTCCATCAGCTCACCAGCTCCTCGGCGAACAAGCAGGCCGACGACCGGCCGCCGGGCAGCACCTCCAGCGGCGGCACCACCTCGTGACAGACGTCCACGGCCATCGGGCAGCGCGGGTGGAACGGGCAGCCCGGCGGGATGCGGGTGAGGTTGGGCGGGAGCCCGCTGATCGCCCGCAGCTGCGTGCCCTTCGTGTCCACCCGCGGGATCGATTCCAGGAGCGCTCGCGTGTACGGGTGGCACGGGTTGGAGTACAGCCTGTGGACGTCGGCGTTCTCGACGATCCGGCCCGCGTACATGACCGCGATCCGGTCGGCCACCTCGGCCACCACACCGAGGTCGTGCGTGATCAGGATCAGGCCCATGTGCCGCTCGGCCTTGAGCTCGGCCAGCAGGTCCATGATCTGGGCCTGCACCGTGACATCCAGCGCGGTCGTGGGCTCGTCGGCGATGATGACGTCGGGATCCAGGGCCAGCGACATCGCGATCATCACGCGCTGGCGCATGCCCCCGGAGAACTGGTGGGGATGGTCGCGTACGCGCTGCCGCGCCCCGGGGATGCCCACCTGGTCCAGAAGCTCGACGGCCCGCAGCTCGGCGGCTCGCCTGCTCATACCGCGCCGGGTGCGTAGCTGCTCGGCGATCTGGAACCCGACGGTGAACACGGGGTTCAGTGCCGACAGCGCATCTTGGAAGATCATCGCGATGTTCTCGCCGCGAAGGTCCCGGCGCCGCTCCGGCGTGGCTGTCAGCAGCTCCTCGCCCCGGTAGCGCACCGACCCGGCCGTCACGACACCCGGCGGGCTCTCCAGTATCCCCATGATCGTGTTGGCGGTGACGCTCTTGCCCGAGCCCGACTCGCCGAGCACGGCCAGCGTCTCGCCGGCGTCGACGTGGTAGTCGACCCCGGCGAGGACCTTGGCCACGCCGTCGCGGGTGCGGAACTCGACGTGCAGGCCGGCGACCTCGAGCAGGGGTGTGTCCTTCGTGGGCGGGACGATCATCAGCGGCCCTTCGGATCGAACGCCTCGCGCACCGCGTCACCCAGCATGACGAAGGCGAGCACGGTGACGGCCAGGAACGCGGCGGGGAACAGAAGCAGGAACGGGGCCACCCGGAGGTAGTCGCGGGCCTCACTGATCATCACGCCCCAGGAGACGAC
>JAODNO010000184.1 GCA_025465235.1 Pseudonocardia sp.
TCACCCGCCTGTTCCACGAGGAGCTCGGCACGACCCCGGCCAAGTACGTCGAGTCGGTGCGCTTCGACGGTGCCAAGGCAGCTCTGGAGTCGGGCTATACCATCAGCGAGGCCGCAGAGCGGGTCGGCTACGGGAGCCCCGAGACGTTGCGGCGCGCGTTCGTGGCCCGGCTCGGGGTGTCGCCGAGCGCGTACCAGCAGCGGTTCCGGTCCGCGCAGCGGCGGGACGCCGTGGTCGGGGGAGAGCGTCGCGGACGCAGTGAACCACGCCGCTACTCCGCGGGCGGCGCGAACCGGATGAGCGCGGTGACCGAGCGCTGAACCATGAGAGAGGGCGTGCCGATGAGCGGAATTGAGAACAGCCCCACGGGTCCCCTGGACGAGCGTCTGCGCCTCGGCGCCGGCTTCGCGGCAGCCGACCGGCCGCGCATTCTCGGGGCCCTGTCCGCGCTCGCGCCGCACCTGTCCGGATGGGAACACGACCAGGTCGACCTCGAGGTGTCATTGAAGGACAGGGAGGGCCCGGACCAGAAGCTCACCCTTCAAGCCTGGCTTGCGGGACGGACGCACCTCGTGGCCACCTCCCACGAGCGCGACCTCGACCACGCCCTCGTAGAGGTGCGTAGAGAACTGATCCGCCAGATCGAGGACGAGAGGTCGCGGCGCGAACCTCGCAAGCGCCGGAAGACGCGCAACAGTACGGCCTGACCGGCGTGGGATTCGGTACGCGCTACATCGCGACCCGGACACCGGGGGATACCCCAGGACGCCGCCTGCAGGGAGCACCACCCCAGGTTGCGGCGGTGGTTCGGGCTGGCCCGGGGCGGGAACCCGGCAGCCGTTGGCCACAGACGCGACGGCGATGTCGGAGTGACGCCCGCCCATGGCGAGCTCGTAGAAGGGGGAAAGTCGTGCAGGAGATGCTGGTCGTCGCGGTCGGGATGGATCTCCGCGCGGCATTGCCGGTGCTGCTGTTGCAGGAAACCTCTCCTCAGCATCGGGTCCTACCGGTCTGGGTGGGCGTGGCGGAGGCCAACGCCATCGAACTCGAACGTCAACACGTCACGGCGCCGCGCCCGCCGACCCATCAGTTGATCTGCCAGGTCATCGGGTCGCTGGGACGGCGGCTGGACCATGTGTGCATCAGCGAGGTGCGCGACAGAGTCTTCTATGCGCAGTTGGTGTTCGATGGTGAGACGGCGGTGTCGGCGAGGCCCAGCGACGCCGTCGCCGTGGCCCTGCATCTGGGTGTGCCGATCCACGCAGCCGACGAGGTGCTTGACCAGGCTGCGCTGGCCGACGTCGAGGTGGTCGATACCAGCCCCGCGGGTGAAGGCGGTGACGGGCCGTCAGCTCGGTCGCCGGTCGATGAGAACACCGAGCTGGAGCGGTTGCGCCGGTTCCTCGACAAGGCGACCCCGGACGACTTCGATACGAAGAACTGACTGCTCGGGCGAGCCGGGCCCGGGTGCTCTGCACGGCGACCCCGGCAGCGCGCCAATCCCTAGGTTGCCGACAAGGCTCGGTCCACGGATGGCCAAGGGCCCGGTCCTGATCGAATTCAAGGTTTCAGGCCAGGAGGGCGAACCTCCGACTCACGCGGCAAGCTGCACGTTGAGGTGCGGGCGGCGCCCGCCGCACTCGGGCGCGTCTGCGTGGTCGAGCACATATCCGCACACGTCGGCCAGCGCCTCGGCCTGGCGTTGAGCGGGGCTACGGTGCTCGTCACCGGTGACCGGTCTGAATTTGGCGTCGATCACGGTGGCGATGGCGTCGACATGGCCGCGTCGTCGAACCGGCCCTTCACGGTTCAGGGACATGGGACAGGGAGCGTGGGTTGTGGGTGCCGAGGACCGTGTCACGGCACGCGAGCCTCAGTATTCGTGGATCAGCCCGCCGGGAGCTGCTACCGACGTGATCGCGTCATGCGGCGAGGCGGGGGTGGGTCGTGCTGCGGGCGTGACTGAGGCTGGCACGGCAGGCGGCCAACAGCCGGGTGGTGGCGGCACTGCTGCCCTGGCTGCAGCGCGGGCAGCGCATGTTCACCGTTCGCGCGAGCTCGTCTACGGCAACGGTCAGCTCTGCTGCACAGTCGCGACACCAGCGATGACGCGTGACCGGGTTGACGTGCACCGGTGAGGAGACGCATTGGTGGATCCACCGGCCGTGGACGTGGCAGGTGAGTCGGTCGTCGGGGTCGAGCCGGCCGGCGTCCTCCGCCCGGTCCTCCGCGGCCAACCAGTGCGGCAAGACATGACCCGTCAAGCTCCGCACCTGACCCCGAGGTTCCCGCTGGTTCATGCCGCCCTCCCGACCATTACCGACCGACTCCGCGACTGACGAGGAGCGTGATCGGTATCTGCTGCACGTAACCAGCATCGCGGTGATGGCCACCGTGCGCATCACTGCCAGCGGCTGTCATGCCCAGGTGCTGACTGGAGTCCTCGGACTCATGCTGGCAGGTATCAGGTGCGGTGCCGACCCGACTGCACGATCGTGATCGTCCCCGTTGATCGGGCCGTGCGCACAGCCCTCTCCGGTCCGCGGCCCGGGTAGGACATGACCGCCTCCGCGCGGGAGAGCGCGATGCGGATCAGCTCGTTGCGTGAGGTGATGCCGAGCTTGGCGAAGGCGTGTCGCAGGTGCGTGCTGACGGTGTGCGGCGAGACGTAGAGCTGCTCCGCAGCGGAGCGGTGGTGGCGCCGTCGGCCACGAGTCGCACGACGTGGAGCTCGGTGGGCGTCAGAGCCTGCCAGCCATGTCCGCTTCCCGGCCGGACGATGCGGCGGCGGCGCACGCCGAGCTCGCGCAGCCGGGAACGGACGCGGGCGGCGTCCCGGTGAGCGCCTGCTTCCTCGTACGTGCGCATCGCCGCTTCCAGTAACCCGATCGCGTGCTTGCTGTTGCGCGCGGCGCCCAGCCTGCCGGCGTCCTCCTGAGCGGAGGCGCAGGCCAGCGGCCGCTGACTACCGGCGAGCAGCGAGGCCACGCGGTTCAGCTGGTCCGGGTCGTTGACGAGCAGGCCGTGGGAGCGCGCGTGCGCGGCGACGAGGACCGGTATGCCAGGGTTATTCGCTGCCCGGCGGCCTGCCGCGGCGAGGGCCTCCTCGACCCGCCCGGCGGCGGCGAGCACCATGGCCGTCCAGACCTGGGGAACGCACAGTCGGTGCGCCACCGGTACCCGAGTGGTGAGGATCGCGGCATCCTCGAGGCCGGCGAGACACGCTTCCCAGCCGGAGCGTTGCATGTTGATCATGGCGCCGATCGTGGTGGCGAGCGCTTCCGCGCTCATGCTGCCGGTCCGACGGGCGACAGCCAGCGCGTCTGCAACCGCCTCGCTGGCAGCGCCAGTACCTGCGTCGTGGACGGTCGTCAGCGCCAGCACCGCGAGCAGTTCGGCGCGCACCGGCGGGTTCACATCTGACAGGTCCAGCGCGATCCGGCACTGTCGGATCGCGTCGGCGGATGACAGGTCTGCGGCGAGGCCGGTGATCGATGCGATGATCAACCGCAGCCGAGCCTCGGCGGTGGGATCGAGCGGACACTGCAACGACCGTTCGGCCAGCGCGATGGCTTGTGCGGGACGGCCGGCGTGCAGCAGCAGCTGACCGGTCTCCGCGATGAGCGCTCCCCGGTCCGCCCCGGCGGGCGAGGCCAGCGCCATGGCCTGCACAGAGAGGTCCGCGGCCCGGGTCGGATCGGTGGCCGCGATCACCGAAGCGGCCTGCCGCAGCAACGCGACCGCGGGGGCGTCACCGGGCAGGGCCGCATCGACGAGCATCGACACCACTTCCTCCGGTGGGCGACCCGCTCGCAGCCCGGCGTCGACCGCCTGGTGGCGCAGTCTGCGCACCAGATCGGCCGGCAGGCCCTCCTGGATCCCCTCCTGGACGAGGGCGTGCCGGAACGCGAAGCCGTCGTGTCGTGCCACGACGAGACCTTCGGTGACGGCCTCTCCCAGCGGCTCCAGCAACGCCGACGCCGGCCGGTCGAGCAGGGTCTCGAGCTCACGCACGGTGAAGTCCCGTCCGAGCACCGAGGCGATCTGCAGCGTCCCACGCGCGGTGTCGGAGAGGCAGGCCAGCTGCTGCGACACCAGCCTGCGGAACCGGTCCGGCAGCCGGCGATACCCGTCGCCGCGACCGACGCGAAGGGTCTGCTCGGCCAGCCCTCGCAGAAGTTCCACCAGCAGCAGCGGCTCTCCACACGCGCGGCGCGCCAGATCGCGCACGGCCTCGTCGACATCGTGGCCGAACACGTCGTGGGTGACGGCTTCCACGGCGTCCGCATCCAGCGGCTGCAGGTCGATGACCTGCATGCCGGCCTCGGCGAGCCGGTCCATCGTCGTCTGCGTCGCGCCCGCCTCGGCGGTGCTCCGCACGGCGAGGACCCACATGACGGGGTAGCTCGCCAGCCGGGCCGGCACCGTTCGCAGCACCAGTTGGCTGGCTCCGTCGGCCCATTGGAGGTCGTCGATCGTCACCAGCAGCGGCGCGCGCACCGCCGCCTTTGCGAGCTGCTCCCGAATCGTCTGGACCAGCAGGAACCGCAGATCGGGTGTGGCCGCCACCGGGCGCAGGACCTTCGCATCCAGCACCGGATCCGGACCACCGAGGAACGCGTCCATCACGGCGCCGAACGGCATCATCGAGGCGTTGCGGTCGGCTACGCCGCAGAACGAGAGGACCCCCGCCGCCTGGGCCAACCGTCGGGCCTCGGCCAGCAGTCGCGACCTGCCCATACCTGGTTCGCCGCGCACCACGAGGATCGTGCCCTGCCCACGGGCGAGCGCGCTCAGCCCCGCCCGCACGGCGGAGAGCTCCGCGGCCCGCCCGCGGAACGGCAGATCGAACCCGACCGCCTGCGTGGCCATCGCCGGTGCCGCCGTGCCGATCGCAGGCCGTGGCCCAGCGCGCACGATCCTCAACGCCGGTCTCGTCGCCGGCTTCGTCGTCGACTTCATCGCCGACGCCCCCGACGGCACCCCTCGGCCGTCGTAGTCGGCGATCGGCCGGCCGCGGCCCAGCGGCCGTGGCTGGCATCTGCTCGGGCCGGCGGGCGGATAACGATCAAGCTGACGATCCTGGTACCGCACACGATGGCCTCTGTGCCCACGAGCTCGCGGTGTGCGCCGTTGAGGAGTGCGTCGTCGGCGAAGGTCCCGACCAGAGCGTCCCCGTGGCACGCGTTCATGGCGTTGCCGTGGTTGGCGAGGATCACGCCGAGGCTGGTGGTGCCGGTCATGACGTTGGTCCTCTGTTTGGTCGGTGTCTCGGCCGCGTCCAGACTGGGCCGTCCACCGGTCAGATGTCGTCAGGGCCAATGTCCATCTCCGCTTCCAGCTGCCCGGAATGCCTGCGTGGCGGCCAGCCACCAGCGCCGCGGGAGGGCTGCGTTCCGTTCGCCGGGTAACGTGATCGCGGGGAACATGCGGACCCGGGGGAGTCGTTGTTCCCGTGGCGGATCGCGATCCTGGCCAGTAACTGGCGCGCTCAGCGCAGCCAGCGCCTGGACCTGGACATGCCGGACAGGGCCTGCATCCCAGAGGCGACGGGTCCGGAAAACGAGCAGGGGAAGTATTTGACGTGGACAGGATCGGGGTGCGCAAGCATCGGATCGGGTCGGTTCTCGCGAACCGCTACGAGGTCGGGCCGGTGCTCGGGCTCGGCGGCAGCGCCGAGGTCCGCCGGGCTTGGGACCGACACGTCGGGCGTCCCGTCGCGATCAAGCTGTTCACCGGACCGGCCGCGCCGGGGATGGGATGCGCCCACGAGCGCGAGACTGGCGCGCTGACCGGGCTCGACCATCCCGGGCTGGTGGCGCTGCACGACACCGGTGTGGTGGCGGGCCGCCCCTATGCGGTGATGGAGCTCGTCGAGGGGCCAAGCCTCGATGACGTGCTCCGCCGTGGTCCGATGCGGGTTCCTGAGGTGATTCAGCTGGGCGCCTCGATCGCCGATGCCATCGCCTATGTGCATTGCCGCGGAGTGGTACACCGCGATGTCAAGCCGGGCAACATCCTGCTCGGCGCCGACGGCGCGCCGCGGCTGTCGGACTTCGGCCTGGCCCGCGTGGTGGACGCAGCCCGCGTCACGACCACCGGCGTGATCGAGGGCACCCCGGCCTACATCGCGCCCGAGCAGGTGCGCGGTGAGGCGGTCGGTCCGGCCGCCGACGTGTACGCCCTCGGGCTGGTGCTGCTGGAGGCGCTGACCGGACGCCGCGAATACGACGGACCTCCGATCGAGGCGGCGCTGGCCCGCCTGTTCCGGGACCCGAAGGTGCCTGGCGACCTCTGTGGAGGCCTCGCCGAAGTCCTGCCGCGAATGGTCATGCGCGATCCCGATGCACGTCCCAGCGCTTCGGAGGTCGCTGATGCCCTGCGGATGGGCTCCGCCGCCGCCGCGGCGGCGGCGTGAGTGCCTGAACGGTCGGCGCAGGTACAAACACCTACGGCGAAGGTCGCCCGCGCCAGCACAACCGACGGCAACCCACCGTTCGCCCCCACCAGACGCTCCAGGTGTCTCTCCAGCGACTGCCTCGACACTGCCAAGCACAGACAGTGTCGCCAAGTTTACGACTGGACGGCGATCCGCACGGGACGTTCGTCGAGGCCCAGCTCATCGAGGATGATGTTACGCCCACGGGCAATCGCGGCTGCTTTGTATTGAGCGATCATCCGGTCGCATCCCTGGCGGCCGAAACCGCAGTCAGACGATAATACGAGTTGGTCCGCGTCGATGTACTTGAGCGCTGTCCGAATATCGCCAGCAACCTCTTCGGCCGTCTCGACCTGTAGGCGCCGGTGACTGACCACGCCAGTAGCGACCTTCTTGGGCAGGCGCCCCTTCCATGGGGCGAAGAGGGCAAGCTCGCTGAAGTTGCTGTCCTTCATCTCGATCGTCCACACGTCACCGCGCATGCGCTCGAGGTATATCTCGATGGACTTCTCGTATGACGGGTCCTGGATGATCCGTTGCATGTTTGGGTTTCCCCAGCAGGTATGGATCCAGATCTCTGACTCGTCGAGGCCCTCCAGGCCGGCGTTCCAGGCATCCACCAAGAAGTCAACAAGGCCGTCGTCCGAGCCATTCAGTACGGCCATATGAATTATGGGCTCCTCGATCTGAATGACGCGGCAACCAGCAGCTTGCAGGTCACGCAGCTCCTGGTTCATCGTCATCGTCATGTCCCAGATGAGCTGACGCTTGTCGCTTGCGTACGATTCGGTCCGAATGTCGAGGTACTTGCTGATGCATTGCGGCGAAGCGGTGCCGAACTTCACCGGCTTCGCCGTTCGTTGCTGGGCAGCTCGGTGAATCAACGGATAGTCCAGCGGCGACATGGGATCGGCGTCTACTTTGCCGACAACGTAGGGCCATCGCCAACCGTTTCCGATTTCGTTCAGCAATGGTCCCGGCGAGTACGGTGACTCGAGCCGCCGAGACTCGCCAGAACGGTCGAAGCCCGACCAACGCTCAACCGCGTAGTGCATCCACGCGAAACCGCCAAGGTCTTGGTCGTGAAAGTAGTCGCCGTTAGTGAGGATATCCAGGCCCGCACGCTCCTGATCGACCAGTAGCGCGGCGAGCGCGTCCGAGAACTGTTCCCGGTAGGTCAGATCAAGCATCGCTCGGTGCATCGGGCGTCCCCAGAGCCCTTCGGTGAACCAGCGAGGTCGCGGCCATGATCCGGTGACCGTCGCTGGCAGCATCAAGTCCTTTGTCGCGGTGAGCACCGTCGCCCTCCTGGTCCCGAGCTGATCCTGGGATTGGTCGTGCACAAAGCTGAGCGTGGTTCCTTGACTGGGTAAAGTGGCATGGCCACATGTGGAGTGTGGTCGAGGTCTCTGCCGGTGTCAAGCACGACGGCGCGATATTTCCGCAGCTCCAGGCCTTGCGCACGCTTTCCCTCATGGGGCTTATGTACGAAAGTGTGCACACAGCAGAGGAACTGGCGGCACGGCAGGAGCTCCTACGCCATCCGCCACGCACTTTCGTCGACCAGGACTGGAGAATTCATTGCAGGGACCGGGGGATCAGGGAGCGCCACTCCCGGTGGGCAAAGCGGTCCGTGCCCGCTCGTGAGGCGAGGCCGGCAGCCGCAGCCGACGACTGCTCCCGGACTGCCGTGGGGTCGAGGGTCACCAGCGCGCCGCCGGCGACCACCAGCCGCCCGTCGACGTAGACGCGATCCACCTCGTCCCCGCGTTGGCTGTAGACCAGCGCCGATACGGCGGCGTGCACGGGCGACACGCAGAAGTTCGACATGTCCAGCACGACGACGTCAGCCCGCTTGCCGACCTCGAGCGAGCCGACCGTGTCCTGGAGACCCAACGCCCGTGCGCCGTCGATGGTCGCCATCTCCAGCGCCTTCTCGGCGGTCATGATCTCCGGGTCCCGGTGCACGCCTTTGTGGATCAGGGCGGCGAACTTCATGGCCTGCAGCATCGAGTGGTTCGAGCTCGACGCCGGGCCGTCCGACGCCAGCCCCACCGTGATGCCGCGCCGCT